>CP069418.1:1295452-1619315 GCA_017569305.1 Clostridiales bacterium FE2011 | reverse complement strand
TGAAGAAGAGCAACGTGTGGTTTCTGAAGTGAAGACCACAACAGATTACAGGGAATGGAAGGAGCATCCTCTTCCGAGAACAAATAACTATATTCTGAATGTCTGGGAAACAGAACAACCCAAGGAAACAGAAGCACTGGAAACGAATGAAGCTGAAAAACCGGAAACAACTATCACCCCCGAAGAGGAAGAGAAAGCAGATCCGACAGATACCCCTGTCCCGGAACCGACAGATACACCCGTTCCAGAACCAACCGATACGCCAATTCCAGACCTAACAGATTCTCCTGTGCCTGATTCGACGGATACTCCGGTTCCGGAAACGACGGATACCCCAGTCCCGGATCCAACAGACACGCCTGTTCCTGAAACAACAGATACCTCCGTTCAGGATTCAACAGATACACCTATTCAGGATCCGACGGACACCCCTGTTTCGGATCTGGTAGACGTTTCTGCCCAGGATTTGATGGATACGCCCAATCCAGATCCGGTAGAAACGCCACAAGATCAGGGCGAGTCTGCAGAAACAAATGAAGAAACGAGCAATTCTATTGGAAACAGTTTGTTAAGATGGCTTTTCTCTTCGGCTTTGGCAGAGGATGAATTGCCTGAAGAGAACAGAACCCGTCCGTCTGTCATAACCGGACAGAAGGTCGGAGGTACCGGAGGGTCCAGCAACAGAGCATCCAAAATGAGGATGCTTCGGAGTGCGGCACCGGTTTCGACTGGTTTCGATGCGGTTGTTTATTCTGGCTTATTTGATATAGCTACAGATGTCCGTCTGTCTGTGTCAACCACCGGTGTGAAAGAGGATATTCTTGTATCCCAGTATACCGGAAATCATATCTATTCTTACAAACTGAACACAGAAGGATTAACCGTAACATTAGCCGGAAAAGAAGTCAATTTATGTGATGAAGACGGAAACTGTCTTGCCCGTATTGAAGCACCGAACATGACGGACGCATCGGGAAACTACAGTACAGATATTGAAGTTGCGCTTGAAGTAAATGGTGACAGCTATATCCTGACATATGAACCCAACGATGAATGGATGCAGTCCGCGGTGTATCCGGTAAAAATTGATCCGACGGGTCAATACTTTAATTATGTAAAAAAAGGTATTGCGGATGCATATGTAAGTAAAAAATATCCTGACACCCATTATTCAGCGGGATCGAGTGATGAAAATAATCTTGATGAAGAAGGAAACAATATATATGCGGGTACAAGAGGAGATGAGGAATTTATAGCCTATATCCGTCCTTCAATGAGAGGGTTTACGGATCCTGATGAACCGAGGACAGCAGGCTTTCCGGATAATTTTATACTCGATAAAGTCTACTGGCACTTTGGTGTCTATGATATGGGCGGGGATGGAAAATTCAGGATTCATTTGATTACAAGCGATTGGAATCAAAATAATCTTACTTATAACAATCGCCCCTCTCTTTCAACTGAAATCTATAAGGATGTTATCTTAACCAGAGAAGCCAATCATATTGACATAACGGAGATTTTTGCTCAATGGCTCACTTCATATGGTGAGAAAAAGAACTATGGCTTTGCCATTACATCATCCTCTTCCTGGGTACGCATTTTCTCATCCAATATTATGTTCAAACATCGCCTGGGTTTTACCGCAACATATTACACTAATGTCACGCCTAACCTGACTGTTAACAAAATAGGCGGGGAGGCTAATAGCGGAAAAGGATGGGTGGAACTCAAATGGAATGCAGTCGAAGGAGCGAACAACTATTTATTAGGGATTTGGACTGGGGAAGGCAAACCAGAGGACAAGGAGAATTATTCATATCACTTTATTGGCAACACAACCAGCTATTCGACTCAAGGGAAAAAACTCTGGATAACAGAATCAGAAAACAACAATAATCAATATGCTATTCACTGGGACGGAAGTGGACAGGAACTGACTACATACCCCAGAAAAAATAATACAAATGCGAATTATTACTTTAATTTGCGGCCTGTAAGTAAATGCGGGCAGGTATCTTCAGCCTCCAAAACGGTGGCGGTTGTGCTTGATAAATTGCCTCCGAAGAAACCTTCCGAAGTAAAAGTTGTTCCGAACAAATATACAAATGCTGCCAAAGTGACAGTAAGTTGGAAGGATATAAAAGATAAACCAATAGAATCGGATTCCATTAGTGGTGGGAAGATTCAATATGCGCTGGATCCGGATACCAATAAGGCAGTTACTTCCTGGGCCTGGAAAGATACCGGTTCAAATAAAGCAGATGGATCATTCAGCCTTGATGTCAGCGGATTGAAGGATGGGACGCATACTGTATATATACGAGGCGTAGACAAAGAAGGAAACTATGGAGCGGCAAACTCTGCCCCCATATATATCGACAGAAGCGGACCATCCGCACCGACGAAAGTCTCGGTTGTTCCCGATAATTGGACTGACCAGAGATCAGGGACGGTTTCCTGGGAGGGAATAACGGATAAGGTTGGCTTTAAAGTACAGTATTGTATTGATGAAGGTAGTTATATATATGCTAAATCCGCTGATGGAGATTATATTAGAAGCGGAAATGCAACAGGTGTAAACATACCGGAATTTAAAAACCTTTCAGATAAAATACATACTATCAGTATTCGAGGCGTGGACGATCTGGGGAATATAGGTAAGGAAACAGCAACAGAAATCAAAATTGACAGGTTGGCGCCTACATTATCCTCTTTTTCAGTAGTTCCCGAAAACTGGACGAACAAAAATATAGTGACGCTTGCATGGGGAGGCGCAAAAGCTGGAAAAAGTGGTATAAGTAACATTGCATGGTCAGTAGATAATAAAAATAATAATTATCAGAATCTCCCTGTTAAAGAGACTGGAACAAAAGAGATAACTATTACCTCATTGACTGAAGGGATACATGATGCATATCTGAAAGTGACAAATGGGGCAGGAACAGCAATAATACGGTCCGCTGAAATCAAAATTGACCGTTCGGCTCCAAATATCGGTATAGTAAGCGCTTTTCCGGATTCATGGACGGCACAGAATGAATTGCTGCTTAAATGGGGCGAGGTTATCGATGCATATAGTGGGTTGCAAGAAATACTGTACGCACTGGATGATAATGACCCCATATCAGCTTTTAAGCCGGCACCTGTAGAAGGTGGAAAATATGTGGATGTTTCTGCATTGGGAGATGGGGAGCATTCTTTGACATTGTTTGCGTTAGATGAATTGGGGTATCAGTCACAGAAATCAATCAAAATCCGTATTGACCGAACACCGCCTGAAATCAATGAATGGCAAGTTACCCCGAGCAACTGGAGCAACGAAAAAGAAGGCATGCTGACGTGGTCAGGGGTGTCAGATGAAACCAGTGGCTTGGCTACCATGTCTTATCAAATAGATAATATGGACTTGGTTCCTCTTGACTTTGAGAAGGATGAAACGAAACTGGATTTGTCTACACTGTCGGATGGAACACACACCATTACGTTCTGTGTGGCAGATCAAGCTGGTGTAAAGGCGAAAGATACGGAAACACTGTATATTGACCGTACACCTCCTGTCGTTGAAGAAGTGAAAATTGCCCCAGATTCCTGGGCAGACACAGATATATTGAATATTTCGTGGACAGGCGCGATGGATGCCTGCAGTAATCTGGTGTCCATAGGGTATAGTCTGGATGAAGGCCTTTCTTATACAGATCTTGAAACAAAAGAAATTGGTGAAGGTGAAATTTCCGTATCCGAAATACCGGACGGAGAGCATGAATTACTTCTGCGGTTAACAGATGAAGCACAGAATGAGACAATCATTCCGTTGACTTATCAGATTGACCGGACACTACCTGAAGTGGAGATTCTGTCTCCCGCAGAGGATGATATTGTTTCTGGCGTTCTGGATATTCTGGGCAGTGTGTCAGATATTTCACTGACAGATTGGGTATTCAAAGCCTGGGATGATGCGGGAGAAATGGTTGAACTGCAGGGTGATGAGGAAAAACAAGCTGAGCAATTAGGCTTGCTGGATACAAGTGTTTTCCCTGACGGCGATGAGATCTTCATGACGTTGACAGCTCATGATGCTGCCGGTCACGAAACGGTTTCACAGGGTATTTGTGTTAAAGCAAACCATCAGGCACAAACAGTTTCTGCAGATGTTGGAATCATTGCGCCGGAAAACAATGAAATACTGTCAGCTATACAAACTTCCGGACAGTATGAACTGAAGTATACCGAAGAAGAAGCTGAGGGCATTGTTATTCTGGACAGGAATATGATCCGGAATACGGAAGAACTGCGTTTCCCGTTGTATCCTATTATCTATCCGGAGAACACCTTGCATACGCTGTCTGTTATTTCAACAGATAAAGACGGACAGGTGCATTATTCCCAGGGCTATCAGAGTACTCTGGCTTTCAGTGATCTGCTTCAAAACGATGAAAATATAGTTGATGGAAATGATATCCAGTTTGATGAAACCGGTGCCGTGGCTCTTTCAGATGATGCTTTTTTCACTTTGAAGACAATCTCTTTCCAGCGCGATGCAATGGCTGTGAAGATTCATTGCTTGTCGAATAATGCTTCTGCTGTCACCTGCGAGTATAGTATTGATCAGGGAGAGAACTGGCTGCCGTTGGCTCAGAACAGGGACACTGTGTTTCCTGTGCCGCAGAAAGCAATAGATATTCGCTGCTCTATTTGCAGTACGGGTACTGTTCTGCAGGGGCTGGATCTGACAGAGATCCATGAGAGCAATCCGGTACGATTCAAGAGCACTCTGTTGCGAGCTGTTTCACAGCTTTCCCTTATTATTCCGGCAACCTATAATAAAGCCTTACTATCATTGAGACAGGAAACCAACGAAACTCCAGCCATTTCGGCTGTGTATACAGATGGTATCCTGCAGAAAGACGGCCATACAGTCAGTTTGCTCCCTTATGAAGACAATACAAAACACACGATTGCTCAGGTCGGAATCAATGGAAACGGCGTTCTGTATGGCAGCGGTGCCCATGCAGCCATCATTTTACGGAGCAGACCTGACGCGACCCATGAATTCGAATCAGGACAAATCGATTTGTCGGAGGATACCTATATCCTGCGGGCAGAAGCGTTGTTCATGGACGGGGATGGAAATCCGACTCAGTACGAGGATGATTTTACCTATTCTGTGAACGGAACAGACTGGATTGCTATGCCTCTTTCAGAATACTGTTTCCTGCCGAGCATGACGCGGACGCTCTGGCTGCGGGCAACACTTCCGGAAGGCATTGTCCTGAAGGGACTGCATGTGGAAGGGGTCAGCCTGAGGAATACGTCTGTGATACCGACACTGGTGAAACCGGTCAATAATGTGGTGGCCAAAGATTACGGCCAATTCTCCGGAGATCAGAAACGATATGTTCTGACCTGGACAGATCCAAATGAACAGGACGAGACTCTGAAAAACTCAATCTTCTATGATATTTACCGGAACGGTGAGCAGATTGCTTCTGTTCTTCGCACTACTTTTACAGATACAGAATATATTAAAAATGCCGCATACGAGGTTATAGCGCGGAGAGTCTATGAGGATCCCCAGGACGGAAACAAGAATATTCTGACTCGATATGCCAAAGCAGTACGGGCCACTGTTAAAACTATGCAGGCACCGGTTGTTGTCACACCGACTCCGATGCCGCTTTTGCCTGATTCGACTACACCACCAGCTACGCCCAGACCGACACCCCGGCCGACATCTGCGCCTGTAATAGTAACTGCAGCCCCGGTGGCATTACCGACATATTATGCTGAAAAAACAACACCAATACCACCTGAAAAGATCCGGGTAATCGATTTCGAAGATCCAACCAGCATATATGCGAATATGACATATGTATCTCCATCTGAGATACCGGAGTTGGATTTCTCTTTGGATCAGGACTTGCTTGGTCCTTGCAGCTTCTGTGCTCGTGGCTTTGAACCAATAAATTTTAATACCGGCAATTTCTACGTAGAAGCACGAGATTTTGCAGTTCCGGATATTGGTGGAAATGGGATTGACTTGATCCGTACCTATAACAACCAATCCCAGACCAAGGGTATGCTTTTCGGTGACAAGTGGTCCTGCGAGGCAGAACAGACTTTGACAATGAATGATAACGGGGTTCTCTGCTGGAAACGCAGTGACGGCAGTGTTGTTCGCTTCATGAAGAAGGAAGACGGCCATTTTATTACAGATACAACAGAATTCGAAGCGATTGCTGAAACAGAAGACGGATACCTGATTTTGTTAACAGACGGAACAGGATATGGTTTCGATAAAAAAGGCAATCTGAACCAGATTCACAAGAACAATGGCCAGCAGAAAATCCTGCTTGTCAGAAATGTGGAAGGATACCTGGAGAAAATCATTCTGCCTTCCGGCAAAGAACTGCGTGTTGAAACGAACAAACAGAAACAAATCACGAAAATCTGGTTGACAGATACCTCATGTGTTCGCTATGCCTACAGCGGTAATATGCTGACAGAAGTAACGGACGCAGAAGGAAATAGAACCCGCTATGAATATGATCCGGAAGGACAAATGACAGCCTGGTACGACGGAAATGGAATATGTCAGGCCAGAAACACGTATGATAATCAGAACAGAGTTGTTGCCCAGATAGATGCGAATGGCGGAGAATACCGGCTGGAATACGGTGAGAACTATACAATTGCCACAGATGCAGAAGGGAACTCTGTAACCTACATCTATGATGAACAGAAACGCACAAGCAAGATAATAGATGCTCAAGGCGGAGAAACGCTATACATTTATGGCGCACAGAGTGAGATCATATCCGAGATTGATCCTCTGGGTAATGTGACCACGTACAACTACAACAATCTGGGAGATAAGATTAGCTCGACAGATGCCCGGGGGAATTCTGTGTTCTTTGACTGGGACGGCGCACATCACCTGCTCAGCAGAACGGACCAGAACGGAAATACAACGAGATACACATATGACAAAAAGGGCAATCTGAGCATTGAGACAGCTCCGGATGGAGGCGTTACCAGTTATACATATGACAGTAATGGTAATATTTTGTCCATTACAGATGCGCTTGGGAATATAACAAGCTATACATATAACAACAGAGGCTTGCTCGAAACCGCAACTGATCCCCTTGGATATAAAACTACTTATACTTATGACAAAAACGGTTATCCTGCATCAGAGACGAATGCTTTGGGCGAAACAACTCTGACGCGGTATGATACCAAAGGAAATCTTTTGAAGGTTACCTATGCTGATCATACCTCTGTTTCGTATACCTATGATGCACTGGGCCGTAAGACTGCTATGACGGACCCGAAGGGTAATACCACAAGATATGAGTATGATGGCTTGGGTCATATCATCCGGACAATACTTCCGGATGGAAGTCAACAGCAGGCAACCTATACAAAGAACGGTCAAGTTGCGTCTGTCAGTGATGCACTAGGTAATACTATACTCTATACCTATGATGCCAATGGGGACCGTCTGGAAACAACGGATGCGGATGGCTATACAGCTACAAATACCTATGATGAAGCAGGACATTTGCTGACTGAAACGAATGCGCTCGGTGGAAAGACTGTTTATACGTTCGATGCGATTGGCTTGCCGCTGACAGTAACAGATCCTGTAGGTGGTGTAAAAACCTTCGAATACGATGGTTGCGGGAATATCCTTACCAGTACATTTGCTGATGGCTCAATAACCAAAGCAGAATATGACAATATGAATCGTATAATCCGCCAGGTAAACGCGATGGGCGGTGAAACTCGGATCTCTTATGATTTGCTGGGAAGGATTACAGAAGTAGCCGATCCGATGGGTGCAAGGACAACGTATACCTATGATGCTAACGGCAATCTACTGACAGCTACAGATGCGCTGGGTAATACCATAACGTATACTTATGACGCGCTGAACCGTTTCACAGAAGAAAAAGCTCCTAATGGTGCTGTTACGCGGTATGAATATGATGTGACAGGGAATCTGATTGCAACGATAGATGCCATGGGCAATAAGACCACCTATGAATACGATGGCAACAGTAACCTGACAGCTGTTATAGACGCAATGGGACAAAAGGCAACGATACAGTATGATAAGAATGGACAGGCAGTGTCCGCAAAGCAGAAAAACGGTGGCAAACTGTCCACACTGTACGATAAAGCGGGTCGTATCGTGGAGGAAACAGACGCAAATGGAAACAAAACCCGGTATGCGTATAACGGACGCGGACTGACAACCGAAATCACAGATGCGATTAATCAGAAAGCTGAATGTGAGTATGACGCGCTGGGAAATCTTGTCCGCATTAGCGCACCAGGTGGACAGGTAACCCTATATGAGTATGATACGGCTGGTCGGCTTACGAAGACGACAGATGCGCTCGGCTGTGAAACTGAATACCAGTATGATGCCGCGGGACAAATCACCCAGACGATTATAAACGGTAATGCCAGCACCTATGAGTATGATACAGCCGGTAATATATCTGCTGTTTCGGATGCAGAAGGCAGAAGCGTACAGTTTGAATATGACGTGGCGGGAAACAACACAGCGGTTATTTATCCGGATGGCAGCAAGGACACTATAGAATATGACCTGCTGGGAAGGGTAATCCGCCAGATCCCCCGTACAGGTTTTGCAACAGAATATGCCTATGATGAACTTGGAAATGTCACGTCTGTTAAACAGGGGAACCAGGTTACGAAATATGAATATGACCTGCTTGGCAGATTAACCAAAACAATAGCTGCAGATGGCTCTGAAAGTATCTGTGAATATGATACTCTGGGCAATCTGATTACAACGACAGATGCGTTAGGAAACAGTACGCGCTTTGAATACACGCCAGAATCATTGCTGGCTAAGGTGACTTATGCCAATGGGGCGAAACAGTCACTGACATATGACCTGGCAGGGAATGTGCTGACCGAGACAGACGCTGAAGGATATTCAAAGAAATACGGATACGATAAGGTAAACCGTTTGATCAGTGTGACAGACGAACTGGGCCATAAGACAGCTTATACCTATGACGCAAATGATCAGATTGCACAGGTAAAGGATGCATTGGGACATATTACCGGATATACTTATGATGCCCTTGGCAACCTGACGGTTGAAACGGATGCATTGGGTAATACCGTGAATTATCAGTACTCGCCTGAAGGCTGGCTGGAAAAAGCCATCAAGGCGGATGGAACAGAAATCAGCTTTGAATATGACAAGACAGGGAATCTGTTGAAGCAGCAGATTGGGGAAGCCTATACCATCACAACCGGGTATAATGAACTGGGCCAGGTGACAACCCTCAGCAGTGAAGCAGGAGATATTCTGTATCAGTATAATGACAATGGATATCTGATTGCGGTAACGAATGTAAATAGCGAAAGCATTACCTATGACTATGATGAGTATGGCAACAAAACAAAGATGATCTATCCCGATGGACGGGAAGTAGATTATACTTATGATGCACTGAATCGTCTGACAAGCGTAAAGGATACGGACGGTGAAGAAACCTGCTACGAATATGACGCGGCGGGAAGAAGAATCCGGACGACTACGGGTACCTTGACAACGGCATATGACTATGATGAGGTTGGCAACCTTATCAGACAGAGCACAGAAGGTGACAGTTCTCTTTCATTCAGCTACAGTCATAACAAGAACGGCTACATCACTGGGGAAAGTCGGACAGAGAATGGAGAAACAACCGAAAATACCTATCAGTATGATGCTGCCGGACAGCTGACATCTTTCCGGAAGAGTACTGGCTATGCAGAGCAATATGTATATGATGCCGCAGGCAATATGACAAAGAAGGTTATCTCTCCTGAAAAGATTATTGCCGGAAAAAAACAGCCGGTAACAATCGGCATGAAGTATAACAAGGGCAATCAGCTGACAGAGATGACTGTGGGAAAGGATAAACTTACCTACAGCTATGATCCGAACGGCAGCATGATTCAAAAGGTTCTGAATAGCCAGAAGTATGGTACCTTGACAGATATCTATACATATAATGCTTTGGATCAGTTGACAGGCTATACGGGTTACGATGGATATGAGCAGGTCTTTACCTATGACGCGGCAGGCATGCGGTTGAGCAAGAAGGAAAAAGGTAACACAAACAGATCCATGCTGGAGGAGTTACTACGTGGAAGTATTGCCGGACTGCCGGAAGTTTATGAACCGTCAGAAATCCAGGAAGGTTATGAGTGGGCAACTACGGAATACTTGTATGATATTACACAGGACTATTATCAGGTAATCCAGGAGAAGAAGACTAAACAGAACAGTACTGATGTGACGGAATACGTTTACGGACTGGAACGTATAGCAGGTTATTCTAACAATAGCAAAACGAACTATGTCTATGATGGCAGAGGATCTGTTGCACAGACGATTAATGCGCCTGTTTTGGGTGAGAATGCCATAGGTACATTGCAGGAAGTACAGTCTACAGTAACTATACAATCATATGTTTACACCCCCTTTGGTGAACAGTTGAAGACGAAGACGAGCGGGTTCACATATAATGCGGAAACATATGATGCAGTCACAGGAATGATTAACCTGCGTGCAAGGCAGTATGAGCCAGCAATGAACCGGTTTAATCAGAAGGATATTCTGAAAGGACAGGTAACAACTCCGCTGTCTTTGAATAGATATGGGTATTGTTGGAATAGTCCGATGATGTTTGTAGATCCTAGTGGAGAAGTATTAGATGATGCAATTCGTACTGGTATCGAATGGTCGATGGCGGATGGCCCCTTGCCATTTGGAGAGGTAGCAGCAATTGTACTTATAGGTGGAGCGGCAATCTATGAGGTGGGAAAAGCTATCTTTGGAGGTTCACCAAAGCCGGAATCTGTTACACGAGAGCAGGCCCCCACAATAACGACAACGATTGTTGTTGAAAAGCCTGTTGTTCAAGATCATGTTGTAACAGATATTGCTAAGCCAGTTGCTCAGAGTACAACAATAACAGATACTGCTAAACCAGCTGTACAGGATGCTAGTATTGCACAAGTGCAGGTAAGGGAAGCGGAATTTGTTAGCGCATGTGAAGAAGCTTTGGCTAAAGCTCAAAATCCAGCGAATAAGTATACGCCCGGAAACCATGTCCATCATATAGTTCCAAAAACAGATAAAAGGGCGGAAAAAGCTAGAGAAATATTGAAGAATAATGATATTAATCCGGTGCACGATCCCAGAAATCTAGTGCAGGTTAAGGCACAATTACACAAATACTTAAACACAAAGGCATATAATTATGCAGTAAGCAGTTGGATTGAGGCAGTAGATAATCTGCCAAAGCCGTTAGTGAAACCAACATTAAACCTTACACTTGCTACTGCAAAAACAATAATAAAAGCAATGAATCATCTGATACCATAAAAGAAAGGATGACGATAAGTGGATAAAATAAAAAATGCATATCATATGGCGTTGTCTAATAATGATACGCTTTTGTGCTACAGTAAAAGCAATAAGTTTTTTCTGTGGGATGTTGAAAGCAAATCTATACTATCAAGTGCTAATAAATCGGTAGTGGATTTGCATTTTTCAGAAGATTCTTCGGAAATAACCGCAGTAATTGAATATCCCAGTTCAGTGCTTGTCTATAAAACTGATCAACTGAATAAGCCTTTTTTTCGATACAAGTTTTCGAGTTGGTTTACTCCTAAAGCGGTATATATATCAAATACAAACACTTTGTTAGTTGGATGTCATGATACAATATATTACATTGATCCTGATAGAAACATAGTAAAAAGTATATATAAGACAAGTGATGGAAACTGTTCGTACATTACATATTTCAATTCAAAGCTATTTGTTGTATTTAGTCGTATTACATCTAATAAATATAAAACGACGTGTGTAGAATTACAATTGTTGTTTAATACAGAAAACAAAGGAAACGTTGATAAGACAGGCTTGGATTTTCCTAATGCTATTGAAATAGAAGCATATGATTTCACAGAAAAAGCAGAATGGTTTGTAGAAACTCCAAAGGGAGATAAATTTGTAGCGTTATCTGGATGGAAAAGCTATAAAATCTATTATGTGAACGACTTTAATACAATGAAAAAAGTATATGAAAATGAATCAATGATTGAAAGGACGTTTGTATCAGGTGACAATAGTATTGCAGGAATAATGTTGCGTACAGGTGAAGAGACAAAAATAGAGTTGTTATCTTTATACCAAGATATCAAGCAGATATATGAGTATAAAGAATCAAATTATATCTACTATGTAAAAATAAGTGGTTCGGGGAACTATTTATTAGTACCACACTCAAAAGAATCAAAGATGATACCCATCAAGGACTTATAGTAGGAGACTGAGGAACTCAACTAGGAATTGTCCAGGTAGAGAAACCTATTCTTTGCCCACTTTTTCCATATATACAGATAGATGTAACAGATACGAAAAGTGTTCCCAGAGCCTGTCCTCTATTATTCTTACCATTCAGTATGAAGGACCCTATATTCAGTGCTATTAATTGTGATTGTCTCCATTTGATCCTTTGGTATGAGTTGATCATAAATACTTGCTAAATTAACCATCATTTCACTTATGGGCGGATCGCTTTCGGGAAAGGAGTTTTCTACAGGACAGATATTATATTCATCGCTTGAAAGGACGGTATTGTCAGCACCAATATGATCTGCATGCAGTTCATATTGATCATTGAGCTGATCGTATATTAATGACAGTGTGGGGATGTCATTAATATAATGAGAATATGCATATATATAGTCTGGATTTCGTTTGGTATCATCAGAAGAACTATAGTAACAATAAAAGTCTGTTGATGCTATTCTGCCATAATAGTATACCTCGTAATAGTATAGCCCCCCATTAGGTATATGTTCATCCTGGTTATGTAATAGTGCCGCTATACATTTTCCATCTGCATTAAGATGATACTCATATACAGTTTTTGTCTGTTTCGGGAGGGACATACAGATTTTTGCACGACGATAGTTTGATACTAATGAATCAGAATAGCGAGCAGGCTCATAGCTTCCCAGGGGCGTCATGTTTAATCCGCCACTCGACCACTTAACTGTTGTTGTATTGTTATCTGTTGGTTGTTTGATGTGATTATATGAAAGATTTGTCGATCTGATAAAACTGAAAACTTCGACAATAAATTGCTGATACAGGTTTATGCTTCCTGCTTCTTTCATCGTTGCATGCCTCCGTCAGTGATTTGATAAGTGGATATTCTCTTTATATGCGATTGAAATGATCATACTAAGGTGGATGCTTCCTGTCAAACCAAAGCAGCACTTTGGAACTGCCCAAAGTGCTGTATATATTTCATTGCCTGTTTTTTACCAGTTCTCGTCTTTGATCTCATCCAGGTAACGATCCAGGGCGTTTTCAACGGAGGGCATGGGCGCGAAGCCTGCCTCGGTGAGTTTGGAACCGTCCAGACGGGAGTTGAGGGGCCGCTTCGCGGGAGTGGGATACTCGGAAGAAGGAACCGGGATCACCTTGCAGGGGAGACCGGCCTTTTCCATAATCATCTTCGCGAAATCGTACCAGGAGAGGAAACCCTCGTTGCGGACGTGGTAGATGCCGTACTTTTCTGTCGACAGCACGTCGCAGATGACGCGGGCCAGATCCCGGGAATAGGTGGGAGAACCGATCTGGTCATTGACCACGCGGATCTCTTTCTTTTCCTTGCCCAGGTGCAGCATGGTGCGGACAAAGTTGCGGCCGTTCTTGCCGTAAACCCAGCTGGTACGAAGAATGAAGTAGCGGGTCATCAGGGAACGGACGGCATCCTCTCCCTGAACCTTGCTCATGCCGTAGACGTTCAGGGGTCCATAGGGATCGTCAATTTTGAAGGGCTGATCCCCGGTGCCGGGGAAGACATAGTCCGTAGAGATGAAGACCAGCTTTGCGCCGACACTCAGCGCGGCACGGACGATGTTGACGGTGCCCATGCCGTTGACAGCAGCACAGATTTCCGGCTGTGATTCCGCTTTGTCCACACCGGTATAGGCGGCGCAGTGGACAATGGCGGTGGGACGGTAGCTTTGGACATAGTCTTTGACGGCCTGACCATCTGTCAGGTCAAAATCCTGCATGTCGACACCGCGGCATTCAATGCCCCGGGCTTCCAGCTGGCGTACGGTATCCCAGCCCAGCTGACCAGCGTATCCGGTTACAAGAACCTTCATTCCAGGCACCCCCATATTCAATTCAGAATTCATAATTCAGAATTCAGAATTAAAGGATTGATTTACTTTATTGTATTGAGTTTACCACATAGTCACTCAGGATGACAAATCAGCGGTAACGGGATGTTGTAATTATATAACATTACAGGTTTTTTCGGCAAGAAGTCATGAAAAAGAAAAAGCCTGCGGGAAGCAGAATGCTTCCGCAGGCTTGCTGTAACATCGTTATCCCACGAACTCGTGGTAGATGGCGTGGATGGTGGCTTCAAAGTCGTTGTCGTTGACGCCGACGATGATGCTCAGCTCGCTGGAGCCCTGGTCGATCATCCGCACGTTGATGCGGGCACGGCTCATGGCGGAGAAGAGACGGGCGGCGGTACCGCAGTTATGCACCATGCCGCGGCCGACGGTGGCGATGATGGACATGTTGTCGCTGACAGAGACGCTGCCGCTGCCGTCCACCAGGTTCTCGATCTCCTTAAGGATATCGGCCCGATGAGGCTCCAGGGTGGCGCTGTTCACCACAACGCACATGCTGTCGATACCGGTGGGCATATGTTCAAAGGACACGCCGTAGTTTTCAAGCACCTGCAGCACCTTGCGGCCGAAACCGACTTCGCTGTTCATCATGCTCTTTTCAATGGAGATAACGCTGTATCCCTTGTGACCGGCGATACCGGTGATGGTGGGAACGGAAATCTCATTGGGAGCGTTCTTGCTGATCATGGTGCCGGGATGATACGGCTTGTTGGTGTTACGGATATTGGTGGGGATGCCGGCCTTGTGTACCGGGAACATCGCGTCCTCATGAAGGACGGAAGCACCCATGTGGCTCAGCTCCCGCAGCTCCTTGTAGGTGATGGAGGAAATTTCCGCCGGGTTTTCGATGATCCGGGGATCCGCCATCAGGAAACCGGAAACGTCGGTCCAGTTTTCATACACATCGGCATTCACCGCACGGGCCACCAGAGCACCGGTGATATCGCTGCCGCTGCGGGAGAAGGTGCAGACTTCACCGTTTGCCTTGGAACCGTAGAAACCGGGCACAACAGCAGGCTCGCCGTCCGCAAGGAGGGCAGAGAGCTTTTCCTGGGTCTTCTCATCATCCAGGGTGCCGTTATCGTTGAAGAAAATCCCGTCAATGGGATCCACGAAACGCCATCCCAGGTAGTCAGCCATCAGGATACCGCAGAGGTATTCACCGCGGCTGGCGCACCAGTCCTTGCCCTTGCCGGAGGAGATACCCTGCTCCACTTCGTCCAGTTTGGAGTTGATATCCACTTTCAGGTGCAGAGCGCGGGCGATGGACAGATAGCGATCCCGGATACGGGAAAAAGGCTCCGCGATGGATTTGCCTTCGCAGGCAAGGTCATAGCACTGATACAGCAGGTCAGTGACTTTATCGTCTTCCTTGAAGCGTTTGCCGGGAGCGCTGGGGACCAGGTAGCGACGGGTGGGTTCCAGCTCCAGAATGCTGCGAACCTTACGGAACTGTTCATCATTGGCCAGCGAGCTGCCGCCGAATTTTGTCACGATACATTCAAGCACAGGGCAAACCTCCAAATACTAATTCAGAATTCAGAATTCAGAATTCAGAATGATCCGCTGCGGCGGAAAGTTTCCTGACACATACGCTCAGGATGACGAATACTTCCCAGGGATCATAGTGAATACCGACACGGATTTAAACAAAATCCTTTTAAACGTGGAATTCGGAATTCAATACTATTGGCTGTTATGAAGAGAGCTGAACGTCAAAAAACGTTCGCCTGATCGCAACAGACCAACGTATATAATACTGCCGAAAGGGCTTATATGTCAATTATTTTCGGGCGGTGACGGTCAGACCGAAAATCTTTTCCGCGCCGCCGGATCGCAGGGCTTCCGCACAGCGGCAGAGAGTGGTGCCTGTGGTGCGCACATCGTCCACGATGAGTACCGGAAAAGTGATCTTTTCTTTGGGTGTGAAAGCGCCTGCCAGATTGGCGGCGCGCTCTTTTTCATTCAGTCCTACCTGGCGCTTTTCCCGGCGGTCACGCCGAAGCAGCAGCTGCCTGCAGGGCAGGGACAGCTTTTCCGCGAAGGCTTCCGCCAGCAGGCGGCCGTGATCGACGGCTCGCTCCCGGCGGCGGGATTCCGGCATGGTGACCCAGGTGACAACCGTGTCCGGCGGGAAAACCACGTCATCCGGCAGGGGAAGGAGCAGGCTTGCAAGGATGCGGGCGGCACGTGCTTCCGCACCGTATTTGAGTCGGATCACCAGTTCCCGGGGAATGCCTTCATGCGGACGGAGGGACCAGACAGGTAGATCAGGATCCGGATCGGAACGTTCCCAGGCGAAAAAGAAGCCGTCATGCTCCAGGGATTCCCGGCAGTAGGCACAGAGACCGTCCTTATCTGTTACCCTGCCGCAGACACAGCAGAGGGCATCCTCGGGCCAGATGACGTCTTTTCCCCAGCGGGCAAGGGCTTTTTCAAGCGGCCCCCACTTGCCGAACAGCCAGGTTTCGAAAGGGCGGGGGCTCATTGTACAAGCTCCCGGGTTTCGATCAGCCGGCGGGCCAGGGTGGTGTAGCGGCAGATCACATGATCGTTTTCCACCATGCGGCGGATCACGGCCTCGGTGCCGACCAGCACCACGAGGCTGCGGGCCCTGGTCAGGGCAGTATAAAGCAGGTTGCGGGTGAGCAGCATAGGCGGTCCGGGGGTCACGGGCATGACGACCACCGGGAACTCACTGCCCTGGGATTTATGCACGCTGAGGCAGTAGGCGGGCTCCAGGTCTTCCAGGTCTCCGGATTCATAGGTGGCTTCCCGCTCCTCATCAAAGCGGACGGTAAGCATATGGTTTTCCGGATCCACGTCGATGATGAAGCCGATATCGCCGTTGAACACACCGGCACCGTCCTCAATGCCGGCGGAGGTTTCCCGGCGCCAGGGAAGACGGTAATCATTCCGGGTCTGGATGACCTTGTCTCCCAGACGGAATATGGTTTCTCCCCATTGCAGCTGCGGCTTGTCCGAGGCGGGCGGGTTGAGCATTTCCTGCAGGCGGAGGTTGAGGCTGTTGACGCCGCATTCTCCTTTGCGGGAGGGAGCAAGAACCTGGATGTTCCGGACGGAAAGGGAGAGACGCTCCTCTTCCGGATAATGCAGATAACCGGGCAGCCGGGAAGTGACCAGGGCCGTGATGCTCTGGGCTGCGTCGGCCAGGGCGGTTTTACGCTCAAAGAAGAAATCCGTGCCTTTGCCGTTAAGTACCGGCATTTGTCCGTTATTGATCAGGTGGGCGTTCACGACGATCTGGCTTTCCCCGCTCTGGCGGTAGATTTCCGTAAGGCGGACACAAGGCACTTCACCGCTGTCGAGAATATCGCCGAGCACGTTGCCCGCGCCGACGCTGGGCAGCTGATCCGCGTCGCCGACGAGGATCAGGCGGGTGCCGGGGCGGATGGCCTTCAGCAGGGCGCGCATCAGGACCAGGTCGATCATGGAGGTTTCATCCGCGATGACGCAGTCCGCTTCCAGCGGGTTGTCATCCGTGCGGGTGAAGGCGCCCTGCTCACCGCTGTATTCCAGCAGGCGGTGAATGGTTCGCGCTTCTGCGCCGGTGGCCTCGCTCATCCGTTTGGCGGCGCGGCCGGTAGGGGCGCAAAGAACCGTCTCGTTATCCTTCGAGAGCAGCTCCAGAATGCAGTTGATGATCGTGGTTTTGCCTGTGCCGGGGCCGCCGGTAATTACAAAGACACCGTTTTCCAGCGCACCGGCAATGGCCTGGCGCTGGGTGGGGGAGAAGGTGATGTTCCGGCGTTTTTCAAAGGACGAAATCGCCCGGGAAACACCGGCGTATTTGTCGGGTGTAATGGCAACCATCAGGCGGCGGATCATGAGGGCGACCTCCTGCTCCGCGTAACGGTAATAAGGCAGGTAAACCCGGCGGTTTTCTGCCGCTTCATCCGTTTCGGAATGAAGCGCGCCGGAAACAAGCATGCTGCGCAGTGCCTGCTGACAAAGGGTGAGCGGCACGTTGAGCAGCGAGGCGGAGGCGGAACAGAGCTCCGTTTCCGGCAGGTAAACATGACCTGAAGCAGCGGCAGCATCCCGCAGGATATAGGTCATGGCGGATTTGACGCGGTTTTCACTGTCGGGCGGAATGCCCAGGGACAGACCGATGCGGTCCGCGGTTTTGAACCCCACGCCTTCCAGGTCATCGCACAGGCGGTAAGGATTCTCCCGGACGATTTCCGGGGTGCGGTCGCCGTAATGCCGGCTGATCCGGATGGCCAGGGCAGGGGAAATACCGTAGGACTGAAGGAAGACCATGGCGCGCCGGGTGCTCTGCTGCTCCCGGAAGCTTTCGGCAATCATGATGGCTCGCTTTTTGCCGATGCCGCGAACCTCGCTCAGGCGCTCCGGATGCTCGGAGAGAACCACAAGGGTTTCTTCCCCGAAGGCTTCAACAATCAGCTGGGCAGTGGACGGACCCACACCGTGGATCAGGCCGCTGCCGAGGAATCGCTCAATCCCCAGGAGGGTTGTGGGCGTTTTCAGTTCGCAGGAGACACAGTGAAACTGGCGGCCGTAGGTACGATGTTCTATCCAGTCGCCTGAAAAAACAGCCTGTTCACCGGGACTCAGCTCCGGCAGGGAGCCGACCACGGTAATCTCTGACCGGCCGGAACGGACGGTCAGGACGGACCAGCCGTTTTCCTCATTCCGGAAAACGGTACCCTGGATGGTCGCCTCAAGCTGTTCCATAAATACGCTCCATTACCAATGCAAAATGCATGATGCATAATGCATAATTATATGTCCGGCTCAAATGATTTCGGGATATTCGGGAATATAAAACGGGTATGTGCCGTTGTTTCAAGGAGGGCTGTTTTTCGAAACATCCGGCCTCTGTTCAGGGAGTCCCTGAAGGATATGAAACAGATAATTCTGAATTCTGATTTCTGAATCCTGAATTGTCGTATCGCCTGATTCTACCATACAAAACTTCTATTGTCATCAGAGTCGGGGTTTGATATAATGATTCGAAAGATGGTTCAATTCTAAGGAACGAGGAGTGGCGTATATGGATCTGATGAAAACCCTGCTGATCTACATGTCGGCGACAATGGCGCTGGCTGTGAATAGTACGGCTGCTCCGAAGGAAACGCCCGTTCCCACTCCTGCTGCAACCGCAATTGTGGAAACCGTGGACAACACGCAGGTCCAGAATCCTGAAAAGATTCCCGCAGCGGCAGTGACGAACGCTGCAAAACCTACGGCGCAGATTACTCCGGCACCGGTCCCCACCATCACGCCGAACGTGAAGGCTTATCATAACCTGACAATGGGAACCAAGGGCAAGGAAGTAAAGAAACTGCAGGAAAAGCTGATTGAAAAAGGATATCTGCCGGAGGGAAGCGCTGACGGCGCCTACGGACGGCAAACCTATAACGCAGTCAAGAAATTCCAGTACTACAACGGCCTGAAGGCGGACGGTATCGCCGGCAGAGCCACGCAGACCAACCTGTATGAAAACTCGGAAATGATTGACAACCCGGAAAAGGCGGAAGCAAGTGAAACACCGGCTCCGGAGGCAAACTCTGTAGTCGTGCTTGCGACCCCGGCGCCGGAAGAAACCGCAGCACCGGAAGCAACAGACGCTCCGGAACCGGAAGCCACAGCTGACGAAACGCCTGCCACAGACGTGCCTGCTACGGACGCACCCGCGACTGACGCGCCTGTAACAGAAACCCCTGCGGCGGAAGCAGAGGCCACGGCGGAACCGGAACCGACTACCGCACCGGAGAAAACGGAAGAACCGAAAGAAGAAACAAAGCAGACCGCGGAAGATGTTCCGGAAGACGTTGAGGACATCGACCTGGACGCGGAAGATTATGAAATCATCAACGCACTGGTTGCGCTGAACGAGGCGGACGGCCCGCTGGAATTCATCGCGACGGAAGACGGCGTGCCGGTAACGGCGAAGCCGAGGGTGAGCCAGTGCAAGGATAAGATCCGGATCAGCCTGGATGACCTGTGCAAGTGCGTGGAAGGCTGGAAGCTGACGGACGACGGTGTGGGTACCGTTGTATTGGAGGCGGCCGGATACACCCTGGCCCTGTATGATGAAAACCAGGGTTGCACCGCGACCGTGAACGGAACGCAGATCAGCATCGCAGAAGATGATTATGACTTCATTTCTGAAGGTCATTTCATCAATGCCCAGTTCCTGGCCACAGCCCTGAAGGGCGAGGCGGCCTGGGACCAGGAAGAAAACACCCTGATGCTGCGGATTCGGGACAAGGACGCGGTTCAGTACGCGGATTGATGGATAATCCGGTTCGGAAACAGCCGGACAGGAAATTGAAACCGGTACCGAAATGCTGTATGATAGGAACCCGCGCCGGAACCCCGGCGACGAATATGAAGGAGGTGCTTTGCCGTGAAGTCCGCTATGATCAGACTGAGCCTGGTTGAGAATGTAAACAATTTCGTCAACATCGTTGCGCGCTACCCCTATGAGATGGATCTGCGTGCAGGGCGCCATGTGGTGGACGCCAAGTCAATCCTGGGCATTTTCTCCCTGGATCTGTCAAAGCCGATCACCCTGGAGATCTACAGTGATGACTGCAGCGACCTGCTGGAAGAGATCAGCCCTTTCCTGATGAAGGAAGAGTAAAACAGGCAAAGAATAGAGACCGGTCAAATGACCGGTCTTTTCTTTTTTTTCCGAACAATACGGATAAAAATCTTTGAATCATTCGGATATTGTGCTATAATTACCTGTTGTGAAATGATTTACCAGAGGATGCTTCGGAAGCAGAATTGGAGAAGAAAGATGGACAGAATCCGCCGTAATGAGCGCATGACCGCAATGATCAAACTGCTGTCAGGAACCCCCAACAGGATCTTTACGCTGAACAGCTTCTGCGAACTGTTCGGATCCGCGAAATCCACGATGAGCGAGGATGTTGACCTGCTGCAGCAGGTGACGAAGGCCTTTGACCTGGGAGAAATCGATACGGTGACCGGCGCTGCCGGCGGCGTAAGGTACCGCCCGAAGGTCAGCCGGGAAAAGGCGCGGGCCACCATTGAAAAGCTGTGCGCGGATCTCAGCGGCACGGAACGGGTGCTTCCCGGCGGATTCCTGTATTACAGCGATATCCTTTCCATGCCGGAAATTGTGAACCGGATGGGCGAGATTATCGCGACTGAGTACTATGACACAGAGCCGGATTTTGTGCTGACGATGGAAACAAAGGGGATTCCGGTGGCTTTTGCGACGGCCAACGCGCTGGGCGTGCCGCTGGTGATTGCCCGGCACTCCTCCCGGGTGTATGAGGGCTCCGCGGTGAACATCAACTACGTTTCCGGCAGCGGAAGCATTGAGACGATGAGCCTGAGCCGCCGGGCGGTGAAGGAAAACCAGCAGGCGCTGATTGTGGACGACTTCCTCAAGGGAGGCGGCACAGCCGGCGGTATGGTGGAACTGATGCGGGAATTCAATGTAAAAGTGGTCGGCATGGCGTTCGTCATGGCAACCGCTTCCCCGGAAAAGAAGCGGATTACCGGCGAAAAGTCCCTGATGACGCTGGAAGTCACAGACGGGGATCCGGCGGTTGCCGTTGTCAGGCCGGCGGAGTGGCTGAAATAAGCCGCAGATTTGCCAAAGAATAAAAACGCATGATATAATAACAGAATGTCAGAAAGGGGGGTGAACCGCAGGTGTACGATATGCAGCCTCCGCAGCCGGTACAGATGCCGACACTGCAGGAGAAAAAACGCATGAGCGTGCCGCAGATCATGCTGATCGTGCTGGCGCTTGCTTTTGCTGCCTGGTATCTGATCACCTCGCTGGCTCCCGAAGCCGCCCCCTATGCCCAGATTACCGCAGGTGTAATCGGTACCCGTTATACCGGAGACTGTCTGATCGTGCGGGATGAGACGCCCTTTGACCAGGAAGCCGTATCCAGTGTTGAGTACCTGGCGGAAGAGGGAAGCTATGTTTCCCCGGGCACAGATATCTGCAACGTCTATTCCTCCGGCTTCAGCACCCGGGAACTGGAAACCCTGCAGGATTACCGGAACCAGATCAAGGAATACCAGGTCAAGCTGCTGAACCAGGAAATCAATACGGATCCGCAGATGGAAAAGCTGGAAGCGGAAGTGCTGACGCGGGCTCGCGAAGTCCGGGAGCTGATTGGCGGCGCCCGGGGCAACATGAACAACCAGGAAGCGCTGCTTGCGGCTGCAATCCGTGCGCGCCAGAGCCGGCTGAAGGAAAAGTACAGCGGAGACCAGCGGATGACCCGCCTGTATGATGACGAGCAGAGCCAGCTGCAGCGAATCGCCAGCTGGACCAAGAAGTCTGTTGCGCTGAAAGAGGGCCTGGTCAGCTTCTATTCCGACGGATACGAGTATGACCTGACGATTACCAACTATGACAAGTTCAGCCCGGCCCAGGTCCGTGCGATGATCAACGGACAGAAGCCGGCTTCCTCCAATGATATCAGTTCAAAGGGAAAAACCACGATCTACCGTGTGGTGCGCGACGGGCACTGGGTTGTGCTGATGCTGATCAAGGACAGCAACTGGAACCCGGTGGAAGGCGCGGTATACGAACTGAAGCTGGAAAACTTCAAGGATACCATGGTTCAGGCGCAGGTGCTGAGTTTCACCCGGACCGGCGGTGAACTGGAGGTCCGGCTGGACGTACAGTCCAAGGTGCAGCCGGTACTGTATATCCGGACATGTTCCGGCGTGCTGGGCGATAACGTGACCAGCCTGACGGTGCCGACAAGGGCCATTTACACGCAGGACAACATGCCTGGCGTTGTGGTCGTGGATGGAGAATATCCCTTCTTCATTCCCGTCAATGTGATGGACGAAAAGGACGGGATGGTTTACATCTCTCCGATACAGCAGGGTACGCTCTATGAAGGGCAGACTGTAAAGCTGTTCTGATCAGGGAGGAGACAGACGCCATGACCCGGGAGGAACTGGAAAGCAGAGTGGAACGAGTCCGGCGGGAGCTGGAAGAAGCTTCGGCAGGACGTTATCCCATACCGAAACTGATTGCCGTGACGAAAACCCACAGCGCGGAGGAAATCCTGCCGCTGGCTGAAATGGGGATTACGGACATCGGCGAGAACAGGGTGCAGGAGCTCCTGACCAAGCTGCCGGAGCTTCGGGACCGGTTTCAGATTCACCTGATCGGCCGCCTGCAGCGGAACAAGGTGAAGCAGATTGTCGGGGACGTGTGCATGATTCAATCCGTGGACAGCGAACCGCTGGCCAGGGAGATTCATAACCGGGCACTGGCTGCCGGAAGGCGGATGCCGGTGCTGGTGGAAATCAGCCCCGCGGGAGAAGAACAGAAGGGCGGCGTACTGTTTGAGGAGACGGAAGCGTTTCTGAAACAGATTGCGCCCCTGGAAGGGATTGAGATCCGGGGACTGATGGCGGTAATGCCGCTGACAGAGGACCAGGATTATCTGGACGGATTATTTGCACGGACGCGCGGACTGTTTGACCGGATCAGGGATAAAAACCTGAGCGGGATCGCGATGGAAGAGCTAAGCATGGGCATGTCCGGTGATTACCGGCTGGCCGCGGCTCACGGAGCGACGATGGTCCGGGTGGGAAGCGCAATTTTCGGACCCCGCGGATGACGGGAAAGAGGAGAGGAAAACACGTATGGCATTTAAGGATCTGATGAAGAGCATTGAAGGGGTTTTTTCCCGCGTGTCGGCGGATATCACGCGCCGGCCGGACGGAGGCACCAGCCATTACCGTCCGCTGCGGAAGAAGACCGCGGAAGCCCAGCCCGGTGATATGACACAGATGCAGGGACAGGATCCCCGTTTTGTGCATACCGGTTTCACAGGCATGAATCCGCCGGTGAATTTCGGAGGATATGAGCAGGGCACCTTCGGCCAGACTGCGTATGGCCAGACTGCTTTTGATCAGACCGCATACGGCCAGACCGCGTACAACCAGACGGCCTATAACCAGACGGCCTTCGGCCAGACGGCTTATGGCCAGCCGCAGGGCACCAGCTATTTTCCGCAGCAGGACCAGAGCGCCCAGCAGGATTATGTGGGCAAGGGAAGCTTCAGCGGACAGACCGGTTTTACCCAGGCCCAGAGGAACAATATTTCCTATATGCCGGGTGTTGAGCCGCGGATGGAACGCGGACAGGTGCACGTGGAGCACATCATCACACTGACCGGCCTGAAGAGCTGCTACGAAGCGATTGAGTGCATGAAGGACGGGGAAACCCTGATCGTGATGCTGGACGCGATTGCCAACGACAGCGAAAGCATGCGGTGCCAGGATATGCTGGCCGGTGCTGCCTTTACCCTGGGATGCTCAGTCCGGCTGCTGCAGGGCGCACAGATTGTCATCATTGCGCCGGAAGGCGTCAAGATCCTGCCCGAGCAGAACAATGCCCGTGTGATGATGCCCGGCGGAATGATGCAGCCGCCGGAAATGGCGGCACCCCCAATGACCGAGCCTGCGGAAGTTCCCTTCCAGGGCCGGCGGGAACACAGAACCAGCGCGAACGCGGCCGACTGGAACGCGGCGCGGAACGGCGAACTGCAGGGTTATAATCCTTACACCGGAACTATGCCGGTGGCAGCCGGAGCCTATGGCAGCTTCGGAGGATATGGCTATTGATCTGGCGGAACCAAATCAATAGCAATGAACAATGAACAATTAACAATTAACAATTCAGATTGACAGTACCGGAAGGAGGGACGGACATGGAAAGAATCACTTCAGAAGTTATTGCGGAGAAAGAGTTTACTATCGCGTCAAGAGGGTATAATCAGGAAGAGGTGGATACCTTCCTGGACCTGATCTGTGAGGAAATGGACCGGCTGAACAACGAAATCCAGGATCTGCGCCAGAAGACAACAATGGTGCGTCCGTCCGCACCGGCGGCTGAATCCTCCAGCGTGAGCAAAGAGGATGAGAACAAGTTCCGGGAGATCCTGGAGATGGCTGCAACCGTGAAGGAAGAAACCATCCGCAAGGCCCGGGAAGATGCTGAGGCGATCCGCCTGAAGGCAGAGACAGAGGCGAATGAGCGCCTGAACGGGCTGGCCGAAGAACGGGAAGGCCTGGAAAAAGAGGTTACCGCGCTGAAGGAAACTGCTGTGGAATACCGGCGCCAGTTTGAAGAGCTCCTGCATGCACAGCAGGAAGCCCTGGAAAAGGCTACGGGTCTGTTTTAACTGAAAGGGAGGCCTGAACATGTTTGGACGCAGACCGGATGGCAGACGACTCAATGACGTGGACCCGATCGTGCAGATTACCCCTTACCTGATGCCCATGCGCTGTGACGCGCAGGTTTTCCTGGAACACAAGATGGACTATGAGAAAGCTGCGCGCTATATCGCGGAAAAGAATCGGCAGGGGGAAAGAATTACCTTCATGCAGATCATTGCCGCGGCGTATGTGCGGTCTGTCAGCCAGCTGCCTGAACTGAACAGGTTCATTTTCAACAAGCAGTATTATGCCCGGAACAACTGCTCCCTTTCCTACGTGGTCCTCAAGGATCCGCAGAACAATGAGAGCAACGAAGTCACAGCCAGGATCGAGTTCGACCTGACAGATACGATCTTCGACGTCCGGGACCGGATGGTTGCCGCACAGGAAAAAATCCGGGATGAAGAGGAGGACGCGTTCCTGACCAAGCTGGCAGGAGCATTGCTGAAGATTCCGGGACTGGCCACCGGCATTGTGGGCCTGTACCGGCTGCTGGACCGCTACGGCCTTGCACCCGGATTCCTGATCCGGGAGTTGCCTTTCTACAGCGGCCTGTTTATCACCAACAACGCGTCCATCGGCCTGAACCATGTATGGCATCACATCTATAACTTCGGCAATGTGAGCATGTTCATCGGCATGGGCACAATCATGAAGGAAGCCACTGTGGACAGTGAAGGCAAGAGCCGCATGAAGCGGTGGCTGCCGCTGGGCATGACCGCGGATGAGCGGATGTGCTCCGGCGCCCATTACTCCGCCTTCTTTGCTTCCATGGTCAAGTATATGGATAATCCGTCCCTGCTGGAAGTTCCGCCGGAATCTGTCCGGTTTGACATGGGCGGGAAGTATGAATACCACGTACCCAAAGTTAAAAAATCCTGACAATAAAAAGCCTGACAATGTCAGGCTTTTTTACTTTGGTAATGAAAAATGAAGAATTGTAAAATAACGGAGTGTGCGTTCGCACACTCCGTTATTTTCATATGGGTTTAAACAAAGCTCTCATCCTGATTGAATAACGGTATAAAGTCCCGGTCGGCGGAATCCGGTTCCTGCAGGAAGCCGGGAAGATCCAGGGCGATCATATGATCGCGGACACGGCTGTACTCCTTTTCCGTGATGCGCCGGTCCAGCCCGGGAACGGATACGCCGTTGCAGGGGATATACTGGCGCATGAGACTGACAGGAATGCCGGCAGGAAGTTCATCCCGAACCCAGGTGAGCAGGCGCAGGCTTTCCGAAGTGAAACCCGGCAGGATCAGATGACGGATCAGGGTACCCTTGAGCATGATGCCGTTTTCATTGTAAACGGGAGTACCGGTCTGACGGCACATCTCCTTAATCGCGGCGGAGGTGACGGTAAAATAGTCCGGTGCCGCGGCGCACAACTGTCCGGCACGGGTGGAGAAATGCTTCAGGTCCGGAAGGTATACGTCAATGACGCCTTCGAGACGGCGGAGGGTATCCACGGTTTCATAGCCGGAGGTATTCCATACCAGGGGCAGGGGCGGGCGCCAGAGTTCCAGCGCCTCCAGGATCCGGGGAACAAAAGGGGTGCCTGTGATAAAAGACAGGGTGTGGACACCTAGGTCTGTCAGGCGCTTGAGCGCGTCTGACAACTCCCGCGGGGTGAAAGGGCGGCCCTCATTCCGGTGGGAGATATCTCCGTTCTGGCAGTAGACGCAGCGGAGCGTACAGCCGGAAAAGAAGACGGCTCCGGTTCCGCGGCTGCCGGATATGGGCGGCTCTTCCCACAGATGCGGGGCAATACGGGCAATGAGCATCTCCTCGCCGAGGCCGCAGAAGCCCGGCTGAACAGAACGGTCAGCACCGCATTGACGAGGACAAAGTGTACATTTCATAATATAAAACAATAACCATCTTTCAGAATAAAACAGGACGAACTGCAATGGAAAAACGTCCGCATCCGTATTATATAAGGGCGCAGGGGAAAAGGCAACGGCCGCGGGACTTGTGAACAAAAACGCTTTCAGATATAATATACACTGTCGGAAACTTTGCAGAAAAGGAGAAGACGAAGATTGGACAGATGGAATCGGAAAGATCAGAATACATATACCGGGATGAATGCCCAGCGCAGAAACCGGCGGAAACCGGAAACGGGCATTCCCGTCAGAGCGGAAGAATCGTCTGAATCCTCCGAAGTGCTGGCCAGCCTTGAACGCTGGCTTATTGATGATGAGCCCGAAAAGGAAACACAGGAGAAAGCGCCTGTAACAGAAGCGACGGAGCAGACCGAAGAAGCGGATTTCCCTGAAGTGCCCGATATGCCGGCGGAGGAAGAACCGGCCGAGGTACAGGAAACAGCAATCCCGGAGCCTGAAAAGAAAGAAGAAAATGATGCTCCCGCGGCACCTGAGCTGCCGGAAGAATCTGAACCTGTCGAAAAAACAGAAGCATCTGAAGAAACACCTGCCGCGGTGCAGGGCGCGGACAGCCGGGTGCCCGCGGAAGCGCGGCGCATGAGCGCAGCTCCTTACGGCACCGTCAAGCCGGAAGCCAGACGTCCGGGTACCCGTCCGCAGAACGCGTACCGCAGGCCGCCTATGCCTGAACAGAAGCAGGCGCCGGTCCGTCCCAGACGGGACGTGCGGGAGGAGCCGCTCCGGTCCGGCAGCAACAGAACCCAGGATAAAACATCCAGGGTACGGGTTGGCTATGCCCCTGGGCGCATGAGCGACGGTATGACGCAGCAGGTTCCGATCCGGGAAACTGCCCGGGACGCTGCCTGGGAACGGGAACAGTCGATGTATTCCCGTGACGCGAAAGCATATCTTGAAAAACGGAGTCAGCCTTTCCGGACGGAGAACGCCAAGGAAAAGGTGCAGGATCGTCCGGAGCATAAACTGCTGAGGATCATTGTGGCGCTGCTGGTGGTGATCGGCATCATCATTACAGGTGTGCTGATCTTCAGGGACAGGGCGAATCAGAAGAATAACGCTGTGCGGGAAGCTCCGCGTGTTATCAACTTTATCCCGGTGGATGAAACGGTAGGACGTACCGCACCGGTGGACATGGCTTTCACCGTGCTTACGGAGCGGGACGTATCCGGAATCCGCCTGCGGGGAGAAAACGACGAGGATCTGGATACCGAGGCCGCGTCGACAGACAACACGGATGGTTCCAAATTATGGACCATGAAGATGCACGTGGAAACCGGACGGAAAGGTACCGCGATTCTCCAGGTGCGCCGGGCTGATGAAGACAAGTGGTATGATACGAATTCCACGGTGGAAATAGAGATCCAAGGGCCGCTGGATATGCTGACCCCGAAGCCGGAGGAAATCACGGAACCGGATCCGGCCGAATATGACGACGACGATTATTACGACGTGGACGCGGAAAAAGCGAAGGAAGAAGGCGCTGAAGGGGAACCGGATCCTGAAGCAGAATCGGATGAGAATCCGAATATAGAAGCAGAAGGCGTTACCGGGGATCTCTGGGGAGAAAACGGAGAGGAAGATCCGGATAACGAAGCAGAGGGCGAGGGAGCCTTCGAGGGAGATCGATATGACGATCTGCCGACCGGGGAACTGCGTACGCCCGAACCGACTCCTACCGTTGCACCGCCAACCCCTGCACCGACTGAAACCCCGCCGCTGACGGCGCTGGCAGCGCCGGAAGCTGATCCGTCACTGATTTCCAGTACGACGGTTTATACCAGCGTTACCAAGAAGGTGAAAAACTACAGCCGGCCGGCGAAGGAACTGATCCATATGCCGGCGGCGGATGAATATACCACAAAGCAGCTGGGTGTGATGACTTTCCGCGGCGACAACTTCCGCCGGAACGCAGCCGTAGGTACGCTGAGCGCGGCACCGACAGGCCTGAAGGAAAAGTGGCATGCGGACAGCGGAAGCGCACGGGGAACAAACCAGACCTATTACGGCTACGGATGGACCGGCCAGCCGGTGATTGCCCGCTGGAGCACGCAGGTGCGCGAGGGAAGCAACCTGTTTGAAAAGAAAATCAATACAAAGGCCCTGAAGGAAGTCATCATTGCGGGCATGGACGGCAATATCCGCTTCCTGGATCTGGCTGACGGAGAATTAACCCGCAACAGTATCAAGCTGGGCTATCCCATGCGCGGTACGCCGACGCTGCATACCGGCGGTTATCCCTTCATGAGCGTGGGTCAGTTTGCCCGGAAGATGAAGGTGAAGACCGGCAAGATCGGCCTGAGGCAGTACAACCTGTATTCCCAGAAGGAGCAGAAACTGCTGGACGGCCTGGACGGAAAATACCATCGGCCGCTGAATGATGTCGGCAGCTTTGAAACCTCAGCGCTGATCGACAGAACCAGCGATACGCTGATTGCTGCCGGATCGAACGGCATGCTGTATCTGGAATCGCTGAACTCAAGCTTCGACTACAACGCGAAGGTGCTGACCATTGATCCTTCCATCACCGTTATGAACTATAAGGTGAAGGGACAGAAGAGCACAGCCCTGCTGGCAATCGAATCCTCTCCCGCCGCGTATGACAAGTACGTCTACATGGCAAACATGGGAGGCGTTCTCATGTGCATTGATACGGATACCCTGAAGCCCGTGTGGGCAGTGAATACCGGGGACTCCGTCATGGCGGCGGTTGCCATGGATATGCAGATCAGGGAGAATGTCCAGGAAACGCCGGTGCCTGCAGAAACAGGAGACGAAGACGATCCCAAGGACAAGGCTCCGGCGGATAACCGGGAGCTGAGTCTGTACACGGCGAATATGCTGAACAACCGGAAAAAGGGCGACAGCGATATCCAGATCCGCCGGTATGACGCACTGAGCGGAAAGGAAATCTGGAAGACTTCCGTCGGCGTAACCAAGGGTAAGAAGGATAAGGATGACGTCGGTGCCAAGGCTTCTCCGGTGATCGGACAACATGGGCTGAATGACCTGGTCTACTTCACGGTGACCGGTCTTTCAGACGAAGGCAGGCAGCAGCTTGGCCTTTCCGGTGAGACGCCTGCTGTCCTGATTGCGCTGGAAAAAGCAAGCGGAAAGATTGTCTGGTCCTACGGCCTTTCCAGCCGCAGCGAATCTTCACCCATTGCGGTGTATAACGAAGCAGGAAACGGCTGGATCATCCAGTGTGAACAGAACGGCACCATCCACCTGCTGGAGGGACTCACAGGAAGCGTTGTGGATACAATGCAGCTGAATGCTGAGATTGAAGCTTCCCCCGCCGCCTATGGCAGCACGGTGGTTATCGGTACTACAGGTAAAAACACGTCCTTTGTTTACGGCATTGAACTCGAGCTTGCGCAGGTGCATGATGAGGAGGGCGGCTATGAAGAAGATTCTGGCGGCGCTTGATCAGGGAACTACCAGCTCCCGGGCAGTGATCTTTACCGAAGACGGAGAGATTATTGCGGCCTTTAACAAGGAATTCCCCCAGCATTACCCGAAACCCGGCTGGGTGGAACATGACCCCAAAGATATCCTGAACAGTCAGATCACGGCCCTGAGGGAAGCTGTACGCCTGAGCGGTGTGAACGCGGCGGATATCGCCGCGATCGGCATCACCAACCAGCGGGAAACCACTTTCCTCTGGGACCGGAACACAGGCGAATGCGTTGGCAACGCCATTGTGTGGCAGTGCCGGCGGACCAGCCAGATTGTGGATCGGCTTGTGGCGGACGGCTGCGGCGACATGATCCGCGAAAAGACGGGCCTGGTGCCGGATGCCTATTTCTCCGGCACAAAGCTGAAGTGGCTGCTGGATTATTACAACCTGCGGGATCGGGCGGAAAAAGGAGAGCTGTGCTTCGGCACGGTGGACAGTTTCCTGTGCTGGAACCTGCTGGAGGGCAGGCCGCATGTGACGGACGCGACCAACGCCGGCCGCACAATGCTGTTTAACCTGCATACCCAGGACTGGGACGACGATCTCCTGAAGCTGCTGGATATTCCCAAAGCGTGCCTGCCCCGGGTGGTGGACACGGCGGGAATGATCGGCATGCTGGATCCGGCGATCCTGGGCCGGGCTATTCCGGTGACCGCCATGGCGGGTGACCAGCACGCGAGCCTGTTCGGCCAGGCATGCCTGAAGACCGGAGATATCAAGAACACCTACGGCACGGGCTGCTTCATGCTGATGAACACCGGGGACAAACCGGTGATGAGCGAGCACGGACTGCTGACCACGATGGCCTGGCGTATTGGCGGGAAACCGACATATGCGCTGGAAGGCAGCGTGTTTATGGGCGGAGCCACCGTCCAGTGGCTGCGGGATGAACTGAAGATTATTGAAAACGCCGCAGAAACAGAAGGGATTGCACAGTCAATCCAGAGTACCGGCGGCGTATACCTGGTGCCGGCATTTACCGGACTGGGCGCACCCTGGTGGGATATGTACAGCCGGGGAACGCTGATCGGCATGACCCGGGGAACCGGCCGGGCACATATTGTCCGGGCGGCGCTGGAGGCAATCGCCTACCAGAGCGCGGATCTGATGGATGCGATGATCGCGGACTGCGGCAGCCGGCCGGAAAGCCTGCAGGTAGACGGCGGCGCCAGCGCGAACAGCTTCCTGATGCAGTTCCAGGCGGATATTACAGGCATTCCGGTCATCCGGCCGAGAGTGCTGGAAACCACCGCCCTGGGCGCGGCCCTGCTGGCCGGACTCGGCGCGGGGATCTACAGCAGTCTGGAGGAAACCACAAAGGTCTGGCAGAAGGATCTGGAGTTTACGCCCCGGATGGATGACGCTACAAGGCTGCTGAACCTCAAGGGTTGGCACGAGGCCGTAAAGAGGTCATTACTTTGGGCGAAGGACTGACGACCAAATAATGACAATGAAAAATGAATAATGAATCATAAAGTGATTTGAAGGAAGGTCCTCTTTTTGAAAGAGAAGATTCGTAAGCTGTTTTCCAACGTCTGGACGATTCCGAACGTCCTGACCATCATCCGGATGCTGCTGATTCCGGTATTTGTGGTGCTGTTTTTCCACGAGGAAGAGATTAAGGTCGCCTCACTGTGCGTGTTCTGCGCGGCAAGCCTGACGGATATGCTGGACGGATATCTGGCGCGGAAACTGAACCAGATTACCGACTTCGGCAAGCTGTTTGATCCGCTGGCTGATAAGCTGATGGTGCTGACGGCGATGGTATGCCAGACGTTCTGGGGCCCGCTGCCGCTGATCGCGGTGATCATTGTGGCGGCCAAGGAGCTGCTGATGGTCCTGGGCGGCGTGTTCATGCTGAGCAAGGACGTGGTGGTATACAGCAATTACTTCGGCAAGTCAGCGCAGGTGGGTTTTATCGCCTCCCTGGTGCTGTCGTTCTTCCATAAGGCGTTTGTGGAAGGAAATATCATGCTGTGGGGCATGACGCCGGACATCCTCCTGCTGTGGATTACGGTGGCGCTGGCGATTGTCGCCATGGTGGTTTACGCAGCAGAGGCAATGAAAACAATCAGGAATAACGGGAAGGAATAAACAATGAGAGCAGACGGAAGAAAACCGGACGAGAAGCGCCCGATCAGCATTGAAACAGACTTTGTACGCACGGCCTACGGCAGCTGCCTGATTGCCACGGGGAACACCCGGGTGATTTGTACTGCCAGCGTGGAAGAAGCGGTTCCGCCCTTCCTGAAGGGTAAGGGCCAGGGCTGGGTGACAGCGGAATACGCGATGCTGCCGGCATCCACCACTGAACGGAAAAAGCGGGATGGCATCAAAAAGGATGGCCGGAGCGTGGAAATCCAGCGGCTGATCGGCCGGGCACTGCGCCAGGCAGTGGACCTGAAGGCGCTGGGCGAGCGGACGATTACGCTGGACTGCGACGTGCTGGAAGCGGACGGCGGTACCCGTACAGCTTCCATTACCGGCGCTATGATGGCGCTGACCTGTGCGGCGGAGCGTCTGGTGCGGGAAAAGAAGCTGCCTATCAGCCCCATCATCCATCAGGTGGCCGCTATCAGCGCAGGTGTGATTGACGACGAACCGTGCCTGGATCTGTGCTATCAGGAAGACAGCCATGCCCAGGTGGATATGAACTTTGTCATGAACGAAAAGGGCGAGTTCATTGAACTGCAGGGAACCGGAGAAGGCCGCGCTTTCACCAAGAAAGAACTGGATACCATCATGGAATACGGCGAAAAGGGAATCCGTGAACTGATGGACGCCCAGCGGGAAGCGCTCGGAGACCGGGCCCGATACATTGCGCCTAAGCCGCTGCTGCTGGTGGCCACGGGCAACGAACATAAGCTGCGTGAACTGCAGGAGATGTTCAAGGATTTCTATACGCTGGCTCCGATGACATCTGTCGGGTTCTTCGGCCCGATCGATGAGAACGCCAATACCTTCGCCGGCAACGCCGCCATCAAAGCGGAAGCTGTGTGCGAGGCAACCGGCCTGCCCGCCATCGGTGATGACAGCGGCCTGGAAGTGGATGCGCTGGATGGCGAACCGGGTGTCTATTCGGCACGTTATGCCGGAGAACATGGAGACGATGAGGCGAACAACGACCTGCTCCTGAGCCGGATGGAAGGGAAAGAAGACCGTTCCGCAGCCTTCAAGTGCGCGCTGGCACTGAAGATTCCCGGCAAGGAAACCATCATTGCCGAGGGCAGCTGTCCCGGAACCATCCTGACAGAGCGCAGGGGCACCGGCGGCTTCGGTTATGATCCGCTGTTCCTCTACGAGCCCATGAACAAGACCTATGCGGAAATGAACGCGGAGGAAAAGAACCAGATCAGCCACCGCTCCCGTGCTGCAGAGATGATGCGCAGCATCATGTCCCAGCTGCTGACCAAAGAATAACAACAAATACAACCGATAAAGGGATGGCTTCCGGAAACGGAAAGTCATCCTTTTTTACTTTTTGGAAACAACTGGAAGAAAAATGAAAAAAGTGAGCAGAAAATGTGCAAAACGGATTGAAATGTACGATCAAAAATGAGATAATAAATCCACATTTGCAGCCATGGGTACAGAATAAGATATTATGCAATTGTGAATCCAGATCCATTCTGAGTCAAAATAATATCTTGCACATTTCTACGTTGGAGGAACAAGTTCATGAAAAAGTACTGTTTGTTTATCGCTGTGATTATTGCGACGCTATGCTTTGCATTTGCCACGCATGCGGAAAGTGAGGAACTGGATGTTACAACAGTATTTGACAAAGAAGGATATGATATAGGGACAGAAGTGACAGCGACCTATAAAATAAGTGGCGGTAGCGGGATATATACGAGAGGGGAATATATTTGCTATATCATAGATAATGCTAAACGTAAGAATGTGTTGGTTGGTGAACTTAATACTGAAACGAAAACCGGGACAATAAAATTTACACCTGAATCCGGAGATTACATATACATTCTTTATACAGTGTTTGACAGTAATGGTAGTTCTACAACAATTGGGAGCAAGTCAATCAAGCTGAATGGGACACCATCTTTTGATCCAATATGGGTAGATTCAGACTTCAGCAATAATCGATATCTGGACGATGAGTTGACTGTGACTTATCAGATCAAAGGAGGCAGTGGAACATATACAAAAGGAACATATATTTGTTACAGCCTGGATCGGAATGAGGTTCGTAAGAAAGTTGCATCCGGCAATCTGGATATAATCAATAAAAACGGCAAAATTTATTTTACAGTTCCTTCAGGGAATGATGTAAATGGAGCATATCTTGAGTTCTTTATTACAGATTCAGAAGGACGTTCTGAATCCATTGACAGCTATAGAGTTGCTCTGGAAAATGTACCTGTTATAATCCATACAACATTTGATAAATACACCTATGCTGTGGGTAATGAAATAACAGCGACTTGGAATATTACCAAAACAAGTGCAACATGCACAAGAATAGATTACATCTGTTATACAAACGATGATGAAACATATTCCAGTAATTTAGTACAGTGCGGGAAGCTGGATTTAACAAAGACAAAAGGAACTATCAAATTTACGCCTGAAACAGGAAGCCAGGCTTATGTTTTATATATGATTTATGATACAAGCCATACTACGGATTATCAAAACAGCGATATGGTAGAACTGACCGGGGGAATACAAGCAGGTGAGGGACCTTTTTCGGTCGGTATAACATTTAACTGTGATGAATACAATCTGGGTTCAGAAATGTCAATTTTTTATGAAATATACGGGACGGAAGGATTGTACACAAGTTGTGAATATGAATGGTATGTCATTGACCAGAATTATTCATATATAAAAGCATCTTCCGGCACTCTGGATTTTTCACAAAAGAAAGGGTATCTGAAGTTTACACCAAGGACAGGAATCAAAGCGTTTGTTCGATGCGTTTTGCATGGGCGTGATGGTCGAACGACGATAAAAGACAGTGCCGTAATCGATTTAATTGGAACTCCTGAACCGACTGAATCTGTCAATCCGACCAGTTCAGTTCATCCGACTATCTCGCCTACTCCTGCACCTATCAATGATCCTACCCCAACACCCAAACCCAATATCAAACCAACACCAGAACCTGAACCGGCAGACAAGGTTGAGGCTTTTGTGGCGCGCTGCTACAGCATTATCTTGGGCCGGCATCCTGACGCAGGCGGAATGAAAACCTGGTACAACGAACTGGTATCCGGCCGGAGGGCGGCATCTGAAATCATCGATTGTTTTGTCAGGAGCCAGGAATTCCTGGGCAAGAACTACAGTAATGCTGACGCGGTAGAGATCCTGTATAAGGCTATGCTGGGCCGTGGCTCTGATCCGGCAGGTAAGGCTGACTGGGTTGGTAAGCTGGAAGCAGGCCATCCTTTTGCGGTGGTTATCAATGGTTTCTGCGGGTCAAAGGAATTCAAGGAAATCTGTGATGCCTACGGGATTACGCCAGGCTCAGTGAGCACGGAGCAGGGCAGCGAATCAGATCAGCAGATCCGTGCATTTGTGACCCGGTGCTATAAGATCATCCTGGGTCGTGACGCGGACGAAGGTGGTATGAACACCTGGTTCAATGAACTGAAGTCCCACCGCAAGACGGCTGCGGAGATCATTGAGCAGTTTGTGTACAGTCAGGAGTTCCAGAACAAGAAATACAGCAATGCTGACGCGGTAGAGATTCTGTACAAGGCGATGCTGGGCCGCGGTTCTGATCCGGCAGGTAAGGCTGACTGGGTCGCCAAGCTGAATAACGGCCAGCCGCTGACAGCAATCATTAACGGCTTCTGCGGATCCATGGAATTTGGTGCGATTTGCGATGCTTATGGTATAACGCCCGGATCCGTACAGGTACAGCAGCTGAGCAGCCAGCCTGTCATTGAAGTAGAGCCGGTGGCAAAGCAGACTGTGACGAAGACGGAAAACAACGTCACCAAGGTGGAAATCGTCAATCCTTCCGATACGGAAAACGCACAGCTGGGAACGGCTGTACAGGCGATCTACATCAACGAAGAGAAAGCCAAGGAATTCATTGGCCGGTGCTACCGGTGCATCCTGGGCAGGGAAGCCAGCCAGTCCGAACTGGACAGTTGGATCGGCCAGATGCTGAACGGCACAAAGACGGCAGACCAGATTGCCCGCGGGTTCCTGTTCTCCGGTGAATTCAAGGGTAAGAATGTCAGCAATGATGAACTGGTGAAGATCCTGTACAGGGTATATATGAACCGGGAAGCTGACGTGGAAGGGCTTGCAACCTGGACGCAGAAGCTGGATGAGGGAACATCGCTGCAGGCAGTGTTGGATACATTCGCAAAGACGAATGAGTTCAGAAGCGTTGTGGCAGAGATGAGCAAGTAAGAGAATCAAAACCGGACAAAGTAAGAGATTATGCAATTGTGAATCAGATTTATTCTGAGTCAAAATATACCTTTCACATTTCTAAATGGGAGGAACAAGTTCATGAAAAAGTGCTGTTTGTTTATCGTTGTGGTTATTGCAATGCTATGCTTTGCTTTTTCCGCTTGCGCGAAGACTGAGATAGATATCAATGAAGAATTTCCGGATTCTGCTTTTCGAACATATGTCAAAAAATTCGATACGGATGGAAATGAAAAGTTTAGTGTAGATGAGCTTGCTGAAATTATAGAAATCTATGCAAGTAATCTTGGAATCAAAACGCTGAAAGGTGTTGAACATTTTTCTAAGCTGAAAAAGCTAGTTTGTGATTACAATGAGCTGACATCACTGGACGTAAGTCATAATACCGCTTTAGCAATACTTTGCTGTGACTGGAATAATATTGCCGAACTGAAAGTGAATGATAATCCTGAACTGGAAAGCATAAGCTGTGATAACAACCAGATAACATCATTGGATTTAAGGGAAAACGCAAAATTGGAATCCATAACTTGTAGAAATAACAAATTGAAAGCGCTTAATGTCGATAACAATAGCCTAATGCGTTGGATTGTGTGTAGTGGAAATGAAATCTCCTCACTGAATGTGAGCAATAATCCTGAATTATATGTGTTTTTGTGCAATGACAACCAGCTTACATCGTTGGATGTTAGCAACAATCCAAAGTTATATGAATTAACATGTTCAGGTAATAAATTGAACATTCTGAAACTATGCGATAATGGTGTGCTGGAGTCGCTTGTGTGCTCTTCGAATCAGTTGACAACACTAGATGTTAGTAGACAAGCATTATTGAGGCACTTTGAATGTAGTGATAACAAATTAACAAGGCTTGACGTAACCCAAATTACGAAATTAGAAAATTTTGATTGCACCCACAACAAAATCAAAACGATCAATCTCGGCAAAAATGGTAATTTATTTAGCCTGAAATGTTCCTTCAATGAAATAGCTACACTTGATGTAAGTTATACTCTCAAGTTGGGAGAACTTATGTGTACAAATAATCAGCTAAGTTCTCTTGATGTAAGTAATAATATTGAACTATTTGATCTCAGATGCGAAAAGAATCAACTTACTTCGCTGGATGTCAGTAAGAATACAGAACTAAAAATTTTATGTTGCGAAGATAATAAGCTGAAGACTTTGGATATTTCAAAATGCCCATATTTGGTAAAGCTTGTCACAGAAAACAAAACGACTGGTAGTTCGCCATCCTGGGTTCTAATGAATGAGAATGGTCTCCAGACATTGATGGCAGATATGTCTGTAAGAATTGTTCCGGGATGGGAGCCGGTTCTGGAACCCGGATCTGACCCCGAACCAGAACCCAAGCCTGAACCGGCAGACAAGGTAGAGGCCTATGTTTCCAGATGCTACCAGATCATCCTGGGCCGTGAGCCTGACGCAGGCGGAATGAAGACCTGGTATAATGAAATGGTTTCCGGCAGGAAGGCGGCTTCAGAAATCATCGATAATTTTGTCAGGAGCCAGGAATTCATAGGTAAGAACTACAGCAATGCAGATGCGGTTGAGATCCTGTACAAGGCAATGCTTGGCCGCGGATCTGATCCGGCAGGCAAGGCTGACTGGGTCGGAAAACTGGATGCAGGCCATCCTTTTGCGGTGGTGATCAATGGTTTCTGCGGATCAAAGGAATTCAAGGAAATCTGCGACAGCTACGGGATTACACCGGGATCTGTGAGTATGGAGCAGGGCAGTGCGTCAGATCAGCAAATTCGTGCGTTTGTAACCCGGTGCTACAATATCATCCTGGGCCGTGGCGCGGACGAAGTCGGTATGAACACCTGGTTCAATGAATTGAAGTCCCGCCGGAGGACAGCTGCGGAAATCATTGAGCAGTTTGTGTACAGCCAGGAGTTCCAGAACAAGAAATACAGCAATCCGGATGCAGTCGAGATCCTGTATAAGGCAATGCTTGGCCGCGGATCTGATCCGGCAGGCAAGGCTGACTGGGTCGGAAGGCTGGCGGGCGGCCAGCCGCTGACAGCGATCATCAACGGCTTCTGCGGATCCAAGGAGTTTACCGCGATTTGTGATGCCTACGGTATAACGCCTGGTTCTGTACAGGTGCAAAGCCTGAGCCACCAGACGGAAATCCAGGAAGAGCCTGTTGTGAAACAGACTGTGACAAAGACTGAAAACAACGTTACCAAGGTGGAAATCGTCAATCCCTCCGATACAGTGAATGAGCAGCTGGGTACCGCTGTGCAGGCCATTTATGTAAACGAGGAGAAAGCGAAAGAGTTCATCGGCCGGTGCTATCGGTGCATCCTGGGCAGGGAAGCAAGCCAGACAGAACTGGACGGCTGGATCGGCCAGATGCTGAACGGGACGAAGACGGCAGACCAGATTGCCAGAGGTTTCCTGTTCTCCGGTGAGTTTAAGGACAAGAACGTCAGCAATGAGGAACTGGTGAAGATCCTGTACAGGGTGTATCTGAACCGGGAAGCTGATGCGGAAGGGCTGACGACCTGGACGGAGAAGCTGGATGAAGGGACATCGCTGCAGGCACTACTGGACGCGTTTGCAAAGACGAATGAGTTCAGAAGTGTTGTGGCGGAAATGAGCAAATAAAAGAATCAAACTGAACATAGACAAAGCAAAAGATCCGGCAGGCAGACCTGATAGGCTGCCTGCCGGATTTATGTTATTATGTGACAGTAATTCAAAAAAGGAGTATTAGCCAACTTGGCTTGAACAGAACATATGATTGACGGTCATATTCATATTGAACGGGGACCCTATACGCTGGAATGGATCAGGAAGTTTGTGGACCGGGCGGTGGAAACGGGGCTGGATGAGATCCGGCTGCTGGAACACAATTTCCGGTTTGAAGAGTATGTACCCATGTATGATTCCGTATGCGCGCACAGCGATTTTGTGAATGAGTGGTTTCACCGGGTTGGCGGTGTGAAGAAGCTGGATGAATACCTGGAATTAATTGAGAAAGTCAGGAAGGAGCAGTTCCCGGTAAAGATCAAGTTCGGACTGGAAGTATGCTACTTCCCGGAATTTGAAGAACTGACCGCGAAACTGACAAAGGATAAGGGCTTTGATTTCCTGCTGGGCAGCATGCACTTTGTGGACGATTTTGCTTTTGACCACAAGCCGGAACACTGGGCGGGCGTGGATGTAGACAGGGTCTACAAGAGATACTTTGAAGATTCCATCCGCCTGGCAAAGAGCAGGATCTTTGACGGAATAGGGCATCCGGACACCATTAAGCTGTTTGGTTATAAGCCGTCCTATTCACTGACAGAATACTATGAAAACCTGGCATCGGCGCTGGCGGAAAGCGGAATGTACGCGGACCAGAACAGCGGCGCGGCCAGAAGATGCCCGGATACGGCGCCCCTGGGAATGGACGGGGAGCTGATCAGGATCCTGAAGAAGCATCACGTGGAGATTATCACTTCCTCGGACGCACATTGTCCGGAAGATGTGGGGGATAAAATCCGGGAATTGAACGATTGTATACAGAACTGCTGAAGGCCTTGAGAGAAAGGGGAAAAAAGGACTGAAGAACCGCGTAAAACCATGCATGAAATACAATCGAAAACCCTTGAAAACCTTGACGGTACAAGGGAAACTGTGTAAAATATAGCAAAAGAAATCAATAACAGGATATGGGAGGGATACAGGTGCTTTACGATGGCAAGATCTGGATCGGGTCCTGTGATAAAGGCCCTGTGTTTCTGTTGCCTTCCATGGCCAACCGCCACGGCCTGATCGCCGGCGCAACCGGTACCGGTAAAACCGTATCCCTGAAGGTGCTGGCAGAAGGCTTTTCCGACATGGGTGTTCCGGTGTTCCTGAGTGATATCAAGAGCGACCTGAGCGGCATGGTGATGGACGGCGCTGAGTCAGAAGCGATTGATAAGCGGCTGGCAAAATGCGGCGTACCGAGGGAAGTGTTCAAATATACCTCCTATCCGACAGAATACTGGGACGTATACGGGGAACAGGGCATTCCGATCCGGGCAACAGTGCAGGACATGGGTCCGCTGCTGATGAGCCGGATGCTGAACCTGAATGAGACCCAGAGCGGCGTAATGAATATCGCCTTCCGGGTGGCCGGGCGGGAAAACATCCCGCTGGAGCACCTGCAGGATCTGAAAAACCTGCTGATCCATGTGGGCGAGAACGCGAAGGAATATACCCTGGAGTACGGCAATGTTTCCGCGGCCAGTGTGGGTGCCATCCAGCGGGCCGTGGGTGTGCTGGAAGACCAGGGCGGCAACGTATTCTTCCGGGAGCCGGCCATTGACATCAACGACTGGATCCAGGTTGATCCGGCCAGCGGCAGGGGTAAGATCAACATCCTGTGTGCGGACCGGCTGTTTAATAATCCCACGATGTATTCCACCTTCCTGCTGTGGATGCTGACGAAGCTGTATGATTTGCTTCCGGAGCGGGGAGACGCCGATAAGCCGATTGTGGTGTTCTTCTTTGATGAAGCACACCTGCTGTTCAACAACTGCAGCCGGTCCCTGATGGAAAAGATTGAACAGGTGGTCCGGCTGGTCCGCTCCAAGGGCGTGGGCGTGTACTTTATCACCCAGAGCCCGGCGGACATTCCCATGACGATCCTCGGCCAGCTGGGCAACCGGATCCAGCACGCGCTGAGGGCTTACACACCGCTTGACCAGAAGGCGGTCAAGGTGGCTGCACAGACGTTCCGGACGAATCCGTCCTTTGATACAGAAGAAGCCATTACCACCCTGAAGACAGGCGAGGCACTGGTTTCCTTCCTGGATGAGCACGGAGCTCCGAGCGTGGTGGAGCGGGCCACCATACTTCCCCCGCAAAGCTATATGGGTGCGATCAGCCAGGAAATCCGCAGGATGGTCATCGACGCCAGCCCCATGAAGGGCAAATATGCCGATGAAACGCCTGCTGATGATCCCGGAACTCAGGAACAGCCGACACCGCCTGCACCGCCGGTACCACAGGTACAGGAAATGGATCCACAGCGGTTTAAGCTGATAAACGGCCAGTGGTACTATTTCTGAGGTGCGGCAGGAAGCTGATCTACAATGTCACTGTTTACTCAACGACCCCGGAACGGCGCAGGGAGGAGAGCGCCGCAGAGAGAAGATGGCAACATTCAAAGTATTCGATCCTACCACCGGTCAGTATGTTGAAAAAGAAGTCGAAGGCATGGCTCCTGTGGCTGAAGCTGTGAAGGAAGCTGCCGCTCCCGTAGTGGAAGCTGTTCAGGAAGCAGCTGCTCCCGTGGTTGAGGCGGTTCAGCAGGCTGCGGCTCCCGTTGTGGAAGCCGTGCAGCAGGCCGCTGCCCCTGTGGTTGAAGCTGTTCAGCAGGGCAATGTGGCTGAAGCAGTCCAGCAGGCTGCCGCTCCCGTTGTGAACGCCGTTCAGCAGGCCGCGGCTCCCGTGGTTCAGGCTGTCCAGCAGGCGGCCCAGCCCGTGGTGCAGGCCGTGCAGCAGGCTGTTCCCACCATCCAGGTGCAGCCCCAGGCCCAGAAGATGCCCGTGATGGTGCTCGACCAGACGACCGGTCAGTATGTGCAGCAGATGGTGGACATGGTGCTGGATCCCGCGACTGGGAACTATGTGCCCGCTCCCGTTGCTGTGGACCCCAAAGCTCTGGAAGCCCAGCAGAAGGCTGCCGCCGCTGCCGCGAAGGAAGCGGAGCGCAAGGCCCGTGAGCAGGAAGCGGCCGAACGCCGTGCCCGCAACGACCAGCTGCGTGAAGAAGCGGCCGAGCGTGCCCGCCGGAATGACTCTGTTGCCGGCCGTGTGAAGAACACCGCGATCAGCTCCGCGACCCGTACGATCGTGAACGGCCTGATCAAGAACCTGGGCAAGGCCATCGGCGGCATTTTCGGCAAGAAATAATGCCGGCGTGTCCAAGCCAACAAATAACGGAATAAAATAATTTGGGAGGTTTGTATATATGAAAAAGCTTCTGAAAGAGTTCAAAGACTTCGCAATGAAGGGTAATGTCCTGGATCTGGCGGTTGCCGTCGTTCTGGGCGCTGCATTCAACAAGGTTGTTACCGCTGTTGTTGAAATTTTCCTGAACCCCATTATCGAGAGCCTGCCCAAGATTGAAGACGGCGGATCTGCCTGGACAGCTCCCCTGATTTCCTTTGCGGCCGTGGTTGTTGAATTCCTTCTGACCGCGCTGGTGCTCTTCATCATCGTGAAGGCTGCCAACAAGGCCAAGAACCTGAAGAAGAAGGAAGAAGCTCCCGCCGAGCCCACCACCAAGGTTTGCCCCTTCTGCCAGAGCGAGATCAGCATCAAGGCTACCCGCTGCCCGCACTGCACCAGCGAACTGAAAGACTAATCAAACACTTTATAATTCATAATGCATGATGCATAATGAATGAATACGGAGGCACATATGCACTGGCGCATATCGTGCCTCCGTGCTATACTTTGTGTTCGGATGATCTGCCTGAAGCAGAAGCAAAGGCCGGTATCCATGACAACTACAGAAAGAGGGACATATTCCATGAAACAGATTCTGGTTGAAACTTCTGCCCGTCACGTGCATGTTACCAAGGAAGATCTCGAGACCCTGTTCGGTGCAGGCCATGAGCTGACCGTCAAGAGCTGGCTGAGCCAGCCCGGACAGTTCGCCAGCGAAGAGCAGGTGGATATTGTCGGACCCAAGAACACCCTGAAGCGCGTTCGTATCCTTGGGCCCGTCCGCCCCGCCACCCAGGTGGAGCTTTCCCTGACCGACGCCCGTTCCATCGGCGTGACCGCTCCCGTGCGTGAGTCCGGTGACATTGCCGGTTCCGGCGCCTGCAAGCTGGTTGGCCCCGCGGGTGAAGTGGAAGTGACCGAAGGCGTTATCGCCGCCAAGCGTCATATCCATATGACTCCTGCCGACGCTGAAGAGTTCGGCGTGAAGGACAAGGACGTTGTTTCCGTGAAGGTTGACACCAACGGCCGCGCCCTGGTCTTCGGTGACGTTGTGGTCCGCGTGAGCGAGAAGTTCTCCCTGGCGATGCATATCGACACGGACGAGAGCAACGCTGCCTGCGCTGTGAACGGCACCATGGGAGACATGATCAAATAATTAACAATTAACAATTAATAATTCACAATTAATTGGTTGTTATTCATCAATATACGATAAGCTGTTGACAGGAGACGCTAAATCGTATATGATACGTTCCGCAACTGAATACCTTATCACGAGTGACTGAAGGACGGGCCTGATGATGTCACGGCAACCGGCGAAAGCAAGGTGCCAAATCCCGCAGCGTGCACACCCCACAGGGAGGCGCTGACAGATAAGGACGGTCAACAAGATCGAATCCCGCCTGGTTTGTGTGCAAGCCAGGCGGTTTTTTTCCGGCTGGACCGTCGCAAGAACAGAAGAAGCTCTGATGACTGCTGTCAGGGCAAGGTTGCGGAATACGGCCATAATGAAAGCCCCCGCACCGGACGACAAAAAGAAAAGGAGAAGAAAGATGCGCAGACTGTTTACTTCTGAATCTGTTACTGAGGGACATCCCGACAAACTGTGCGACCAGGTTTCCGACGCGGTGCTGGACGCCATCCTGGAAAACGACCCCAAAGCCCGCGTGGCCTGCGAAACCTTCGCGACTACGGGCATCATCACCGTGATGGGTGAGATAACCACCACTTCCTATGTGGATATCAACGCCATTGTCCGGAAGGTTGTGACCGAGATCGGTTATGATTCTCCCGAAAAATCCTTTAACGGCAATACTTGCGCCGTGATGACCGCCATTCATGAGCAGAGCCCGGATATCGCCATGGGCGTGAACGACGCCCTGGAAACCCGGGACAGCAGCAAGGAAGCGGATATCGGCGCCGGCGACCAGGGTATGATGTTCGGTTATGCCTGCACCGAGACACCCGAAAGGATGCCCCTGGCTATTGCCCTGAGCCACCGGATGGCGCTCCGCCTGACGCAGGTGCGTAAGGACGGCACGCTGCCTTTCCTCTATCCGGACGGAAAGACCCAGGTGACTGTGGAATACGAAAACGACAAGCCCGTCGCGGTGGACACCGTGGTGGTTTCCGCCCAGCATTCCGCTGACGTGGATATGGATGAGCTGAGAAAGGGTATCAAGGAGCAGGTGATTCTGCCCATTATTCCCAAGGAGCTGCTGACGGACAAGACCCGGATCCTGATCAATCCCACCGGCCGTTTCGTGATCGGCGGACCGACCGGAGATACCGGCCTGACCGGACGGAAAATCATCGTGGATACCTACGGCGGATCCGCACCCCACGGCGGCGGATGCTTCTCCGGTAAGGACCCGACCAAGGTGGACCGGAGCGCTGCCTATGCTGCCCGTCATGCCGCGAAGAACGTGGTGGCTGCCGGCTTGGCTGAGCGCTGCCAGATCCAGCTGGCCTATGCTATCGGCGTGGCGGAACCCGTCAGCGTGCTGGTGGATACTTTCGGCACCGGTGTGCTGCCGGATGACAAGCTGGCGGAGATCGTGACCAAGGTGTTCGACTTCCGGCCTTCCGCCATCATTGAGCGACTGAACCTGCGCCGGCCCATCTATCGTCAGACCGCGGCCTACGGCCACTTCGGACGGACAGACGTGGACCTGCCCTGGGAGAAGGAAGACTATGTCGAAAAGCTGAAGGCTTTTCTGAAATGAAGAATGAAGAATTGTTGTGTCTGCAAGCAGACACTAATGAAAACTGAAAACTTAAGACTTAAAAATGAATAATGGTGGAGAAGAAAGCTTCCGGAAGGAAGCTTTCTTTTTGATTAAAAAGAGGGACAGGAGACTGGTTGAATTTATCCGTAGTATGCAGGTTTTTGCTGAGCTACAGGATATTGTGTGCGGGGTGCAGACGGTGAAAAATAAAGGCTGGATGCCTGTCGGTATTCCAAAAAAGTCTTGACAAGCCTTTGCACATTCTGATATATTTATTAGGCTGTCCGCACTGTGGACATGCATTGTAAGATGTTCTCGGACCGGGTCATCTCCCGGGATCCGCAAACGAGTTTGAATCTGTGAGGAGTGTTGACCATGTTCCGTACTTATCAGCCCAAGAAGCGCCAGCGCAGCAAGGTGCATGGCTTCCGTGCCCGGATGGCGACCAAGAACGGCCGTCGTGTTCTGGCTGCCCGCCGTCGCCGCGGCCGCAAGGAGCTGACGGTGTAATTACCGTCGTAAAGCCTGCTTCAGTATGACTGTGGATGAGGCCCGCCCGTTAAAGATGGGCGGGCTTTTCCTCATAAAAGACGCTGTTTAACAGCGCAATGGGATTTTCCGCGCAGAGCGGAAGGAAGAGAATGGAAAGACGTTATCGGCTGAAGAAAAATAAGGCGTTCCAGTATGTCTATCACAGGGGACATTCTGTAGGATGCCGCAATCTGGTCATGCTTCTTGCCCCGGGCAGGGAGCTGAAGATCGGTTTTTCCGTCAGCAAGAAAACAGGCAATGCCGTGACCCGTAACAAGATCAAACGGCGCCTGCGGGAATGCTTCCGGCCCTATTTGGGGGACGTAAAAACCGGTCTGTACGTTGTTGTCGCCAGACCTTCAGCTGCAGAGGCCGCCTTCGGGGATCTGAAGAAGGATGTACACTATCTGCTGAAAAAGCAGAATGCGCTGATCAAGCGCTCTTCAGAAGATGAAGGGAACCGCGCCGAATGAAACGCTTTCTACTGTTCCTGATTCGTTTCTATAGACGGGAACTGAGCCATCGCAAGCGGAAACCAAGCTGCCGCTATATTCCCACCTGCTCCGAATATGCCGTGACAGCCATTGAACGTTACGGCGCCTGGAAGGGCGGACGAATGGCGGTGTGGCGTTTGCTGCGATGCAACCCCTTCAGCAAGGGTGGTTATGATCCCGTACCGGAGGATCCCTGCATAACATTAAGGAGGGAATAACCCGGAATGAATGATTTTGTTTACAGTATTCTGGCCTGGATCCAAAGCTGGGTCGGAAGCTGGGGTTGGTCGATCGTGGTATTCGCGGTCCTGATCCGGCTGGTTCTGACCCCACTTGATTTCAAGAGCCGCGTCAGCATGCGCAAGACCCAGAAGCTGCAGCCCCAGCTGCAGGCGCTGCAGAAAAAGTACGCCAATGACAAGGAAAAGCTGAACGCCAAGACGGCTGAACTCTACAAAAAAGAGCATATCAATCCCCTGTCCAGCTGCCTGCCGCTGCTGCTGTCCTGGCCTGTCCTCATTGCTGTGTGGGGCGCCATGCGTATGGTGGCCAACAAGGAGCTGCTGATTCAGCTGACCCAGATTCTGAACAACGAAATGCCCGCGCTGGAACCCTGGCTGTGGGTTAAGAACCTGTGGATGCCCGATAACCTGTTTTCCGCCTGCCTGCCGGACCTGAACACACTGCGCGTGATTCCTGCCGACCAGTGGCAGGCCTGGTTCAGCAGCCTGGACCAGAGCAACCTGCCTATCCTGATCAAAGACCTGGGCCTGACTGCCGCAAGCTTTGACGGGAACGCCCTGCAGGGAACCCTGCAGCAGATCCTGGAAGCTGTGCAGCAGAATGCGGCTTATGTGGAAGCGGTTGCGGTCAGACCCGGCTGGACCTTTAACCTGCTGATTACCCAGGTTTCACTGATTAACCAGTACAACGGCTGGCTGCTTCTGCCGATCCTGTCTGCAGTGAGCCAGTTTGCAATGTCCAAGGCGATGGGCACTGCCCAGCAGCAGCCTGCAGCCCAGGGATCCGCTGCGGGAAGCGGAAAGTTTATGCAGTATTTCTTCCCGCTTTTCTCCCTGGTGATCTGTCTTGGTTATTCCGCCGCATTCTCCCTGTACTGGGTGTTCAGCGGTGTGGCCAGCATGGCGCAGACCATTATCATCAACAAGTGGCTTGACAATAAGGAACAAGCGGCCAAAGCAGTGGCCGGGGAAGGATCTGTGAAATGAAGCAGTATGAATTTTCCGCCAGAACCCAGGATGAAGCCGTAGAAATGGGCCTTCAGGAACTGGGTGTTTCCATTGCAGACGTAGATATCCAGGTTGTTGAAGAAGGCAGCAAGGGCCTGTTCGGCCTGTTCGGTTCCCGTCCGGTGAAGGTTCGCCTGACGCTGAAGGACGCTGAAGAAGATCCGCTGGCTGACCTGCTGGAAGACAAGAAGCCGGCCAAGCCGCAGATCGAGCCCGAAAAGAAACAGGAAAAGAAGCCTGAGAAGAAAGCCGAAAAGAAGCCTGTTGAGAAGAAGGCTGAAGAGAAGAAGCTCGCTCCCGAAAAGAAGAAGGCTGAGAAAAAGGCTGAACCCGCTGAGAAGAAGGAACAGGAAAAGCCTGCTGTGAAGGCTGAAATCCGTCCGATGGAAAAGCCCGAAGTGACGATGATCGCCGCTGAAGAGCTGACTGATGATTCTCCTGCCGGTACCGCCCATGCTTTCCTGGCTGAGCTGACCAAGCTGATGGGCGTGGACGTGACCATCGATATGGGCACGGACGCCGAGGGCAATGTTTACGGCTATATCAACGGTGATACGCTGGGCATCCTGATCGGCCGCCGGGGCGAAACCCTGGATGCCGTGCAGTACCTGACCAGCCTGAAGGTGAACCGGGGCCGTGAAGGCTATACCCGTGTGACCCTGGACACCGAAAACTACCGCGCGAAGCGGGAAGATACCCTGATCCGCCTGGCCAACCGGATGGCGAACCGTGCGCTGCGCACGGGCCGGAAGGTGAGCCTGGAGCCCATGAATCCCTATGAGCGCCGGATCATCCACTATGCGCTGCAGCAGACTGAAGGCGTTACCACCCACTCAGAGGGTGAAGAACCGAATCGTCACGTGGTCATTACCAACAAGAAGTAATAAGCTGCGGAGGAGACAGATATGTTAGACATTAATCTGCTCAGAAATGATCCCGAGAAGGTACGGGAGAACATCCGGAAAAAGTTCCAGGATGAAAAGCTGCCCATGGTGGACGAAGTGATCAGCATGGACAAGGAATACCGCGAAGCGATCCAGCAGGGCGACAACCTGCGCAACAAGCGCAAGGTGCTGTCCAAGGAGATCGGCGGACTGCTGGGCAAAGGCCAGAAGGAAGAAGCCGAGAAGGTCAAGGCCCAGGTGGCCGAGATGGCCGAAGAGCTGGCTGCGCTGGAAGTGAAGGAAGAAGAGCTGAAGGCGGAGATCCGCAAGCGCATGCTGGTGATCCCCAACATCATCGATGACAGCGTGCCGATCGGCAAGGACGACAGTGAAAACGTGGAAATCCAGCGCTACGGCGAGCCCGTTGTGCCGGAATGGGAGGTTCCTTACCACGTGGATATCATGGAACGGCTGTCCGGTATCGATCTGGATGCCGCACGCAAGACCAGCGGCAACGGATTCTATTACCTGATGGGCGACATCGCCCGCCTGCACAGCGCGATCCTGAGCTACGCCCGTGACTTCATGATTGACCGGGGCTTCACCTATGTTGTGCCGCCCTTCATGATCCATGGCAACGTGGTGACCGGCGTGATGAGCTTCGCCGAAATGGAAAACATGATGTACAAGATCGAAGGCGAGGACCTGTACCTGATCGGTACTTCCGAGCATTCGATGATCGGTAAGTTCATTGATACCATCCTGGATGAAAGCCAGCTGCCCCAGACCCTGACCAGCTACAGCCCCTGCTTCCGTAAGGAAGTGGGTGCCCACGGCATCGAGGAGCGGGGGGTGTACCGCATTCACCAGTTCGAGAAGCAGGAAATGATCGTTATCTGCAAGCCCGAAGAAAGCCCTATGTGGTTTGACCGGCTGTGGCAGAACACGGTGGACTTCTTCCGCACGCTGGATATTCCGGTGCGTACACTGGAATGCTGCAGCGGCGACCTGGCTGACCTGAAGGTGAAGAGCCTCGACGTGGAAGCCTGGTCTCCCCGCCAGAAGAAGTACTTTGAAGTGGGTTCCTGCTCCAACCTGGGCGACGCCCAGGCCCGCCGCCTGCAGATCCGCGTGAAGGGCGCTGACGGCAGCAAGTACCTGGCCCATACCCTGAACAACACCTGCGTGGCTCCGCCCCGTATGCTGATTGCCTTCCTGGAAAACAACCTGCGGGCAGACGGCACCGTAGCGATTCCGGAAGCCCTGCGGATGTACATGGGCGGTAAAGATCATATCGGATAAAAAGGTAGGAAGTAGGAGGTAGGAAGTAGGAGGTTTATATTCTCCACTTCCTGCTCTCCGTTCCTCTGAGGAGATAAAAAATGTCCGAAGAGAAGAAAAAGGGCCTTTTCGCGAGACTGCGGGAAGGACTGAGCAAAACCCGGGGAAACATGACCGAAAAAGTCGACGACATGGTCAGGGAGAACCGGAAGATCGACGATGACTTCTATGAAGAGCTGGAAGATATCCTGCTCATGGCCGACTGCGGCCTGAAAGCCACCGAGACGATCGTGGATGAGCTGAAGGACCGGGTGAAGGCAGGCAAGGTCAAGGACGCCGCTGAAGCCCGTGAGATGCTCAAGCAGATCATGGTGGAGCAGATGGATATCCCGCGGCCTCCGCTGAAGTGGCCCATGGTGATGCTGCTGGTGGGTGTGAACGGCGTGGGTAAGACCACGACGATCGGCAAGCTGGCACTGCGTTTCCAGGCCATCGGCCGGAAGGTCATGCTGTGCGCCGGAGATACTTTCCGCGCCGCGGCAGCGGAGCAGCTGAGCGTATGGGCGGAACGGGCAAGAGTTCCGATCGTCAAGCATGCGGAAGGCGCGGATCCGGCTGCTGTGGTGTTTGACGCCATCCAGTCGGCCAAGGCCCAGGGTGTGGATTTGCTGATTGTGGATACCGCCGGACGGCTGCATAACAAGAAGAACCTGATGGATGAGCTGAACAAGATGCGCCGGGTTATTGACCGGGAGTATCCGGAAGCGGATACCCGCTGCATCCTGGTTCTGGACGCCACCACGGGTCAGAACGGCCTGATGCAGGCACGTGCCTTCAAGGAAGTCGCTGAGATCGGCGGCATTATCCTGTCGAAGCTGGACGGTACCGCCAAGGGCGGCATCGCGCTGGCGATCCGGCAGGAACTGGAAGTGCCGGTATGGTACATTGGCGTGGGCGAGGGGATTGACGACCTGCAGCCCTTCAACGCCAAGGAATTTGTGGAAGCTTTATTCTAAGGTATGAAGTAGGAGGTAGGAGGTAGGAGGTAAATAAACCTTCACCTTTTACCTGTTTTCAAAATGACAATTACCGGAGGGAAAGACAATGGCTGAACTGACAATGGACAAGCTGGTAGCACTGTGTAAGAACCGCGGATTTATCTTCGCCGGTTCCGAAATCTACGGCGGTCTCGCAAACACCTGGGACTACGGCCCTCTGGGTGTGGAATTCAAGAATAATGTGAAAAAGGCCTGGTGGCAGAAGTTCGTGCAGGAAAGCAAGTACAACACCGGCCTGGACTGCGCGATCCTGATGAACCGTGAAGTCTGGGTGGCCAGCGGCCATGTGGGCGGATTCAACGATCCCCTGATGGACTGCAAAGCCTGTAAGGCCCGCTTCCGTGCCGACAAGCTGATCGAGGACTTCACCAAGGGTGAAGAAACCGGCGACGGCTGGACCAACGCTGAATTGGAGCAGTTCATCGCTGATCACGATATCGTGTGCCCGGTGTGCGGCAAAAAGGACTTCACCGGCATCCGTCAGTTCAACCTGATGTTCAAGACCTTCGCGGGCGTGAACGAAGACAGCGCGAACGAAATCTACCTGCGTCCGGAAACGGCCCAGGGTATTTTCGTCAACTTCCAGAACGCCATGCGTACCACCCGGAAAAAGCTGCCGGCCGGTATCGCCCAGATCGGTAAATCTTTCCGGAATGAAATTACCCCCGGTAACTTCATCTTCCGCGTACGTGAATTTGAGCAGATGGAACTGGAGTTCTTCTGCAAGCCCGGTGAGGACCTGGAGTGGTTCAACTACTGGCGCGGTTTCTGCCGTGACTGGCTGCTGAGCCTGGGGATCAAGGAAGAAAGCCTGCGGCTGCGAGATCATGAGCCCGAGAAGCTGGCCTTCTACTCCAAGGCTACCACGGACTTTGAGTTCCTGTTCCCCTTCGGCTGGGGCGAACTGTGGGGCGTAGCGGACCGTACTGACTACGACCTGACCCGGCATCAGGAACACTCCGGCAAGAGCATGGAGTACCTGGATCCGGTAACCAATGAAAAGTACGTTCCGTACTGCATCGAGCCCTCCCTGGGTGTGGATCGTATGGTTCTGGCCTTCCTGTGCAATGCTTATGAAGAGCAGGAACTGGAGGGCGGAGACGTACGTACAGTGCTGCATCTGCATCCGGCGCTGGCACCTTACAAGGCTGCCGTGCTGCCCCTGCAGAAGAACAAGCTGGGCGGACTGGCCAGCGAGATTCATGCTGAACTGTGCAAGTACTTCCCGGTGGAATACGATGAAACCGGCTCCATCGGCAAGCGCTATCGCCGTCAGGATGAAATCGGCACGCCCTTCAGCATCTGCGTGGACTTCGAGACGGAAGAGACCCAGACGGTCACCATCCGCGATCGTGACACCATGCAGCAGGAGCGCGTTCCGATCAGCGAGATCCGCAAGTACATCGAAGACAGAATGAGATTCTGAGTTAAAAGGCGTTCCTTGGGAACGCCTTTTTTCAATGAATCATGTATAATGAATTGTGCAGAGAATCACATGCTGTAAATGGAGGGATATGTATGCGGATTGATGAGCTTACCGTGGGACCGGTGCAGACCCGCTGTTATGTCCTGAGCAAAGAGGATGGACAGGAATGCATCGTGATTGATCCCGGAGACGAAGCAAAACGGATCCGGAAGGCTGCAGGAGACCGGAAAATCGCGGCGATTCTGCTGACACACGGGCATTTTGACCACATAGGAGCAGTTCGGGAACTGCTCAATTCAGAATTCAGAATTCAGAATTCAGAATTATCCGCTGAGGCGGGAAAAGATGACCTGTCAACAACAGGTTTTTCCCAAAGTACTAGAATTGTTATACACGAATTAGATGCACCGATGCTGGGAAATCCGGAGTTGAATGCCAGTATTGGGCTCATGGGACAACAGATTACAGCGCCTGAAGCGACAGATCTGGTGAGGGAAGGCGATGAGCTGGATCTGGCCGGACTGAAGGTAAAGGTGCTGCATACGCCGGGCCATACGCCGGGCAGTGTCTGCTATGAAATTGAAGGAGAGCTCTTTACCGGCGATACCATCTTTGAATACGGTTGGGGCAGGACAGATCTGCCGGGCGGGAACGAGAGTGACATGGTAGCGTCGCTGCGCCGCCTGTCATCTTTAGTGCGGACGATGCCAATGCATGCAGGACATTAATCAATTAACAATTAATGGTTGGTAGGATATGACGGAAATAGAGAGCTATCTGGAGACGATTGAACCGGAGCTGAGGGTGTTAACCCGGATCTTCGGGTTTCCGGAAAGTGTATGGGATGAACCCCGGAAGTTTGTACCCCTTTCTGAAGAAAAGGAAGGGCGGTTTTATATTGCCTTCGCGGCAGACGGACATCGCGTGGAACGGAGTACTCCGGCGCCGGAGGATGCGGATGAGCGGATCCGTACCCTGCATCGCAGACGCGCGGCCAGGCGTCTTTGCAAGCAGACCTTGTATGATCTGCTGAAGGAAATAACCGGTATTCAGCCGCCCTGGGGCAGCCTGACCGGCGTACGGCCGACGCATCTGATGCTGGAAGCCCTTGAGGAAGGCCTGACGCCGGAAGCGGCGATTGAACGGCTGGCTGCGGATTTTGACGTGGCGCCTGACCGGGCTGCACTGCTGGCGGAGATTGCGGCGGAACAGCGGAAGCTTCCGAAACCCGGGGACGAATGGATGGACGTCTATATCGGTATTCCCTTCTGTACGACCCGTTGTGCCTACTGTTCCTTCTCCTCCGGAGAAATAGGCGACGGAAGCCTGATCGAGCCTTATATGGCCTCCCTGACGCGGGAAATGAGAGCCTGTGCGGAGATCCTGAAGAACAGCGGACGGAAGCTGCGTGCTTTGTATGTGGGCGGAGGTACTCCCACAGCGCTGCCGCAGGGAGCCTTTGAGCAGCTGATGGAAGAAACCGTGCGCTGCTTTCCGGGTGCAATGGAGTATACCGTGGAAGCGGGACGGCCGGATACCCTGACCCGGGAAAAGCTCCGGGCAATCCGGAACGCCGGTATCGGCCGGATTTCCATCAATCCCCAGACTATGAATGACCGGACGCTGGAGATTATCGGCCGGGCCCATACGGCGCAGCAGGTACGGGAAGCCTATGCCCTGGCCCGGGAAGAAGCAATTCCCCATATCAATATGGACGTGATTGCCGGACTGCCGGGGGAAAATGAAGCGGATTTCGCCCACACCATGGAAGAAGCCCGGAAACTGCGGCCGGAAAGCCTGACTGTGCATACCCTGGCAATCAAGCGCTCCTCACGGATGAGCCTGGAAAACCATCCGCTTCCGGATGGAAATATGACAGCCCGCATGGTGGAAGCCGGACGGGAAACAGCAAGGGCCATGGGCATGGCGCCGTATTACCTGTATAAGCAGAAATATATGGCAGGGAACCTGGAGAATACCGGATATGCCCTGCCGGGCCATGCGTGCCTCTATAATGTGGACATCATGGAAGAAACGAGTCATATTCTGGCCATGGGTGCCGGCGGAATCTCAAAGCGGATTTTCCCTGAAGAAGGACACATTGAGCGGGCTCCGAATGTGAGCAATATACTGGAATACCTGAAGAGAACGGAAGAGATGATAAAGAGAAAAAGCGAGCTTTTTCTCAATGAATAATGAATACTGAACAATTAAGTATTGGCGGCGGAAGCGTGACAGAAGGGACAGGCCCTCGGTCACATTTTCTTCGAAAACAGTGACAGATGGCCAGTCCCGCAGTCCCGCTTTCACCGCTTGTTCCATTGATTGCAGCCAATGGAACGAAAAAAGCGTTCTGATTGATATCAGAACGCTTTTTCACTGTCCAGCAGGATGGTTACCGGGCCGTCATTGACGAGGGAAACTTTCATCTCTGTACGGAAGCGGCCGGTTTCCACGTGGATTCCCTGAGCCCGCCAGGCAGCTACCGCCTGTTCATAAAACTCATTGGCCATTTCCGGACCGGCAGCCTGGAAATAGGAAGGCCTGCGGCCGCCCCGGGCGTCACCGTAAAGGGTGAACTGGGAAACGGCCAGGATGCTGCCGCCCACATCCAGGATGGAGCGGTTCATGACGCCGTTCTCATCGTCATAAATGCGGAGGTTCTGGACTTTCTCCACGATGTATTTCAGGTCCTTATCGGTGTCTTCCTTGGATACGCCGATCAGGACCATCATGCCTGCGTCGATGGCGCCGACGGTTTCGTTTTCGACGGTCACGGAAGCGCTGGTAACGCGCTGGACAACTGCTCGCATAGTAGAATCCTTTCGGGAAAGGTAGGAGTTAGGAGGTAAAAGTGATGAGTGATCAGTGAAGAGTGAAGAGTGTAGAGTGTAGAGTTGTTTACAGAGCAACGATTATTTCGTTGCTCTGTAAACATCAAGAATATCAGACTTGTTGCGGAGGGCCTGGATGACCTTGTTCATTTCTTCACGGGAATGAACATCCAGGGTCAGATGAAGTGTGGAAATCTTGGTCTTTTCATCGCTCTGGATAGAGGCCGCGCGGATGGAAACGCCGTTCTCACCGATGATGGTGGCGATTTCACTGAGCATGTTCAGCCGGTCATAGGCAATGATGGTAATGGTGGCGTAGAAGGTATTCTGGCCGTCGCTGGCCCATTCCACGGGAATGCGGCGCTCTTCTTCACCGGTGGCGACGTTGACGCATTCCGCTTTATGGATGGTCACGCCGCGGCCGCGGGTGATATAGCCCACAATCTCGTCTCCGGGAACAGGGCTGCAGCACTTGGCAAAGCGGACGGGGATATCCAGGTCCTCACTGCCGGTGAGCACGATGCCGTGATGGGCGCGGTGCTGGCTGAGGCGCTTTTCCTCAGAAACCATGTCGTCCACGGTCTGGACGGTCTGAACCGGCTGTTCCTTCGCCTTCTGCTCTTCGATCAGGCGGGTGACAACATAGACGACAGCCATGCCGCCGTAGCCGACAGCACTGCAGATGTCATCGAAGTCCGTGAAACCGGTGCGCTTTAGGATGGGCTCATAATACTCAGGCTTGACGATATCGGACATGCGGACGCCGCGGCGGACGCATTCCTTTTCAATCATGGCACGGCCGATTTCAACGTTTTCTTCCTTCAGGGATTTCTTCAGGAACTGGCGGATCTTGGCTTTGGCCTGGGGCGTTTTGCAGATCCGGAGCCAGTCGGTTCCCGGTCCCTTGGAGGAAGCGGAGGTCAGGATTTCCACTCGATCGCCGGTACCCAGGGGCGTGTCCAGCGGAACGATTTTACCGTTGATTTTCGCACCGACGCACTGGTTGCCGATGGCGGAGTGAATCCGGTAGGCAAAGTCCAGGGGCGTGGCACCCTTGGGCATGGAAATAACGTCACCCTTGGGCGTAAAGAGGAATACTTCCTCAGAGAAAAGGTCTGTTTTCAGCGTGTCCAGGAATTCGCGGGAATCCCGGGTTTCCGTCTGCCAGTCCAGCATCTGGCGGACCCAGAACAGCTTGTGGTCCAGGTTGTCTTCCCGGTTGGCGCCTTCCTTGTACCGCCAGTGGGCAGCAATGCCGAATTCCGCCACGCGGTGCATGTCCCAGGTACGGATCTGCACCTCGAAGGGGAAGGGAATCTTCCGGCCACCCACAACGGTGGTGTGAAGGGACTGGTACATGTTGGCCTTGGGAACAGAGATATAATCCTTGAACCGGCCGGGGACCTGATTCCACAGGGTATGGACAATACCCAGGACTGTATAGCAGTCCGGAATGGTATCCACGATGACGCGGATGGCGATCAGGTCATAGATCTGGTCAAAGGCCTTCTGCTGAAGCACCATCTTGCGATAGATGGAATAGAAGTGCTTGCTGCGGCCGTCGATGTTGTAGCGGATATGCTGCTGGTCCAGCCGCTCTGAAAGCTCATTGATGACCAGCTTGATGCTCTCCTCCCGCTCCTGGCGCTTCATGCCGACGAGATGGACAATGCGGTTGTAGCCTTCCGGATCAATGTACTTAAGGGACAGGTCTTCCAGCTCCTGCTTGATGGCATAAACACCGAGGCGGTGCGCCAGGGGCGCATAGATATCCAGCGTTTCCCGGGCAATGGCCTGACGGCGTGCTTCCGGCTGGAAACGCAGGGTGCGCATGTTATGCAGACGGTCCGCCAGCTTGATCAGAACGACACGGATATCCCGGGACATCGCCAGGATCATCTTACGGAGGGATTCAGCCTGGGCTTCCTCACGATCCGCAAAATCCAGCTTGTTCAATTTGGTGACGCCGTCTACAAGATCCGCCACTTCATTGCCGAACTCCTCGCGGATGGTATCAAGGGTGATACCTTCGCAGTCCTCGACAGTATCATGCAGGAGACCCGCGGCGATGGTGGGGGGATCAATCATCAGATCCGTAAGGATCGAAGCGACAAGGGAAGGATGGGTGAAATAAGGCTCACCGGATTTGCGGAACTGGCCTTCATGGGCCTTTTCGGCAAACTTCCAGGCTTTTTCCACCAGCTTGTAGCCGTCACCGGGATGGTATTTCTGTATCCGGTTAAGCATCTGATCCAGAGGCATTGCTTCATAAGATGTGAAAGCCATGGGTGATCCTCCTTTCAGTCGGATTTAATTCACAATTCATAATTCATAATTCATAATGCTTTTCTGTTGCTCCCGATGAAAATACGGCTTCGGGAACAATATATTATTATACCATGTTTTTGGAATTATGTTTACTCCGGGGTTTCCGGGGGTGTAAGGGCGGTCATTCTGCATTAATACATGCCACCTGGGCTTCAATGCTGACGCGGCCGCGGAAGTCGTTCCGGATGGGACGATAGAGCAGGTCCAGGACGGCAGGGCTTTCGTCAGCGACGTCGCCCTTTGAGAAGGCAATGCCGTCCACAACGGACAGGTCCTCATCCAGGACAGTCAGCTTCAGATGGGAGTCGTCTTTGCCTACCCGGCGGAGGGACTGAACTTCAGCACCCTGCAGCAGGAAGAGCGGTGCGGGGTTGCCGCAGCCGAAAGGCTCCATGCGATCCAGCATTGCAAGGGTTTCGGGAGTCCAGGTACGGAATGGGACAATCATGTCATATTCCATGGCGGGCAGGAAGCATTCCTCCGGTGCGGCGGAAGAGATTTCTTCTTCCAGCCGTTTCTGAAGCAGGGGAATATTCTCTGTCTTTACGGTCAGGCCGGCCGCCTGTTCATGTCCGCCGAAGCGCTCCAGCAGGTCGGCGCAGGCGGAGAGCATACGATAAATATTGACACCGGGAATGGAACGACAGGAACCGACGGCAGTGCCCTCATGAATGCTGAGAGCGATGGCAGGCAGGTGAAAGCGTTCACACAGCCGCCCGGCGGTGAGGCCGATCAGGCCGGGATTCCAGTCCTCTCCGGAAACAATGACCACATGGGATTTTGCCAGCTCAGCCGCATCCAGCTGGGTCAGGGCGGAGGCTGTCATCTCCCGCTCCAGGTTCTGCCGGGTGCGGTTGGCTTCCTCCAGCAGACCTGCGATATGGGAGGCTTTAGCGGGATCCGGGGTCAGGAGCAGATGGACGCCGAGTTTTGCGTCTCCCAGGCGGCCGGCAGCGTTAAGCCGGGGACCGAGGCGGAACGCAAGATCATCGGCGGTAACCGCAGCCTGTAGTCCGGCTTTTTCCAGCAGCGCTTTCAGGCCGGGCCGGGAGGTATTCATGATACGATGAAGTCCTTCCCGGACGATGACCCGGTTTTCTTCCTGCAGGGGGACGATATCCGCAACGGTGGCGAGGGCAGCAAGATCCAGCCGCTTTTCCACACCCGGCATCCCCTGAAGGGCCTGGCAGATTTTGAGCGCCACGCCCGCACCGCACAGATAGGGGCAGGGGTATTCTCCCAGAAGCGGATCCATCACCACGTCAGCCTGGGGGAGAATTTCCGGAGGCTGGTGATGGTCTGTCACGATGACGGTCAGACCAAGGGACTTCGCCAGGGCAACTTCTTCCACATTGGAGACACCGCAGTCCACTGTAATCAGAACCTGAGCTTTTTCCGCTATTTCACGGACAGCATCGGCATTCAAGCCGTAGCCTTCGGTGTGACGGGAAGGAATGCGGTATGCCAGGGACGCGCCTTCCTCGTGCAGGGTTTCCATCAGGATGGAGGCAGCGCAGACGCCGTCTGCGTCATAGTCGCCGTAAACGAGGATGGTTTTTCCTTCATCAATGGCCTTCCTGAGCAGGGCAACGGTTTCCGTCATGCCAGGGAGCAGGAAAGGGTCATGGAGATCATCCAATGAGGGATTCAGGTAACGGCGGGATTCTTCTTCTGTATGGATGCCGCGGGCAAAGAGAAGCCTGGACATCCAGTCCGGAAGACCATTGAAAGGAGGGCAATCCGAAACACATCGCTGAATGAAACGTGTATGGGTCATGGGATCGCCTCCTTTCTGCTAATTCAGAATTATGAATTCAGAATTCTGAATTAACGGTATGATGAGAATTCGGGACTAGTCAATACAGATGCGGTATACAGATCCATAAAAAGAAGAAGAAAGGACTGCGTCCCCGCAGTCCTTTCCGTTTGTTTTTAATCAGGCTTTGGCCTTGCGGCTGCGGCGTTTTTCTTCCAGGAAAGCCCAGACATAACCGTTGATCATGTTGGCGCTGTAGACACCGGAGAGGATACCGACGATGATCGGCAGAGCGAACTCACGGATGGAAGCAACACCCAGGATGCACAGAGCCACGATGGTGATCAGGGTGGTTACTGTGGTGCAGATGGTGCGGCCCAGGCTCTCACGAATGGAGATGTTGGTAACTTCTTCACGGGGAGCGGTGGGCATCTTCTTGGCATTCTCACGAATACGGTCGAAGATAACAATGGTGTTGTTGATGGAGTAACCAACAATGGTCAGCGCCGCGGCGATGAACGAAGAGTTCATCTGGATCACGGAGCGGAAGATCACCATGAAGGAGAGCATGATCAGCACGTCATGCAGCAGACCGAACACAGCAGCGAGGCCGGAGTTCAGGTCGAACCGGATGGCGATGTAGACCAGCATCAGGCCGGCGGCGAGAAGCACGGAGATGATCGCGTTCCGGACCAGGGTGTCACCGGCTACGGGACCAACGTAGTTCACATCACCGATGGAAACGGCTTCCGGATAGGTTTCCTTGATGCCGGCTTCGAAATCAGCCTGGACCTTCTGGATGTCGTCCTTGGTAATGTCCTTGATGCGGATGTTCACTTCATTGTTGTCGCGGCCCTGAACGGTGACGGTGCTGTTTGTAACACCCATGTTTTCCAGGACGTTGGTCACGTCAGCGGAAGTGACGGCGGTCTTCATATCATACTGCATGGAGAGGCCGCCTGCGAAATCGATACCCAGGTTAATTCCATTACCGGAGAGGTGCAGGCCCAGGGCGACGAGGATGATCACGGCGGAGATGATAAGGCAGATCTTGGAACGATTCTTGATAGTCATTACGCCTCAACCTCCTTTTCATCAACAACGTTTACTTTGGTATAGAGGGAGGTGTTGGTAGCACCAGCGTTCACGAAGCGGTTCATGAGGAAGCGGGTAACAATGATCGCAGTGAACATGGAAACAACCACGCCCAGCAGCAGGGTCTTGGCGAAGCCCTGGATGGAACCGGTGCCGTAGAACAGCAGCACGATGGCGGCGATCAGGGTGGTGACGTTGGCGTCCAGGATAGCGGACATAGCGTTTTTGAAACCGGCGCGGACGGCAGCCTTCACGCTGCGGCCCTTGCGGACTTCTTCGTTGAAGCGTTCGAAGATGATGACGTTCGCGTCAACTGCCATACCGATGCCCAGAACCACACCGGCCAGACCGGGCAGGGTCAGCTGGATATGGAAGAGAGCGATGAGCAGGAACAGCAGGATCGTGTAAATGGTCAGGGCCCAGGAGGCGATGAGACCATTCAGACGATAACGGAGGATCATCAGGAGCATGATCAGCAGGATGCCGATCAGAGCGGCACGCACGGAGGAAGACACAGCGTCCTGACCGAGGGTGGCGGACACTTTATCAACCTTCTGCTGGGTCAGTTCCAGCGGCAGAGCACCGGACTGGATCTTGGCGGCAACGCTGGTCGCCTGTTCCTGGGTGTAGTTGCCGGAGATGACGCCGTGGCCGTCCAGGATTGCGGTCTGGACAGTGGCGTTAACCAGCTGTTCACCGTCCAGCTCAATGATCAGGTTCTTACCGACATTGGCGGCGGTGACTTCACCGAAGATCTTGGCGCCTTCTTCATTCAGTTCAAAGGCGATCTCATGACCTTTTTCGCCGTAGCTGTAAACGGCCTTCTTGACCATGTCGCCGGTCATGAAGACTTCGCCGTCGGGAGTTTTGAACTCCATCTTAGCGGCAGCGCCGATCAGGTCCAGTACGGTATCGTCCTGAACATCCGGGATTTCAACACGGATGCCGTCAGCGCCCAGCTGCTGGACATTGGCTTCATTGTAGCCCTTGTCAGACAGACGGGAGCGGATAATGGACATGGTACCTTCGCGCAGGCTGTCGAAGTCCGCGGTGGAACCTTCCGGAGCTTTGCCGGAATATTCAACATACATACCGCCCCGCAGATCAAGACCCAGAGGCAGGGATTCAGGCCAGTTCTCGGAATTGGTGGTGGGCAGCCAGGACAGAACCTTGTACAGTCCACGGGGAGGCAGGCTTACTCCGGTGACACCGATCACGCCAAGTGCGATGGTGACGACGAGCAGCACGCACAGCGCGATGATGGCTCCGGTTTTGCCGCCAACGCGCTTATTGCCGGATTTCATATTGATCGTTTCCTCCTTCGAAAACACAGTTGAAGATATTATAAACGCCTGACGTTTTTACGTCAAGCGCTATTCAAGGTAAATCAAGGGGAAGAACCGGAAAAGAACTCAGTTCAGATACATGCCCGGGAAGATCATATTGACGCCCAGAACGGTGCCTCCGAAGTCCGCTGCCAGACGCTGCTGGGGAACACTGCGGCTCATGATCCGGGTGGTGATGCGGGTAACACCTTCAGCGGCCATGATGGCCATCAGCCGATGCAGGAGTGCTTTGCCCATGCCCTGGTTCCGGCTGCCGGGCTCAATATAGATGGCAACCAGTTCACAGTCCGTGCCCTGTCCGGCCATGATCGCTTCGCCGATGAGCACCGCATTGCGGTACAGGCCGAGGGTCATGAAGTGGGGCATACGCTGGAGGCTCTTGAGATAGTTCATATCCACAAAGGAGATTTCATTCATCTGGAGCCGGTAGATGAGGCTGTTCTGCTCGTCCCAGGTATTGAGGGGAGTGGGAGCAACAGTGCAGCTCATCGGAATGCGCCCGTCACCGAAGGGGATGGCCAGCTGGAGGACTTCATCGGTTTCGTTGCAGTCAAAACCGTTATGAGTATAGAAATCCTTCATCTGGATATCATTAGGGGCGATACTTGTGTACAGACGGCAGCGCATCTGCGGATTCACGTTCTGCAGAATGCGTGCGCGGGCAACCAGCGCGCCGAAAAGGAGATACCGTGAAGCAGGATCTCCGGCCAGCGAAAAATACAGATTGACAGGACAGTCCGGATACAGGCCGGGCTGGAGCTGATAGAGGATAAAGCCATATCCGGTTTGTGTTCCAAGGTCGTCGACCGCGTAGAACACGTCTTCCGGGTTCAGCCCGTTTACAGGCTGCTGGGGATGTACGATCGTCATAGCGTGTACTCCTTTCGGGAATCCCCTTATTATACAAAGTATGGAGAAGGTTGTCAAAAAAGGCGCAGAGTATGCTTTGTGCCTTTTTTGAATGAAATATTTGCCCGCTGGGCAAATATGAAATATCGCTTTCGCGATGTGAAATACAGAACCGCAGCGCGGTTCTGTGTGAAATATCCGCCCAAGGGCGGGTGTTATATTTACTTTTTACCTCTATGGTGTGATTGAAGGAAGGCTTCAATATCCCGGTGCTGTGGCACTGCTTGCCATGGGAGGGAAAAATCGTTATAATAGGGAAGCTTTCATTCTGAATGAAGGTAATTATATTTCAAAAACAATCTGGAACTGGAGCGGAGCTCCAAAGGGAGGAAAATCAGAAACATGGCACAGAATCCTGTGTTTACAATCACTATGAACGACGGACGTGTGATGAAAGGCGAACTGTATCCTGAAGTCGCGCCGCAGTCCGTTGGCAACTTTACCGCGCTTGCCAACAGCGGTTTCTATGACGGACTGATCTTTCACCGGGTCATTCCGGGCTTCATGATCCAGGGCGGCGATCCCAAGGGGATCGGCATCGGCGGCCCCGGCTACTGCATCAAAGGCGAATTTGCTGCGAATGGAGTTAACAATCCCCTGAAGCATACCTACGGTGTGCTGAGCATGGCCCGCAGCATGATGCCTGATTCCGCCGGAAGCCAGTTCTTTATCATGACCAGCGACAGTCCCCACCTGGACGGACAGTACGCTGCCTTCGGCAAAGTGCTGGAAGGAATGGACGTGGCAGAGGACATCGTGAAGGCAAAGCGGGATCGCTCCGATAAACCGCTTGAGCCGCAGGTTATGGCATCGATCCGGGTGGATACATTCGGACAGTGCTATCCCTTTGACCAGATCTGAGAAAAGCATTGAAGCGCGGAAAGGGTTGAACCCCTTTCTGCGCTTTTCACTTATGTACGGGATCATATGTACTCAATGAGGCGGTTGACAGAGACAGGAGGCAGGAAATGGAAAAGCAGAAAATCACCGTAACGGTTGCGGGCAAAAACTATACGCTGGTATCCGGCGACGCGCCGGAGTTTGTGAAGCGGGTGGCGTCTTTCGTGGACCGGAAACTGAACGAAACGGCAGCGGTAACCAACCTGCCTTCCGGGCAGGCGGCTGTGCTGACCTGTTTTAACCTGGCGGAAGAATTGCTGAAGGCGCAGGATGAGAATACGATGCTGCGCAGGCAGAACGAGCAATTGGCGCGGAGCGCCAAAGCAATTCAGAATTCATAATTCATAATTCAGAATTAAGTGCTGAGTTGATCCGGAAGATGACTTCCGACGTATGGATATAAAAGCTTTCAGCATGAAATTCAGGAGTATGCCGGTATATAATCATTATGAATTATGAATTGTGAATTATGAATTAATTCAAGGAGTGTAGCGACATGGAGAATCTGGCTCCGGCAGGGAACCGCGCGGCTCTGGAACGGGCAGACGCGGCAGGTGCGGACGCGGTATACCTTGGGTATTCCGCTTTCAGTGCGCGCGCCGGTGCAGGGAATTTTAACCGGCAGGAGCTGGAAGATGCCATCCGCTATGCCCATCTGCGCCATATGCGGGTTCATGTGACCGTGAACACGCTGGTGAAGGACGGGGAACTGGCACAGGTAACAGAGGTACTGCGGCTGCTGAATGATCTTCATGCGGACGCTGTGCTGGTGCAGGACCTGGGTGTGCTGCGAATCGCCCGGAACCTTTTCCCGGACCTGACGATGCACGCGAGTACCCAGATGGCCATTCACAACCGGACAGGAGTGGTATGGTGCGGAAAACACGGAATCCGCAGGGCGGTGCTGGCACGGGAGTGCTCCCTGGAAGAGATTCGCAAGTGTGCGGATACCGGTGTTGAGATTGAAGTATTTGTTCATGGCGCGCAGTGTGTGGCAGTGAGCGGACTGTGCCTGTTCTCCAGCATGGTTGGAGAACGAAGCGGAAACCGCGGCCGGTGTGCCCAGCCCTGCCGGATGGAGTATGACTATCGCGGACGCCGGGGCGCATGGCTGAGTCCCAGGGACGTATGCCTGCGGGATGAACTGCCGAAGCTGGCGGAGGCCGGTGTGGTTTCCTGCAAGATTGAAGGCAGACTGAAGCGGCCGGAATATGTGGCCACTGTGGCGGCCAGCTACCGGAAAGGCATGGACAGCCTTGAACGGGGAAGCTTTGAGAAGGCCGACGAAGCAGAAAAAGAGGGGCTGCTCCAGATCTTTAACCGGGGCGGCTTCATGAAGGGATATGCCCTGGGCTGCGAGGACGCGGGGGTGATATTCCCGGACACGGTGAATCACCAGGGCGTCCGGATCGGCCGGGTGACGGCTGCAGACGGAAAACTGGCAAAGGTACAGCTGGAAAAAGACCTGCGGAATGGTGACGGGCTTTCACTGCGGGGAGCACATGAGGAGATCAGCCTGGTTTATGCCGGACCGAACCTGAAGACCGGGGAGACGGCTATCCTGCGGCTGAGGCCGGACGTGAAGGCCAAAGGCGGGGATATCGTATTCCGCCAGACGGCTGTGGATCAGCTGGAAAAAGCGGAAGCGATGAAGGGCAGGACAGTGCCGGTGGATCTTTTCCTGAAGGCGATGCCCGGAGAAGCACTGCGCCTGACTGCTACGGACGGAGAGAATACCGTGACGGTCACGGGTGAAGTCGTGGAAGCTGCGAAAACCCGGGCGGTCACAGAGGAAGAACTGGGACGCAGCCTGGAAAAGACCGGGGATACGGTCTTTGTTCCGCGTGAGGTTAAAGCGAAGACGGCAGGCGCCTTTGTGCCGGTAAGCCGGGTGAACGCTATCCGACGGGAAGCGCTGGAAGCGCTGGCGGAGGAGAGAATAAGGGAATTCGAACAACGAATTTCCAATTCAGAATTTCTGCGATCGCTGTTACCAAAGGATCAAAGATCCTTTGACAGCTGTAGCATGGCAGCTGTTACCCAAATCAAAGATTTGGACAGCAGCTCAACAATTCAGAATTCAGGATTAAAAGATTGTGCGGAATACCTTCCTGCGGGAGAAGTGCCGCAGACTGCTTATGTTCGGACGACAGAGCAGGCTGAGTTAGCCAGAACAGCCGGGCTGCGGGTGGTCTGGTGTCCGGAGGATTACCGGACGGAAGCCCTGCAGGCACTGAAGGTGGTAATCCAGCCGGGAGACTGGCTGGCCCTGCCGGATGTATGTGAGGAAGAGACCCTGCAGGCCCTGCGGCGTTATACAGAAGAAAACAAGGAACTGCTCGGCGGCGTTGTACTGGGTTCTGTCGGACAGTTGGGAACGGACTGGCCGGTAGCTTATGCGGCAGGCGCAGGGGTTCCGGTGATGAACCGCCAGGCGGCTTCGCTGCTGATGGAGGAAGGGTGCGCGTTTGTGACAGCCTCACCTGAACTGACGGGACAGGAACTGAAGACGCTCCTGGCCGGGGGCGCGCCTGTTGTGACAACGGTTTACGGACGGACACGGCTGATGCTGCTGCACCACTGTCCGGCGCGGACTGCCCTGGGACTGAAGAAAGGACATGCAGGCTGCCGGATGTGCGATGAAGGACATCCGGACGCACTGAAGGACCAGGTGCTGGAAGACCGGAAGGGATACCGATTCCCGCTCCTGCGTCAGCGGCTGCCGGAAGGGTGTCTGGTACAGCTGATGAATGCCTTCCCGACGGACATAATCAATTCAGAATTCAGAATTCAGAATTCAGAATTAAACAGAGCGGTTGTCCTGACTACGGAGGATCCGGAAGACACAAGAATGGTTCTAAAGGCTTTCAAAGAAGGACGGAAGACGGATGGGGAAACTACATCCGGACATTGGAAAAGACCAGTAGAATAATTATGAATTGTGAATTATGAATTCATAATTCCGAAGGAATTAATAGCTATGATGAAAGAAAGAACACTGCGGGTGCTGGAGTTTACCAGGATCCGAGAGCTCCTGGCTGAGGGTGCACTGACGCCGGCAGGGGCGGAGAAGTGCCGGGCACTGGAACCGGCGGATGAACTGACTGCCGTGCAGGCACTGCAGGCGGAGACGGAAGAGGCAACCGTCATTCTTCAGTATACCGGCGGACATCCGATGATTGCGTTTCCGGATGTAAAACCGGCGCTGGTGGTTTGCGAGAAAGGCGGAAGCCTGAGTGCCGGGATGCTGCTGAATGTGGCTGAACTGTTGCGGGCGAGCCGCGCGGCCCAGGATGCGCTGGTAACGGAACGGGAAAATACTCCCATACTGCGGGCAAAGGCGGAGGGCCTTTTTGTTGCCCGGAATATTGAAAGGGATATAACGGACGCGATTATCTCCGAAGATGAAATAGCTGACCGGGCCAGCAGCGAGCTGATGAATATCCGTCGGCATCTGCGGGGAGCCCAGGACCGGATCCGGGATAAGCTGAATCAGATGATCCACTCCGCCACACTGCAAAAAGCGCTGCAGGATCCGATCATCACCGTGAGAAACAACCGGTATGTGCTGCCGGTGCGGGCGGAATTCCGCTCCAGCGTCCCCGGCCTGGTTCATGACCAGAGCTCTTCCGGCGCGACGCTGTTCATCGAGCCGATGGCCGCGGTGGAAATGGGCAATGAACTGAAACAGTGGGAACTGAAGGAACAGCAGGAGATTGCCCGGATCCTGGCGGCATTATCCGCTGAAGTGGCGCCCTATGCCGCGGCCATGGCGGAAACCCAGGAGCAGCTGGCGGAGCTGGATTTCATCTTTGCCAAGGGACTGCTGAGCCGCCGGTTTTTCTGCGTGAGCCCGAAGATGAACAATGAAGGACACCTGAAGATCATCCGCGGACGTCATCCGCTGATTGATCCGGAAAAGGTAGTGCCCTCTACAATATGGCTTGGAGAAGAGTTTACTTCCCTGATCATTACCGGCCCGAATACCGGCGGTAAGACAGTAACACTGAAGACCGTGGGTCTGTTTACCCTGATGGCCCAGGCGGGCCTCCAGGTGCCGGCGGATCCGGGAACAGAGCTAGCTGTATTTGAGCAGGTGTTTGCGGATATCGGAGACGAGCAGAGCATTGAACAGAGCCTGTCCACTTTCTCCGGACATATGACCAACATCGTGGAGATTATGCACGAGGTGACGCCCCGGGACCTGGTGCTGTTTGACGAACTGGGCGCCGGAACGGATCCCACGGAAGGTGCTGCCCTGGCCCAGAGCATCCTGACACGGCTGCTGCATATCAAAGTGCGGACCCTGGCAACGACCCACTACAGCGAGCTGAAGGCTTTTGCTCTGACTACACAGGGCGTTGAAAATGCCTCGGTGGAGTTTGACGTGGAGACGCTGCGGCCGACGTACCGCCTGTCCATCGGCGTTCCCGGAAAGAGCAACGCCTTTGAAATCAGCCGGCGGCTGGGACTGCCGGAAAACCTGATTGACGCAGCCCGGAAACTGCTGAGCGGAAACGCGATCCGGTTTGAAGACGTGATTGCCAACGCAGAGTATCACCGGCAGGTGGCGGAAAAGGAACGCCAGCTGGCTGAGGAAGCGAACCGTGAAACCATCAAGCTGCGCAATGAAGCGGAACAGCTGCGCCGGGAGATGGAACAGAAGCGGGAACAGGCGCTGCGCAAAGCCCGGGAGGACGCGAAGCATATTGTGGATCAGGCAAGACGGGAAAGTGAGAGCGTCATTGCCGAACTGAAGAAAATGAAGAAGAACGCTGCGCAGGGAGACGCCTCTGTGAACGACCTGCGCAGGCGGCTGGACAAGGAAAGCGACGCGCTGGCGGAGGGCCTCGGACAGGCTGCACCCGACGGCGGCGAAGCGCCGAAGACCGTCAAGGCCGGGGATAAAGTGAAGATTCTGACCCTGGGCGTAGAGGGAACCGTGCTGGCGCCTCCGGATGAAAAAGGCGAGGTACGGCTGCAGACCGGCATGATGAAGTTTACGGCGGAGCTTTCGCAGCTTCGGCTGATTAAGGAAGCTCCGGCGAAGGAGAAGACAACCGTAAAGGCGAAGACAGGCATGATGACCCGGACGGTGAAGAGCGAATGCGACGTACGGGGAATGAACCTGGAGGAAGCGTTGGACGCGGTGAGCCTGTACCTGGATGAAGCGGTGCTGGCCGGACTGAATGAGGTTTATGTCATTCACGGAAAGGGAACAGGGATCCTGCGGGCCGGGATCCAGCAGGACCTGAGGAAGAACAAGCATGTGAAGAGTTTCCGTCGGGGCATGTATGGTGAAGGAGAAGACGGCGTAACGGTAGTCACGCTGAAGTGATATGTAATTCAGAATTCAGAATTAAGAATTCAGAATTTATAGTAAGGGATTTCTCCACTTCGCCTTCGGCTTCGGTCGAAATGACACCTAGTGTATGTACGTATGTTTATGGAAAAGTTCAGGCCAAGCATCTCGAATTATGAATTATGAATTGTGAATTATGAATTGATAACGACGGAGGAGTTAGCGTGAAGGACAAGCCGTGTATTCTGGTAGTGGATGATGATCCGAATATCAGCAGGCTGGAGCAGCTGTACCTGGAAAAGGAAAACTATGAGGTGAAGGTGGCTGCGGACGGAAATGAGGCGATTGACTCTTTCCGGAAGATGCCGCCGGATCTGGTGCTGCTGGATGTGATGCTGCCGGGAACGGACGGATATGAGGTGCTGAAGACTATCCGGAAGAGCGGCAGTATCCCGGTCATCATGGTCACGGCAAAGGGTGAAACCTTTGATAAAGTGCTGTGCCTGGAACTGGGTGCGGATGACTACATTGTGAAACCCTTTGACGGAAAGGAACTGGTTGCCCGGGTGAAGGCGGTGCTCCGCCGGAGCCGCGGCAGCGAGGAGGAACAGGCCGGGGATCTGACCTTCCCGGGGCTGACAGTGAGCCTGAAAGAATACGACGTACACTATGAAGGAAAACGGCTGGAAATGCCGCCGAAGGAACTGGAAGTGCTGTATTTCCTGGCGTCCCATCCGAACCAGGTGTTTACACGGGAACAGTTGCTGAGCCAGATCTGGGGTTTTGACTTTTTCGGAGACAGCCGGACGGTGGACGTGCACATCAAGCGGCTGCGGGAAAAGTTGACAGAAAGCGAGAAATACGGCTGGAGCCTGTACACCGTACGAGGGATCGGGTATAAGTTTTCTACCGACAGATAATCAATAATTCAGAATTCAGAATTATTAGTCCGACGTTCCATTATCTTAAGCGGTGTATCCTGGTAGTGAATAGTTCGGCGATTTATTAGGATCCATATTTAATTCTGAATTCTGAATTCATCATTCTGAATTTGCTATAGGGGGGTGAGACTGTGTTTGCGCGGATTATGGCTGTGGTGATGGCGGCAATTCTGCTGACCACAGTCTGCCTTTCTGCGGTCTGGTGGCTGACATTGCGGAATCAGCAGATTGACGCCAGACTGGACCACCTGAGTTCCGAAGCGGAGGGAATCGCCTACCTGGCCGGGAACCTGTCGGGCGAGAGCCTGATGGATACCATGTGGGACCGGGACAGCGAAACACGAACTTACCTGAACCGGACCGCGGAAAAGGTAAGCCAGGAATTCAATGCGCTCATTATTGTAATGGACCGGAATCAAAACGGAATGATCTACAACGCGGTATCTTCCGGCCAGGAAGATCCTGCGTTTATAGACAGCCTGAACAGCGATGATATCAACGCGGCAATGGATCGCATCCTGAACGGGGAAATGATCCGCATGCGTTCCGAAAGCGGAGAAGCACCCATGTTCACAGTCGGCGTGCCTTTTACCTGGGGCGGAAAAGTGAACGGAGCGGTATTTATCCGGACGCGGGCCCAGAAAATCGAATCCGGACTCGGGGAAATTCTGTGGAGGATCGTGGCGCTTGCGGTCGTGGTGACGGTGTTGACCGGTATTGTGGTATTCCTGTTTGTGCGCCGGAGACTGAAGCCGCTCAAGCAGTTGGAAACAGCGGCGGCGACGATCGCCGAGGGCGACTTCTCCGTGCAGGTGGATGAAAAGAAGGGTGACCGGGAACTGCGGGAGCTGAGCGGAGCGTTCAATACCATGACGCACAAGCTGCAGGGCGTGGAAGCCGGACGAAGGGAGTTTGTGGCGAATGTGAGCCATGAGCTTCGCAGTCCGATTACAAGCATCAAGGGTTTTGCGGAAGGTATGGCAGACGGCGTGATTCCCGCGGAGGAACAGCCGAAATACCTGCGGCTGGTGGCGGATGAAAGCAAACGGCTGAGCGGGCTGATCGATGACCTGCTGGCACTGAGCCGGCTGGAGCGGGATGACGCAAAGCCGGAGATGACCACCTTTGATATCGATGAGATGCTCCGGCGGGCAGTCATCCGGCGGATGAATGACCTGGAAGCCAAAGAGATCGATATCAGCTGCGAGTTTGAGACGGATCCCTGTCCGGTGAATGCGGACAGCGACCGGATTGAGCAGGTGGTGATTAACCTGCTGGACAACGCCATCAAATTCACGCCTGAGGGCGGAAAGATTGTCCTCGAATCGGCAGCGGCGGAAGGCGTCGTGAAGGTCACGGTCAGAGACAGCGGCAGCGGCGTGGCACCGGAAGACCGGGACAAGATCTTTGACCGGTTCTTTACAGCGGACCGGGCGCATACCGCGGGCAAGGGAACGGGCCTGGGTCTGAGCATCTGCAAGCGGATCATGGATATGCACGGGCAAAGCATCCGCCTGCTGGATACAGACGAAGGAGCGGCTTTCCAATTTACTTTGGAAAGAGCGGAAAAATGAGGGAAGCCCGGAAGCGGGTGCTTCGTTATTTATTCGGAATGATGCCGGGAAAGAACCATGGAAGAACGGTTCGGAAGGCTTCCGGCACTTGACGAAAAAGGAAAAAGTTGTATCATCTTGAAGAAAGAATAACGGGAACGATACCGGCAGGAAGGGGGACCATGGCAGTGGACAAGCATCTGTTTCTGATCGGCATGCAGGGCTGCGGCAAAAGCAGTCTGGGCAAGCGCACAGCAAAAGAAACAGGCGTTCCGTTTGCGGACACTGACGCCATGGTGGCTCAGAGTGCCGGTGGAACGGTGAACGAGTTCTTTGAGAAATACGGGGAAGAAACCTTCCGGCGGGCAGAAACAAACGCGCTGGCCGCGCTGACCTATGCCCGGCCGATGATCATCTCCACGGGCGGAGGCACGGTGTTGAATCCGGTAAACCGTCATATCATGCGGTCCTGGGGTACGATTGTGCTGATTGACAGGCCTTTGGAAGACATCCTGAGTGACATCAAGCTGGACCGGCGACCTACCCTGCGGGACGGGGGCCTGGCTGAGGTGGAACGTGTTTATCATGAACGGCTCCCTATATACCGCGATTTGGCCGACATCACCCTGAGAAACGATCAGGGATATCATATGGCGGTGTATATTCTTACCCGGCTGGTACGGGAAAGACTCTGACCGCGGAAAGCAGGAACGGAGCATGGATTATCAGTTTGAACTGGTTGGCAAGATCGGCAGCATGGCGCTGATCCGGCAGGAAGACCGGGATATTGACTACAACATTTTTTCCAGAATCGGGGCTGAACTGAAGCCCGGCATGATCTGGGTGACCAGCGGCGCGACGGAAATCGGCCGGCTGGATTATATCAAGCGGACAGGATGCGAACTGAGCGGAGATCCGGATCAGGACAAGGCGGATTACGCTGCCCAGGGACAAACCATCCTGATGCAGAATTACCGTCAGTTTGTTTCACCGGAATACGGCATCCGCCAGATCCTGGTGGAGCATACCCACTTCAATGACCCGGAAAAGAGTGAGCATATCCGCTCACTGCTGATCCGCGCCGCACGGCAGAAAACTATCCCGATTGTGAATTACAACGACCCGGTATCCGACGAGGAAAACCGGAAGATGGAACTGGCTGCCCGGCGGGAAAAGGGTGAAGAGGTTCACGAGTGCGTGGACAATGATGAAACGGCAGCGGTGATTGCCGGCCTGGTGAAGGCGAAGACCCTGGTGCTGATGACCTCCACGGAGGGGATTTACCAGGATCGCCGGGATCCCAGCACCCTGGTGCGGGACGTGATCGGCAAGACTTATGAAGAAGTGGAACGCAAGGTGCGGGAACTGCAGAATGCATGCATCGGCGCCAGCCGCGCCGGGGCAAACGGCGCCCGCGCCAAGCTGGAATACGCGCTGAGCTGCGTGAAGGGCGGCACCACGGTGATTATCGGGCATGCCCGTCACCGGCTGAGCGACCTGAAAGAGGGAAGGGTGCCCTGTACCCGAATCGGTGTGGATGCCTGACCCGGGGAGACAAAGGATGAGCGGTTCATCAATGGACACAACCCTCCTGAACGGCCTCCGGTTTTTTACCCGGGAAACGGCCATCCTGGAAGGTGTTTCCGCGGCATGCGGCGCCGGAAACAGAACAGTGTCAGCCATGGACGGGGCTGTCCGGGAGGACAGCGTTTTTGACCTGGCCAGCGTAACGAAACTGTTCACGGGCCTGTGTGCCATGAAACTGAAAGAAGAAGGTCTGCTGGATCCCGGCAGGCCTGTTTTTTCATATGATTCCCGATTCCGGTTCCTGAAGGATACCACGGTGTGGGATCTGATGACCTTTGCGGTCACGGTCCGTACTCCTGTCCGCCTGGACGGGTGTACCGACCGGGAAAGCGCTATGGAAGCGTTGTTTGCATCCACAGCCGCGCCGCACGAGGATGTGCGCCGGATCTATTCTGATATTCCGGCCATGATCCTGAAATATGTACTGGAAGCAGCAGCCGGGATGTCTTTTATGGACTGCGCACGGAAGCTGGTCCTAGAGCCGGCGGGCATGTCAGAGACCTGGTCCGCGGTTCCGCCGGAACGCCGGAAAGACTGCCAGTGCTACGACCGGGAACACCGGATCGAGAACGGGCAGCAGATTCTCCGGGAAGGATGGAAACCCGGGGTTCCGCATGATCCCAAGGCGGCGGTACTGCAGGGCGATACAGGAGATCTTTGCGGGCATGCCGGCCTGTTTTCCACCCGAGGGGATATGGTGCGGTTCTGCCGGGCAGTGCTGGAACGGAAAATTGTCGGGGAGGAATCCCTGAGGGAAATGGCGGTCAACCGGACCGGACGGAAGCGTACGAACGGGGCCTGGACACAGTTCCTGGGAATTCAGTGCTATGTGCGTCACCCGGATCAGTACTATTCGGAAATACCCTGCTATATGGGGAAACAGGCCTTCGGAATCGGCGGTTTCACGGGCAACCATGTTTCCGTGGATCCGGAACATGATCTCTTTGCGGTCTTCCTGGGAAACCGGGTGCTGAACCGGCTGACGGTGCTTGTGCCGGAGGAGGGGAAAACCCTTGCGGATTACAGCCTGAACCCGGACGGGACGGGCTTCTTCCGCTGGAATGATGGGGAAGTAATCCCTTCCTCGGTGAAGTATGTGCATCAGAAGGATGAACACTTTCACAAATCAGTTGCGGAAGCGCTGCAGCTTCCGGCAATTGATTTCAATGAAGAATGAATAATGAAAAATGAATAATGATAAAGTGTTTTACTGTATTACAGGACTATTTGGACTAAAAGCAGTTGTTGAATAAGTTGAGTATGTGTGTTATACTCAATAGGTCAAAGATAGTCAGAAACTACAGACCCTTTGACGAGGGGAGGGTTAATCATGCGTTTGAGCGATTCGATAGAGCAGTTTATCAAGGAACTTCTGAATGAAGAATCCACGGAAGTGGAGCTGAAACGGAATGAACTGGCGGAGTATTTCGGCTGCGCGCCGAGCCAGATTAACTATGTGCTGGCAACCCGCTTTTCCCCGGATCATGGTTATCTGACGGAGAGCCGCCGGGGCGGCGGCGGGTATATCCGGATTGTGCGTGTTGTACAGGCCGGGTCACAGCGGCTGATGTATCTGGTGAACGACCGGATCGGCGACAGCCTGGGAGAAGAAGAATGCCTCCGGCTGATCAGCCAGCTGAAAGAACAGCGGATTGTAACCGCGGATGAAGCCGCACTGATGGCGTCGGCAGTCAGCACGCGTGCGCTGAGTGTTCCGGTTCCGGATTCATTGAAGAACGCGATGCGGGCGAAGATGATGAAGTCCATGCTGATGACCATTGCGTCACGGAACAGAAATCAAATTCAGAATTAAGAATTCAGAATTCAGAATTATCTGTTATGAATAAAACAAGCTAACGAATTGTTTGACTTTCAGGGAAACTTCGCTGAACTCCAATAAGAGAAAAGAGGCGAGAGAAATGCTGTGCGAAGAATGCCATGTGAATGAAGCGAATTTTACGGTTTCCGTAGTAGCCGGTGAAGAGACTACGGTCAGACATCTGTGTGCCGACTGTATGAGTAAAATGAACGCGGACCTGATGAAAGGAAACGTCAGGAGCCTGCTGAGCACGGTGCTCAGTGCCATCAGGGCAACAGAAGATGATAACAGAAAGGAATTTTCCATGCCTATATTCGGTCGTTTTACCCAGAGAGCCCAGCAGACACTGATGCTGGCCCAGCGGATCGCTGCGGAGCTGCAGCAGCCGTATGTCGGAACGGAGCATTTCCTGCTCGCCCTGCTGAAGACAGGCGCTTCCGTACCGGAAGCGGTTTCTGCCCGGATGAGCTATGATTCTGTTGTGACGGAGCTGCGGGAGCACCTGAAGGAAGTCGGTGATCCGGAAGAGGCCAGAGGAAACCGGATCGAGCTGAGCCCCCGGGCAAAGAAAACGCTGGAAAACAGCGTGCTGGAATCCCATAAGCTGGGACAGAATTATGTAACCGTTGAACATATCTGGCTGGCCCTGCTGGGGAACGACGACGGTGTGGCCGGCGGCCTGTTCCGGAAAGCCGGCGTTGACCTGTCCGCAGCGCGGGAGCAGCTGCTCCGGCAGATGCGGGAGAACGCAGGCAATGAAGAGGCACCCCGCAGGATGCCCGGCTTTCCGCCCTTTGCACCTGCCCGGGGCAGGAACGGGAATGAAAACAACAAGAGCGAGCTGGAGAAATACAGCCGGGATCTGACGGCAGCCGCGGAGAAAAATGAACTGGATCCGGTGATCGGCCGGGAGACGGAGATCCAGCGGATTATCCAGATCCTGATCCGCCGGACGAAGAACAACCCAGTGCTGATCGGCGAACCCGGCGTGGGCAAGAGCGCAGTGGCCGAAGGCCTGGCGCAGCGCATTGTGCAGGGGAATGTGCCGGAACTGCTGATGGGAAAACGGGTCATGAGCCTGGATATCGGCAGCATGGTAGCCGGTACGAAATACCGTGGCGAATTTGAGGAACGGCTGAAGAACGTGATGGACGAGCTGCACAAGGCCGGCAACGTCCTGCTGTTCATCGATGAAATCCATACGATTATCGGCGCCGGCGCCACAGAAGGCAGCCTGGATGCCGCGAATATCCTGAAGCCTGCCCTGAGCCGCGGGGAAATCCAGTGCATCGGCGCGACCACGCTGGATGAATACCGCAAGCATATTGAAAAAGACGCCGCACTGGAGCGCCGCTTCCAGCCGGTGGTGGTGGGAGAACCGACAGCGGAAGAGACCCTGTCGATCCTCTACGGCCTGCGTGACCGGTATGAGGCGCACCATAAAGTACGGATTACGGATGAAGCGCTGGCAGCGGCTGTGAAGCTGTCTGACAGGTATATTCCGGACCGGTTCCTGCCGGACAAGGCCATCGACCTGATGGATGAAGCGGCCAGCCGGGTGCGGATTGCTGCCTGCACAGCTCCGCCGGATGTGCGGGAGCAGGAGAAGCGCCTGGAGGCAGTGGTGATCGAAAAGAAAGAAGCCATCTCCCACCAGGACTTTGAAAAGGCTGCTGCCCTGCGGGATCAGGAAAGGAACCTGAACCGCGAGATCGAGGAAAAACGGGCGGAGTGGAACCGGGCCCAGAGCACCGCGCGGGATACCGTGACGGAAGAGGATATTGCCCAGGTGGTGAGCCAGTGGACCGGTATTCCGGTATCCCGGATGACGGAACAGGAAGCCCAGCGGCTGGTTCGCCTGGAAGAGACGCTGCATCAGCGGCTGATCGGCCAGGAAGAGGCAGTCAGCGCTGTGGCGCGGGCAATCCGCCGGGCGCGGGCAGGCCTGAAGGATCCGAAGCGCCCCATCGGCAGCTTTATCTTCCTCGGCCCCACCGGCGTCGGCAAGACTGAGCTGTGCCGCGCACTGGGCGAGGCCATGTTCGGAGATGAAGACTCGGTGATCCGCCTGGATATGTCCGAGTATATGGAAAAGCATACGGTTTCCCGGCTGGTTGGTTCTCCTCCCGGATATGTGGGATATGAAGAGGGCGGCCAGCTGACAGAAGCGGTTCGCCGGAAGCCCTACAGCGTGGTGCTGCTGGACGAGGTGGAAAAAGCACATCCTGACGTATTCAACATGCTGCTGCAGATCCTGGAGGACGGGCGGCTGACGGATAATACGGGACGGGTGGTATCCTTCAAGAACACCATCCTGGTAATGACCTCCAATGCCGGCGCGCACGTGATCGGCAACGGACGGACCATGGGTTTCGGCGCAGACCAGAAAGGCGAAGCCCGGAACTATGAAGCCATGAAGGAATCCGTGATGAAAGAGGTCAAGGAGATCTTCCGGCCTGAATTCATCAACCGGGTGGATGAACTGATTGTTTTCCACAGCCTGAATGAGGATGAGATCCATAAGATCACGGAGCTGATGCTCAAGCAGGTGGCGGACAGGCTGAAAGAACAGGAGATCCTGCTGACCTGGGATCCGCAGGTAACGGAGAAGCTGGCGAAGGATGGTTACGATCCAAAGTTCGGTGCCCGGCCGCTGCGCAGGCTGATCCAGCGCACTGTGGAGGATACCCTGAGTGAAGAATTGCTGGAAGGTCATGTTCAGCTGGGACAGGAAATCCGGCTGACGGTGAAGAACGATACAATCGTGCCTGTGGGTAAGAAGGCCGTCAAAAAGAAAGCGGATCCGGAAACAGCAGCCGCTGTGCCGGAAAAGGAGGAAGATCCGGTTGGCTAAACTGTATTTTCGCTACGGAGCCATGGGTTCAAGCAAGACAGCAAACGCGATCATGGTGCAGTACAACTACGGAGAGCGGCATCAGAAGGTGCTGATGGTTAAACCGCAGCTGGAAAACCGTGACGGCGCCCGGATTATCCGTTCTCGCAGCGGGCTGGAAACAGAGTGCGTATTCGCTGAAGAACTGGAAACAATGGACCTGACCGGTTATGACTGCGTGATTGTGGACGAGGCCCAGTTCCTGACCAAGGCCCAGGTGGAATATCTGGTTCACATTGTGGATGACCTGGGTATTCCTGTCATCGCATACGGCCTGCGGGCGGACTTCAAGGGCAACTTCTTTGAAGGCAGCCAGTGGCTGATGGCCTGGGCGGATACGATCGAAGAAGTGAAGACTATCTGCTGGTGCGGCAAGAAGGCTACCTGCAATGCCCGCGTGATTGACGGGAAGGTTGCCCGGGAGGGCGAGCAGATCGTGCTGGGCGGGGATGAGAGTTATGTATCCCTGTGCAGGAAGCATTGGATGAGAGGACAACTGGGTCCGAAGACCAATTAAGAATTAAGAATTCAGAATTCAGAATTATTTCTGCTTCGATGGGGATGAAATTATGAATTGTGAATTATGAATTTAGGAGGAATGACCCATGCTGGAGGAACTCAAAAAACAGGTTTACGAGGCGAACATGCTGCTGCCCGCCTATCATCTGGTGACGTTTACCTGGGGCAACGTGAGCGGAATCGACCGGGAGAAGGGCCTGTTCGTAATCAAGCCCAGCGGCGTTCCCTATGAGGAACTGAAGCCGGAAGACATGGTCGTGATCGACCTGGAGGGCAACAAGGTGGAAGGCAGTATGAATCCTTCTTCCGATACGCCGACCCATGCGGAGCTGTACCGCCGCTTTAAGGACATCGGCGGCGTGGTGCATACCCATTCCCGGTGGGCTACGATCTGGGCCCAGAGCGGAAGGGATATTCCCGCCTATGGTACGACCCACGCGGATTATATCTACGGCAATGTTCCCTGCTGCCGGGATCTGACCAAGGAAGAAGTGGAAAGCGCCTATGAGCTGGAAACCGGCCGGGTGATCGCTTCTCACTTTGAGCAGAACGGACTGAACCCGAAGCATGTGCCCTGCGTGCTGGCACGGCATCATGGTCCCTTTGCCTGGGGCAAGGACGCGATGGAAGCGGTGCACAATGCGGTAGTGCTGGAGGAAGTGGCCATGATGGCCTGGCATACTGAAGCGCTTCCCGAGACTCAGACCCGGATGAACCTGCCGGAGTATGTGAAGGAAAAACACTTCATGCGGAAGCACGGCCCGAACGCTTATTACGGCCAGAAAAAGTAAGAAAACCAACTTTTGACCAAAAATAATGCATTTCGATTGTCTTTATTTGTCAAAAATGGAAAAATATCTTGCGTTTTAGACATGGCGGTAATATAATGTCGCCGGTTGAATCCTTCGGGTCTGTGGTTGCAAGCCGATGCCAGTCGCAGGCAAAGCGGTCCACGTAATCCGTCCAAAGCGGCGGGGAGCATGGTGCGGTCTAGATGTAAGTCCGTCCGGGAGCAATTCCGAGAGAAGCTAGTGAGGGTGCGTAAAGCACAGAGCAAACTTCCAGGCGGCGTGTGTGGGGGCAAAGACCAGGTCAGCCGGAGGAGTCGCCTATCAAAAAGTTATGGGGGTTACCAGATCATGTACGAAGACAAAACGCTGGTATGCAAAGACTGTGGCGCTGAGTTCGTTTTCACTGCCGGTGAACAGGAATTCTATGCCGAAAAGGGATTCCAGAACGAGCCCACCCGCTGCAAGGCCTGCCGTCAGGCGCGTAAGGCCAGCCGTGCTGCCGGCGCTCCGCGTCAGATGTACGACGCTGTTTGCGCGGAATGCGGAAAGCCCACTCAGGTTCCCTTCGAGCCTAAGGAAGACCGTCCCGTATACTGCAGCGAGTGCTTTGCCGCCCGCCGCGTGTAAAAACCAGCAAACACAAGAAAATTCCCGGAAACCTGGTTTCCGGGAATTTTTTTATTCGTATTCAGATCAAATGTTTTCAAAGAATGCAGAGCCGTCTTCCCGGCGCAGCACGTCATCCTCAAACTTGAGGGGCGTCGGCGCGGTGAGCATATACTTCAGGATTTCATCCATGCGGACGCTCTCCCGGAAGGTGACCAGGGAGAAACTGACTCCGTGCTTATGGGCGCGGCCGGTACGGCCGATGCGGTGGAGATAGTACTCGTTCTCGTTGGGAAGATCGTAGTTGATAACGGCTTCCACATCATCCACGTCGATACCGCGGGCGGCAACATCTGTGGATACGAGAATCGGGAACTTGCCGCGTTTGAAATCATTCATAACGGTGTTCCGTTTGGACTGGGGGATGTCCCCATGGAGGCACTGGGCGTTATAGCCTTCCTTGATGAGCCGGCTGGTCAGCTTGTCGGTCATGAACTTGGTGTTGCAGAAGATCATGATCCGCTGATAAACGTTGGCGTCCAGCAGGTAGAGCAGGTTATCGGTCTTGCTGTCCTGTTCGGTGGCGATAACGTACTGGGTGATCTGGGGCCGGTCGGCCTTTGTGGCCTCAACGGTGATCTCCACCGGATCATGCTGGTATTTCCAGGCAATCGTCAGCACGTCCTGATTGGTGGTGGCGGAGAACAGCACCAGCTGGCGGTCGGAAGGGGTGGACTCGATGATCTTTGTCACGTCTTTGACAAAGCCCATGTTCAGCATTTCGTCCGCCTCATCCAGCACCATGGTGTGAACGGCATCCAGACGGATGTTGCCCCGCTGCATATGGTCAAGCAGGCGGCCGGGGGTCGCGATGACAATCTGCGGCCGGCGTTTCAGCGCGGTAATCTGACGGGAGATGGACTGACCGCCATAGATAACGGCAATACGCACGCCGTCGATGAACTTGGCCAGCTTGGTCAGTTCCTCGCCGATCTGGAGCGCCAGTTCCCGGGTGGGGGCCAGGACGATCTCCTGTACGCGGCTGTCCTTCAGCTGGACGTACTCCAGCATGGGAATGCCAAAGGCACAGGTTTTGCCGGTGCCCGTGGGGGCGATGGCATTGATGTCATGACCTTCCATCATCAGGGGAATGGTCTTCGCCTGAACAGTGGAGGGCTCTTTAAAGCCCATTGCCTGAACGGCACGGAGGATCTCTGAGGAGAGATCCATGGATTCAAAAGATACTGTAGTTGATTCGGAATTCATAATATAAATATCAGTTAATTCTGCGTGCAGAATATATGGTCCATAGTTAAAAAGTTAACCAGTTAAGAGTGATGAGTGAAGAGTGTAGAGTGAAAGCATATCACGACTGATCAGTCGTGATATGCTTTAATCGCCTGTGCGAGCTGATCAGGACAGGAAGTACCGCCGCGGCACTGAATGCCCTCGAGCATAGCGGCAACTTCTTCAGCGGGACGGCCGAGAGCCAGCTTGGCCACACCCTGGGTGTTGCCCTTGCAGCCGTCGTTAATCCGGCAGAAGGTGATGATGCCGTCCTGGATCTCCAGGTCAATGGAAGTGGAGCAGGTTCCTCTGCATTTATAGTTGAACATGATAACCTCCATAAACAGACAGAAAGGAACGCTCCCGCATCGGGAGCGTTCCGTTTAAGCGTTGAAATTACTCAATGACCTTGGCCACAACGCCGGAACCAACAGTACGGCCGCCTTCACGGATAGCGAAGCGCAGTCCCTGCTCCATAGCGATGGGGGTGATCAGGGTGATTTCCATGTCGATGTTATCGCCGGGCATCACCATTTCCACGCCGTCGGGCAGCTTGATGTTGCCGGTAACGTCAGTCGTCCGGAAGTAGAACTGGGGACGATAGCCGTTGAAGAAGGGGGTATGACGGCCGCCTTCTTCCTTGGTCAGCACGTACACCTGGCCGATGCAGTGGGTGTGGGGATGGATGCTGCCGGGCTTAGCCAGAACCTGGCCGCGCTCGACTTCGTTCCTCTGGATACCACGCAGCAGGGCGCCGATGTTGTCGCCGGCTTCCGCCTGGTCCAGCAGCTTGTGGAACATTTCAACACCGGTAACAACGGTGTTCCGGGGCTTGTCCATCAGGCCGACGATTTCGACCGGATCGGACACCTTAACGGTACCACGCTCAACACGGCCGGTAGCCACGGTGCCGCGGCCGGAGATGGAGAACACGTCTTCGACGGGCATCAGGAAGGGCTGGTCGGTTGCACGTTCGGGTTCGGGGATATAGCTGTCGACGGCGTCCATCAGTTCCCAGATGCACTTGCACTCGGGAGCGTTGTCAACGTCGGTGCCGCCAGCCTGCAGGTACTCAAGAACCTTCAGAGCGGATCCCTTGATGATCGGGATCTCGTCGCCGGGGAAGTCGTAGCTGCTCAGCAGCTCACGGATTTCCATTTCAACCAGCTCCAGCAGCTCTTCGTCGTCCATCATGTCGGTCTTGTTCATGAACACGACGATGTAGGGCACGCCAACCTGACGGGCGAGCAGGATGTGCTCACGGGTCTGGGGCATCGGGCCATCGGGAGCAGAAACCACCAGGATAGCACCGTCCATCTGGGCAGCACCGGTGATCATGTTCTTAACATAGTCAGCGTGGCCGGGGCAGTCCACGTGAGCATAGTGACGCTTTGCGGTCTCATACTCAACGTGAGCGGTATTGATGGTGATTCCACGTGCTTTTTCTTCGGGAGCCTTGTCGATTTCGTCATAGCGCATAGCCTGCGCTTCGCCCTTGATCGCCAGGGTCATGGTGATCGCAGCGGTCAGGGTGGTCTTGCCATGGTCAACGTGACCGATGGTACCGATGTTTACATGGGGCTTTGTCCGTTCATAACGTCCTTTTGCCATTTGGGGTCTCCTCCTTAAAGTTATCGTCGCTCAAAAGCGAGCCAATAATTGCTTCCGAGTCATTGATGCGGTCTGGAGCGGGCGATGGGAATCGAACCCACGTGACCAGCTTGGGAAGCTGGAGCTCTGCCATTGAGCTACGCCCGCATGCTCCGCATCAAGCCCTTGAAGACTTGCGAACAAACTGTATTTTATCCGGTTTTCCCTTGCGTGTCAACCCTTTGAGGGATGATTGGAAGGCGTTGCACGGGAAAAGGGGATCAGGGGTGAATGCCCCTGTATTTTCATCATGGAGCGGTACTGACCGGGGGTTGTACCGGTCATCCGGCGGAACTCCTTGACCATGTGACTGCAGTCGGTGTAGCCGGTCCGGTCACTGATGGAGGCAAGGTCCAGATCGGAGTATACGAGGTACAGTTCCACTGCCTCATTGCGGAGCTGCTGGATGAACTGCTTGCAGCTCAGGCCGTAGAACTCACGGAAACGCTTGGCGAACCAGGGATAGCTGAGGTTGCACTGTGCGGCCAGGTCTTCCACCTTCAGCGGCTCGGAGATGTGCTGCTCAATATAGGCCGGAATTTCCAGAATGGGATCCTGGGGCTGCGGCTTATAGTCCGTCATGGTATCCCGTTTACCCAGCCAGAAGCGGGAAAGACCGGTGATCAGCAGGTAGAGCATGGCACGGACTTCAAGATCCCAGGCGAAATCCTGCTTTTCACATTCGACCACGCACTCCTGGATGACTTTATCCAGCTGCCAGCGCTTGACATCCTCGGCGTTCATATAGGAGGACAGATGCGCATGGGAAACGTCCAGGGAGAAGGAACGCAGATCAGACAGATAGGAAGGAATCTCCCGCAGGCGGGTGGCGCTGAATTTGACCACGTCAAAGACAACGGGATTGCCGTCCGCAGATTCAACAGAGTGGCGAACCAGCGGCGAGATATAGATCAGCTCGCCCGGCTTCAGGATATAGGTGTAGCCTCCGCGGACAACCCGGCAGACGCCGCTGCGCATCAGCATGACTTCGCTGAAATAGTGGCTGTGCGGCACAACGGGGAAAAAGCTGCTGTTGGCAGGGGTATCCATGCGGTAGCACGCAAAGGCCTGGCAGAGGGAAGAATCCCGGATCATTTCGCTCAAGGGAGTGTACCTCCTGTTTTATTCGATAAACATGGCGTCGCCGAAGGAGAAGAAACGGTATCTTTCCTGAACGGCTTCACGGTAAACGCTCAATGCTTCATCCCGGCCTGTCAGGGCGCTGACAAGCATGAGCAGGGTACTCTGGGGAAGATGGAAGTTGGTGATCAGGGCATCCACCGCCTTGATTTTGACACCCGGGTAAATGAAGATGGCGGTGTCTTTGGCACCGGCATGGACGATTCCGTCCTCGGTGGCCATGGTTTCCAGCGTACGCACGGAGGTGGTGCCGACACAGACGATCCGGCCGCCGGCCTGACGGATCCGGTTCAGCGTTTCGGCCGCTTCTTCCGTTACCTGGCAGAACTCGCTGTGCATGACGTGCTCTTCCGCGTTCTCCACCTTCACGGGGCGGAAGGTGCCAAGACCCACATGGAGCAGGACAGGAACAACGGTGATTCCTTTGGCCTTGATCCGCTCCAGCAGCTCCGGCGTGAAGTGGAGGCCGGCCGTGGGGGCGGCGGCGGAACCTTCCTGTTTCGCGTAGACGGTCTGGTACCGGTTCGCGTCCGCCAGCTTTTCGTGAATATAGGGCGGCAGGGGCATCTCGCCCAGACGGTCCAGCACTTCCTCAAAGACACCGTCGCAGTGGAAACGGACGATCCGTCCGCCGATGTCCTCCACGTTGTCCAGCACTTCGCAGCGGAGCAAACCGTCCCCGAAGGAACAGATGGTCCCGGGACGAAGCCTGCGGCCGGGGCGGACGAGGGCTTCCCAGTCTGTGGCGTTGTGCCTGCGCAGGAGGAGAACCTCCACCGGAACGCCGGTGTCTTCCTTCACACCGAGCAGACGCGCGGGGATGACCTTGGTCTCGTTAATGACCAGGGCATCTCCCGGGTTGAGATAATCAATAATATCGTAGAAGTGCTTATGCTCAATCTGTCCGTTTTTCCGGTGGTATACCAGGAGACGGCTGTGATCCCGCGGTTCCACGGGGGTCTGGGCAATCAGCTCTTCGGGAAGGTCGTAGTTGAAGTCGGAAGTTTTCATTAGGGTCAGATCTCCATCCTGATTTGGGCTTCTGCGGAGGCAGGCATGTTCTTTTTCATATGGTTCCAGGCGGCGGGGGTGCAGACCCGTCCGCGGGGAGTCCGCATGAGGAAGCCCAGCTGCATCAGATAAGGCTCATATACGTCCTCAATGGTGACGGCGTCCTCGCCGGTGGTGGCTGCCAGGGTATCCAGGCCTACCGGGCCGCCGGCAAACTTGTCCATCATGCAGGAAAGAATGTTCCGATCCACCTTGTCCAGGCCAAGTTCATCCACGTCCAGCAGGGCCAGGGCTTCCCGAGCGATATCCCGGCTGATATGGCCGCCGGCTTTCACTTCGGCATAGTCCCGGACACGCTTGAGCATACGGTTGGCGATACGGGGCGTACCGCGGCTGCGGCGGGCAATCTCCAGCAAGCCTTCCGGATCCGCGTCCACACCGAGGATGCCGGCGCTGCGTTCCACGATCTGCCGGAGCTCTTCCGGCGTATACATCTCCAGGCGGAACAGCATACCGAAACGGTCGCGCAGGGGAGCGGAAAGCTGCCCGGCACGGGTGGTGGCACCCACCAGGGTGAACTTCGGCAGGTCCACGCGGATGCTCCGGGCGGTGGGGCCCTTGCCGATCATGATATCGATGGCGTAGTCCTCCATGGCGGGATAAAGCACTTCCTCCACCTGACGGGAGAGGCGGTGGATTTCATCGATGAAGAGTACGTCGCCTGCGTTCAGGTTGCTGAGGATGGAGGCCAGGTCGCCGGGCCGTTCAATGGCCGGACCGCTGGTGACACGGATATTCTGTCCCATCTCCGCCGCGACGATGCAGGCGAGGGTGGTTTTGCCCAGGCCGGGAGGACCGTAAAGCAGCATATGGTCCAGCGCGTCATGACGGGAGAGGGCTGCCTGGATATAGATATCCAGACTGCTCTTAACTGCCTGCTGGCCAACATAGTCCTTCAGCGTATGGGGACGGAGGGTCTGCTCCACAGAGCTGTCCTCCGCCATATAGGACCCGGTCATCAATCTGTCGTCCATCATTTGCTGTAACTCCTGCCTTTGAGATTGCTGTGCTGATGATTAGGCTTCAAATCAGAATCCCGCCATGGCCCTGAGTGCCAGGCGGATCAGTTCTTCCGGCTTGTCGGTCTGGTCTTTGATCTGGGAAATGGCGTTCCGCGCTTCTGTGGAGGAATATCCCAGGGCAATCAGCGCTTCGATCGCTTCGGTCACCGCGTCGGAACTGAGCGAAGGCGCGGCGGCGCCCTGCGACGGAGCAGCCGCGGCGGAAACATCCGCCTGGCTGATTTTGTCCTTCAGCTCCAGCGCGATCCGCTGGGCGGTTTTCTTTCCGATGCCCGGCGCACGGGACAGGGCATTGACGTCCTCGAGCAGGATCGCGAGGTTCAGATCCCGCAGGGGCATGGCACCCAGGACGCCCAGGGCGGTCTTGGGACCGATGCCCGAAACGGAGGTCAGCTGAAGGAACATCTCTTTCTCTTCCCGCGTGGCGAAGCCAAAGAGCTCCATTGCGTCCTCCCGGACGGAAAGATAAGTGTAGCAGCGCATCTTTTCCCCCACGGGCGGAGCCGCCTGCAGGGTGTTGTTGGAGCAGTTGAGCTGCCAGCCGACGCCGGAAGCCAGAAGGACGAGGCTGCCGTTCAGCTTTTCGCAGACTTCGCCTTCGATAAACGCGTACATATTGTTTCCTCCATAACGTGATCGCAATAAACCAACGATGAAAAACCGGAATCCGTTCCCTATTTCATCAGGAATTGGGATTTGGCCACGCCGGCCTGGCAATGGGTGATGGCACAGGCGATGGCATCAGCGGCGTCATCCGGCTTTGGGATTTCATCCAGCTTCAGCAGAAGCTTGACCATCTGCTGGATCTGCTTCTTATCGGCTTTGCCGTATCCGGTGATCGCCTGCTTGATCTGCATGGGGGTATATTCGTAAAGGTTCTGGGTGTATTCAGCCGCAGCGATGATTGCCGCGCCGCGGGCGGCGCCGACCATCAGGGCGGTGGTCACGTTCCGGGCGAAAAACAGCTCTTCAAACGCCACATCATCGGGGTGGTAGATGTTGAGCAGGTCCCGGACGCCGAGCTGCAGCGTGCGCAGGCGGTTCTGCATGGGGACGCCGGCTTTGGTCTCAATACAGCCGTAGTTGATCAGCTTCATACGGCTGCCTTCCGCCTCCACCACGCCCCAGCCCATCAGGGCATAGCCCGGATCGATGCCAAGAACGATCAAAAAACCGCCTCTTTCCTATATAAATACAAAAACATGGTAAACGTTACCCCACGGAATGTCAAGGCGAACAAAAGCTTGTTTTTGTTACAGATCCCTTGCTGCAGACCGTCTGCGGCTGACCGGGGTGCGGCACGCAGCCGGAGCAGGAAAGACAATCATAAAACGGTCTTTTTTCCGTACTGTTCTATTGCGTAAACGGTTGTTTTGTGTACAATGTTGATGTTATGTGAGACTGAAGGAGGCTTGTCGTATGAAGCTTTGGGGAGGACGGTTCGAAAAGGCAACCGACGGACTGGTGGATGATTTCCATTCCAGCATCTCTTTTGACAAGCGGCTTTTTGAGCAGGATATTACCGGTTCCATTGCCCATGCAACCATGCTGGGTGAGGAAGGCATCATCCCCGCGGCAGACGCGGAGAAGATCGTGGCCGGCCTGAAGGACATCCTGGAGGATGCCCGGGCCGGAAAGATCGAGTGGATGGTGGACGCCGAGGATATCCATATGAACGTGGAAACCCTGCTGACACAGCGCATCGGCGACGCCGGAAAGCGCCTGCATACCGGCCGGAGCCGGAATGACCAGGTGGCACTGGATACCCGGATGTATGCCAAGGTGGCCTGCCGGGATACGGAGGCGATGCTGGAGGAACTGATCGACGCGCTGCTGACCATCGCCCAGGAAAACCTGCATACAATCATGCCCGGATATACCCATATGCAGAAGGCACAGCCCATCACGCTGGCTCACCATATGATGGCTTACGTCCAGATGTTCCTGCGGGACAGGAACCGTTTCAGCAACGCCTACAAGGCAGCGGACGTCATGGTGCTGGGCTCCGGCGCGCTGGCAGGAACAACCTATCCCCTGAACCGGGAACGGGTGGCCGAACTGCTGGGTTTTGAAAAGATCTCCGAGAACAGCCTGGACGGCGTAGCCGATCGGGATTATATGCTGGATTATCTTTCCGCGGCTGCCATCTGCATGATGCACCTGAGCCGCTTCTGTGAGGAACTGATCCTTTGGAACACCAACGAGTTCCGCTTTGTGGAAATGGATGATGCTTTTGCCACCGGCTCCAGCATCATGCCCCAGAAGAAGAATCCTGACGTAGCAGAGCTGATCCGCGGCAAGACCGGCCGGGTCTACGGACACCTGATGGGCCTGCTGACCGTGATGAAGGGCCTGCCGCTGGCCTACAACAAGGATATGCAGGAAGACAAGGAAGCCTTCTTTGATACCCGGGATACGCTGGTGAAGGGCCTGACCGTTTTTACCGCGATGCTGAAGACCGTGACCTTCCGCAAGGATGTGATGGAACGCGGAGCATCCGGCGGATTCACCAACGCCACGGACTGCGCGGACTACCTGGTGAAGAAGGGCGTAGCCTTCCGCGACGCCCACAAGGTGGTCGGTGAGCTGGTGGCTCACTGCCTGAATGAAAACAAGGCCCTGCTGGACCTGACCCTGGAAGAGCTGAAACAATTCCATCCGGCCTTTGAGCAGGACGTGTTTGATGATCTGAGCATGATCTCCTGTGTGGAGAAGCGGAAGATCCCCGGAGCTCCCGCTCCGGAAATGGTACAGCGGGCAATCAACGCCGCCAAGGCAGCACTGAAAAACGATCAATAAGCAATTAAAAAACTGATTCCATTCAGGAATCAGTTTTTTACAAGCAGCATAATGGCTTCTGTACAGCCGCCGCGGACAATCCGGTCTGCGGCGGCTTTATATTCATGTTGCGGCAATCTGCAACCCGGCGGGGAATTCTGTCAATTCCTTTCCCGCAAAATTACCGGAATCAATCCAGATCAGCTTTTCTGATGGCTCATATGGCATCAATACCCTATTGCCGCTTTTTTCCTCTTTTGTATTCCGGGGCTTTCCGGCGTCAAAGCGAACGATCCCTTCGCTTCCCAGATCGACGATCTTTTTCATTAACGGTGATATATCTTTCGTATTGACTTTCTGCGAATTTGTTCCACTAATATTCAGCTGATCACCGGTGTGAAGCTGCTTCAGTACAGGAAGGATTCTGTTGTCGACAGAAGAGGCTTTCACACGCAATATCAGATGGCTTTTACTGTGCTGTGCTTCCTGCCGGATACGGAAATAGATATCGAGATCCTTATAGAGTTCAGTCCGTTCTTCCGGGGTGTCCGGGATGATAATCAAAACGTTCTGCAGACCGGACTGGAACAGTAAACGGACATATGCCTCATCCGTGAAAGCCATGCCGTTTGTTGATAAAACGGTTCCGGAGGACAGCTTTGCTGCTGTGCAGAGTAATTCCGGGAATCCGGGGAGCAATGTCGGTTCGCTGCCGCAGAAGAACACGGTATCGTGACGATTGATCCCGTGAAAACGCAGCAGCTCCGCGAACTCTTCTCCGTTCAGCTGTTCTTCCGGGTCGTCTTTGTCATACAAATCGAAGAACAGGGTCTTTTTCGGAACGGACCGGTGCTGGGCACCAAGAAGAACCGGAAGCTCCGGAATCTGTATAAATGTTTCAATCAGATAGGGGATCAGCTTTTTATAGAAACCACACATGGCGGTTTCTTCCACTCCGTTGGCACCGGAATAATAATCGGCGGAGTGACAGATACCGCCGCAAAGGCTTCTCCATATACAGTCTCTGCAACGCGGGAGCTCCGCCATGGAACGATTGCAGAGGGTGCGAATCACATCTGTATGGAGCAGCTGCTCTTTGACCGAACCCTGATCCAGGCTCCCGATCCTGAAATCCGGATCGTTGATAAAATCGTCACAGGTATAGAAATCACCGTTCATTCCAAATCCCAGAATGTCCCGCCCGGAGCCGCAGGGTGCACGCGTGCACATAAAGTCATGCTGGTTTGAGAATACCTTACGGGCTATTTGGGTCAGATGGTTTTCACTCAGGTCGCACGGGCGATCGGCGCGGGTATTAAACATAACAATGCGATCCAGAAGGCGTTTGTAAGCGTCGAAGAGGATATCCGGTGTTACGAAGTTCTCTTCATCGTTCATCCCACGTCCGACCTTCAGGAAAGGGGAAAAGGACAGATTGTATATCTGGTTTTCCAGGAAGAAATCCAGAACGTGATCGATCTGTTCCGCAAATCTTCGCGTCATAACCGAAATGACGCCCACGTTGATCCCGTGAGATTGCAGCATCCGGATACCGCGCATAACCTGCTCGAAGGATTCCCTGCCATTGGGAAACGGGCGGGTCAGATTATGGATTTCCGGCGGACCGTCCAGACTGACCCCAACAGACACTCCGTTATCAAGCAGGAAACGGACGCGCTCTTCTGTCAGCAGGGTTGCGTTTGTCTGGATGGATAAGTCAATCCTGTCGCGGCAGGGCTGTACGTACTGTGTCAGTTTTTCCACAACATCATAGTTCAGCAAAGGTTCCCCGCCGTGCATGACGATCGTGATCTTGCTTTTTTCATCGTCCGCATTCATGGCTAAGAATTCATCCACGATCCGGAAAGCGGTCTCCGGCTGCATCCATGCCTTCTTTTTCTCGCCGGCCCGTACATAGCAATAGGTGCAGTTCAGATTGCAGTCTTCGGTGAGATTCAGAACCGCAAGCCGTGGAAAACGTCCCTGATGACAGTCATCACAGTAATGAGCTGGACCGCAGTCCCTGACGGATCGGAAATCCATTTGTTTCATCGCGTTCAGCAGGCTGGAAATTTCATTACGGGACACAAACGGGAATTCGTTTTGCAGATCCAGGGGATCTTTTCCAGCCGCGGCAGCCAGAAACAATTTCTTCCCATCCGGATCTGCCAGGAGCCAGTCTCCGGTGGCGGGATTCAATGCCAGTTCTTTCTCTCCGATCGGTAACCAGACTACATTGAGTACGTCGTGATCCATGGATCATGCCTTCCTTAAAAAACCGGATTGCGGACATTTGACTGACCACAATCCGGCTGGCTTTTTATTCGTTATGCTTCGATTTTGAGATGTTTGTGCACTTCCGCTATTCTCTCCTGAGGAACAGAGAGAACTCCGTCTTCGATGGTGCAACCGCGACGAACGAGATACAGATAATCCTTGCGTGTCAGTATTCCCTTGATTTTGATCTTTTCAGGGGGCATAGGGAAAGGCCTGCCGGGGCGCCGCTTCGTATAATCCGGGATGGGCTTCACGACCTGGGCGTAAGTCAGGCCGGTGTCTTCCGTGAGAGAACCTTTGAAATAAAGGTCTCCTTCCGGAACGGCGACGGTCACCCTGCCGCGTCCTGGGATTACGACCATCGCAGTGTCTTTAGCTTTGAGGCCGGTGTCAAAGAATTCTGCGGTTGCTTTTTGAGCCTTGGTTGCTTTTGCTGACATGTCTTTTTCCTCCTTTTCATCGTGCAGATAAACTACAAACTTGCCAGAAAGGTCTGCGGGGACGTTTCTTAAGATGCCGGGTGTCTGCGATTCAAGAAGAATTGTTCATAATGGGGATTGTTTTTCCCCATAAAAACCAATAGAAGAGACAATCAAAAACTCAATGGTGCAAAACATGTTGTACAGGCTTTGGGAGTCAGTCGATACTGAACTGTCAGAGCGATCGGTAAGGCATTGTTATGATGGTTTCTTCACAACTATAGATTTATTAAACATTTTCCCATTCTCTATACTTATAAATATCATATGTAATACGGATTCGTCAACAAAAACCCGTAAAAAGTGCGGATTTTTGGTAAAAATACAATGGCGTAAAATTGGACTGATATATATTTGCGCAATACATATGTGATTGTATTATCGACCTGAAGTGCGGAGAAACGGAATCAAAAAAAGACTGATTCCATCCAGGAATCAGTCTTTTGCAAGCATCATTATGGCTTCTGTACAGCCGCCGTGGTCCTGATCGGAAACGATCCGGTCCGCGGCGGTTTTGACATAGTCCGGCGCGTTGCCCATGGCGATCCCAAGTCCGGCTGTCCGGAGCATGGGGATATCGTTGTCCGCGTCGCCTACGGCAATACAGGCTTCCAGCGGAATGTCCAGCAGGCCGCAGAGGCGCTGGAGCCCGGATCCTTTGCTGACGCCGGCGGCGGAACATTCCAGGGAGGATATTTCGGAATAGACCAGCTCCAGATCCGGTGTTTCCAGCTGTGCACGGGTGCGGATCCGTTCCTCCACTTCCGCGTGATACAGGTTGATCTTCAGGAAAGGCTCGGTGCAGGATTCGGCAAAGGCATAAATATCCGGCACCAGCGTCATGGCTTTTTCATACATAGGCCGGTAGACGCCCATGTTGTAATGCTCCAGCCGATCCATCTGGGAGGCCTGGATCACATCCCGGTCCGCCAGCACCAGCTGGGGCATGATATCCTTTGTGCGGGCAACGGACAGGATTCGTTTTGTCTGTGCGTCAGGAATAGGCTTCAGGCCGAAGGCCTTCCTTTCCCGGGTATCATACAGGCCTGCGCCGCTGCAGAAGATCGCGTACCGTACTTCCGGAAGCAGGGCAATCTGCTCGGCCAGTTCCGGTACAGCCCGTCCGGTATCAAAGACCACCGTCTTTCCGGCAGCACAGACCTTCCGGATGGCCTGGATGGCGTCCTCAGGGAGCTCCTTCCGGCTGTTGAGCAGTGTCCCGTCCAGATCCAGGGCGATCAGCTGGTACTTCATGCGCGATCTCTCTTTCTATCATAGTGCCGGAGCAGTTTACCATACCCTTTCCCGGATGTCCACAGGCGGCGAAAAAAAGGCTGGACAAACGAAAGTCCCTTTGATATAATAGCCTTTGCTGATCGTGCCGATGTGGCTCAGTTGGTAGAGCAGCCGATTCGTAATCAGCAGGTCAGGGGTTCGAGTCCCCTCATCGGCTCAGTTTATATCGAGGTGTAGCGCAGTTTGGTAGCGCGTTTGGTTCGGGACCAAAAGGCCGCGGGTTCGAATCCCGCCACTTCGACAGCAAAAAGGCACCCCAAATGGGGTGCCTTTTTTTGCTGTTTCCGAAATGGCAGGGATTCGGACCACGCGGCCTGTAAGGCCGTGGGGAAAGCCGCCGACGACTGCCAGTGGCAGAGATCTCGTCGGCGGCTTTCTCAACCGAAACGAGCGAGCTCCACAGTGTGGAGTCGCGACGATTGAGGTTGCGGCGCGAAGCGGAATCCCGCCACGAGACCAGTAACTATATCCGTTGCGGCGCAAAACGAAATCTCGTCACTTCGATCTCCGGCCAGTGGCGCGGAGTTTTTGCTGGATGGACACGGGCTGGCGGGTTTGATAAAATGTGAACGAGAATGTCATTGGCAAGGAGATTCCTTGTGAGAATAATTCAGATAAATGACCATGGAAGGACATAATCGCAAGGTGTGCTTTATGGGCAAAGCGGATGCGGCAATAGAAACAGTTAAACAAATTATCAGGACTCACTTTGGCTGTGATACGGATGAGATCGGGAAAATTCGGAATATAACCAATAATTCCGTATACTTCTTCACGATAGCAGGGAAACGTTATTATCTGAAACTGTACAGAAGTAAAAACTGGCCGGAAAAAGGGAAGGTTCCCTTTGTTTATCAAAGACTATCACAGAACCATATTCGCAGTGCCGAGTTAATTGCTTACAACCGGGATAATGAGATGTATCCGAATGGCTATCTGATCGAGTGCGAGATACAAGGCACGGCAGCAGATAAAATACTGCTTGACAGAGAACAGGAAATCGGGCTTTATATCAAATTGGCGGAACTGATGTCTTCTGTGCACAGTATATGCATCCCAAATTACGGATATATCGGCAGCGGTATAGCCAGCCATAATGGCATGATTGATTTCCTTGAAGACGAATTTGACGGAATCGATGACAGCCTAGAAGGCATAGTACCGGAAAAGCAGTTGAAAAAGATGAAGGCAATGGTCCTGGATACTATGCATAATTATGAGGACTTGCCATCGGTTTTGTGCCATGGCGATTTGTCAAAGAAAAATGTTATTATTTGTGATGATGGTGAAATATCGTTGATTGATTGGGATGATGCCATGGCCTTAAACTGGATGGCGGATGTTTCCCGACTGACATTCTGGATGAAGCAAAACTACAGCAACCAGGAATACAGCTTGTTTCGAAATGTGTTTTTGGACCATTATGGTGCTACTCATCGTAAAGCTCAGTTTGATGCTTTTGAAAGCGCTTATCATATCTACACAACCCTGGATTTTTTGATCTTTTCTATCAGAGTTGGAGACACGGAAACGGAGAACCGTTTGAAAAGTTGTCTTGACAGTTTTAATACACTTTGAACGGCTGGATTCGAAGAGAAAGGTATCCCTTTGTTTATCGAAATGCAACCGTAACTACTGGTTTCAGATAACAGATCCATGAAAACCGCCGGAGGCAACGAAAATGTTAATTGAAACAAAAAGGCTGACTGTTCGTACGTTCCGGGAGGAAGACGCAGACGCGCTGTACAGAATCAAAACCGATCCGCAGGTGACGGAGTTCTGTCCGGATTTTCTGGATGTTTGTGCTGACCGAACAGATATGCAAAGATATATCCGCACCTTTCAGCAGATTGAGGACACCGGCGATGCCGATGCGTGGCGATGCTATGCCATTGAAAGCAAGGATACCGGCGAGGTGGTAGGTGCTCTTACTTTCTGCAAACAGAATATGCTCCATGAATATGACCTGGGCTGGATGATGATCGGTGCGTATACCGGGAAAGGATATGCATCCGAAGCAGCAGAGGCGTTTGCAGAGTTTTTCTGCCGGACGAACGGGGTTGATTATCTGACTGCGGTCATGGACGTGGACAATCCGGCTTCCCGGAAAACGGCAGAAAAGTGCGGATTCCGGCTCTTTGAAAAAAGAACGGTTTACGATTATCACTATAACCGATATGCAGATGATTATTTCTATTTCCGCAGATATTGGTCCGGTTGTACGCTGAAAGACCGGTATTATGGGGATTCTCCATATAACGGACGTTCAACATCAGACAGAAAGGAAGAGCCGTATAGCTGATCAAAAAGACAATGAAGTATCACCCGTTCCCCCAAATCGCTTTTTTATTGTTTTTGGGGAATGGGTGATATTCAACAAAGGAGATGTTCTTATTTCTGCTTATCAAAGAATGATTTGGTTTCACAATAGAGTTGTGGAGAATGCATATCCGAATGCCGGAACTCTGGCAGCTCAATTTGAGATTTCTAACAGGCAGGCACAGCGAGATATTGAATATATGAGGGATTCCATGAACGCACCGCTTCTGTACTGTGCGCGGAAACGAGGATATCGGTATGAGAAAGAGTATGTGCTGCCGAGTTTCTTTCTGTCGGAAAGTGAGAAGGAGACAGTACGGTTGCTGGCAAAGCAGAGCAAGGAATTAAGTTCCTTTGGATACGGAAAGTATGAGGGACAGGCTGAGATTTTGTCCAAGATATCTGCAGAGTCGGGGAATGGTGAGGATAAAAGCGGTATGACAAGAGAACCGTACTTTGCGGAAATTGAGATGCTGGGCGGAAGAGCATCGGCAGCACCGTTGGATTATTTTCTTTGTGGGAAGGCGGAAGGACACACCTATACCTATGCGTTTTTTGATCCGGATGTTTTTGTCAGCGTTTTGATTGCCGGCGGTTTGGATTTTCGCATTATAAAACCAAATTGGTTAAGAGAGTACATGAAAGAAAGACTTTCCGGAATTTTAAATTGCTATGACATCATATGTCATACCTCCTGTGGGATAATAGGGTCAGAAAGAAAAAGGAGGCGACCAGCTATGGCAAAAAAGAAGCTGGACATTGAGGTATTTTCAGCGTGGAACACTTATGCGATCAGTATGATGAGTGTACTGGAGCACTGTGGAATGTGGAATAAGGAGTACACTTTTCAGAGGTTCTTAAGTGTAACGGGAATTGCATCGCAGTTTTGTGTGGATGAAAACTGCAGTGCGCTGCCGATTACGGATTATGACTGGATGGAGGAACACGCTTGTTTTACGGAGCGAATCGGTGTGCGGACGAAGAAGTATTATGCCGCACCGGATGCAGAGGAGTATTCAGTAAAGCAGAAGGAAGCAATTGAGGCAATCAAAAAAGGGATCGAGGATGGCAAAGCCTGCGTGGTATGGGGCATCGATACAGGTGAGTTTGGCGTGATTTACGGTTACGACGATGAGGACAAGGTGTTCTTTTCGAAAGGAATCGGGAGTCGGAATGTGAATGCCAGCATGCCGGTTTTATACAATAATCTGGGGAAAACCTTTGAATGGGCCCCGGTGTTGTATTGCGAAATTCCGGAAGCCGCACAAGAGGCAGATTGGAATCAAGCTTATGTGGAAGCGCTTCGTCTGTATGTACAGGGGATGAAAGCAATTTGTGAGAATGGACGATCATACGGTTTGGCAGTGTATGATACAATCGTGAAAGCAATACGGGAGGACAGATTGGATTCCTTTGGTTTTAAGTATTGCATCGGAATTTTTTATGAAAGAAAGGACGCATTACTATTGTATCTGGAGGAGCAACAAAAGGTACAGACGAATGAATTGTTGGAGAAGCTGACAGAGTCGTTCCGGACGACTGTTGAGTTATACCGCAGGTTAATGTTTGAGATACTCGATGGAGGAACCGAAGGATGGAATTCCCTGTTTGAACCGGTGGATAAGACATGTTATCCGGAGATTGTTAGTGTGCTGGAAAAGTTAAAAGCAAGTGAGGAACGGAATGTGGAGCTTGCAAAGTGTGTGGCGGACGGGAGATAGAACAAAAAGTATGTATATATGCCCGGCAGCACATTTCCAACCAATAGTTGTATAATATCCAACCTTTTGGAGAGCATTTCAACTTTCAATCGCTTCAAAACACTCTCCCGTCATCGTATCATCTGATTGCAGACAGAGAGCGGAACGTGTCAAACAAATGACACGGCACGTAACAGATGGTATACTTCAGAAAAGGGAGGAAACGATTATGAAGGAGACATTCGGACAGCGGCTCAGCCGGTTAAGGAAGCAGAGCGGCCTCACCCAGGAGGAACTCGCGGAAAAGTTCGGCATCTCCGGACAGGCTGTATCCAAGTGGGAGAACGACGCATCCATGCCGGATATTTCCATTCTCCCGGATCTCTCGGACGTGCTCAGGGTAAGCCTGAACGAGCTGCTGGGCAAAGAAGAAAACAAAGCCAGGATTGTCCCTGTCGGGGAACGCAAGGACACCAATGACCTGATCCTTAAGGTGCGCGCCAATCTGGCGGATGGAGACAAGGTGACGGTCAATCTTCCGATGGGACTTGTCAAGGCCGGAATGATGATGAACATGAAGATGCCCCAGATCAGCGGGAGTGAAGCACTGCAGAAGGTGGACTTCGAGGAGATCATCCGGCTGGTGGATCAGGGTATGGTAGGGGAACTCGTTACTGTGGAGAGTCCAGACGGCGACAACGTGCGCGTGTTCGTGGAGTAAGCCATGTGGATTAAAATCAAAACGCAGGACGGCCCAAACCTTTCATTTCCGGTGCCGCTTTCCCTCGCAGGCAGCAAACTGCTGCTCAGCCTTGCGGCGAAAAACGGTGATCCGCAGGCTGCTGAATATGCTCCTTATGCCGCGGACATTGTGCGCGAGCTGCGTGAGTACGTCCGCAGAAATGGTCACTTCATGCTTGTGGACGTGGAGCGTCAAAACGGGGATATCGTAAAGATTAAGGTATAAACAGAGAAACATATGTTCAGGCCCGGCAGATCCGAAACTGCCGGGCTTGTTTTGAACCCCAAAAGTTTTTTGTTCCCCTTGAGTATCGGGATGTCTCATGATACTGTAAGTTTCAGAGAACAAATCGGGGGAGGAACAGAATAATGCGGGTAATGCTGACATCCTGCGGCCTGGAGACGAAGAAGATCGAAGAAGCGTTCCTGAAATTCCTGGGTAAAGCGCCGGAACAGGCCAATGCGCTTTTTATTCCCACAGCCGCCATTGACGCGGATGCCATTGAAGTGCTGCCGAAGTGCATGGAAGACCTGCTGAAAGCCGGCATCCCGAAGAAGAACGTCCGGGTTTTTGACCTGCATCAGAATATGCCTGTTGAGGAACTGAAAACCTTTGACGTAGTGTATCTGTGCGGCGGCCGGACTTCATACCTGCTTGGCAGGATCAATGACACGGGTTTTCATGAAACGCTGATGGCCTATATCCGGGATAACGGCTTTGTAATCGGCGTCAGCGCCGGAAGCCTGATCTTTGCCAACAACCTTCCGGATAACCTGGGGCTGGTGGATACGAAGATGGACGTTCATTGTGAACAGGGAGATCTGCCGGGACGGGTATCTTTCCCACTGAAAGAAAACACAAAGCTTTCGAACACGGCGGCAATGCTGATCAGGAGCATTCCGGATGACGTTGAAATCATAGATGACTGATTACGACGGAGAATATATAAAATGACGATCGGTGAAGTATGCTTACTGACAAACGACGTACCCAAGCTGGCGGCGTTTTACAAGCAGCTGCTCGGCGTGGAAAACAACAGCAATGACGAAACCCATCAGTTCATCATTGCTGAAGAAATCATGCTGACGATCTATAATGACGGAACGGTCAAAAACAACCAGAACCAGAATATATGCCTGGCATTTACGGTGGATGATATTGACAGGGAATATGAAAAGGTCAAAGCGCTGGGCGCAAAGGTGATTGAACCGCCGACAAAACGTCCATGGGGTGCGGTCAATATGAGCATTTACGATCCGGACAACAATATGATTTACTTCAGGAGTTTTCCGGGCAAAGAAGAATAATCTGATCGGTTGTATCCTTCTATATATTTATATTTTTTCCAAAGAAAAAGCATTGACTCGTACACGGTGTCGCAGTTTATCCTCATTTCCGAAGGGACGGAGATGAGCGCTGCCGGTGGCAGAAAAGCAAGTCAAAAGCCCGATGAACAAGAGGAGGAGTGGATCCCGTGACGGACATGCTGACTGTTTCTGAAGTATCCAGAACATACGGCGTATCAGCAAGAATGCTGCGCCATTATGAAAAACTGGGGCTGATCGGCAGTAACCGGAAAGAAGGTTATGCCTACCGCGTATATCGTCCGGAAGATATACAGCGCCTGCGCCAGATCCTGGTTCTGAGGAAGCTGCGCCTTTCCCTGAAAGAGATCGGCGCAATCCTGAACGATCCCGGCCCGGCCACAGCCATCAGCGTATTTGAAAAGAACCTGGCGGAGATGAACGAAGAGCTCAGGTCACTGGGCGCAGTCCGCGATGTGATCGGGGAATTCTGCAATGCGCTGAAACAACGCAGCGCGCTGCCCGCCGGAGAGATGATCCTGCAGGACAGCAGGCTGCTTGCCCTTGCGGATGAACTTTCTCCCTCCTCAACACTGATACAGGAAGAGAGGAAGAGTATCATGGACAACCTGAAACAAGCCGACCAGGGCGGCAGAATGAAGGACATTCGCATTGTACACCTGCCGGAGAGCGACGTTGCCGCAGCACACGCGTTAGACGATGAACCGGAAGACCGGGCGGGCAAAATGATTGCTGAGTTTGCCCGCAAAACAAAACTGTGGGAAAAGCATCCCGGACTGCGGCTGTACGGCTTCAACCATCCGATCCCGATGGACGACACCGGGTACCACGGATACGAGTTCTGGATTACGATCCCGGAAGGAATGGAAGTGCCGGCTCCGCTGGTGAAGAAGCACTTTGCCGGAGGCACTTATGCCGCGCATATGATCCAGATGGGGAACTTTGAAGAATGGGGTCCTTTCTACGAGACGGTTGAAAAAAGTGATGAATACGAATATGCCGGAAGCGGAAATCCCGACGACATGTTCGGTAACCTGGAAGAGCACCTGAATTATCACGATCACATCATGGAAACAACAGACGGAGAACCTGAAACCCAACAGCTTGACCTGCTGATCCCCGTCAGGCGAAAATAAGGTTATAGTGGATTGGAACCCGGAAGCATTGAGTATCAATTGCTTTCGGGTTTTCTTTTTGATTCGGGGTGTGCGGCGGGCTGGGTTGTCATGTAAATCCTTTTTGTTCCCCTTTTATTCTCCGGGAGAGCATGATAAGATGACACCATGGATCCCATTTCTGAAGACGCGAAGAATGTGAAGTGTCGACCAATATTTGAAACGGAGACAGATTATGGATAAATGGGTGGAAACAAAGCAGCTTCAGGTACACTTTGTATCGGCTGCGGGTCTGGTATATAAAGACGGGAAGGTGCTGCTGATCAGATCCGCGAGAAGGGGCTGGGAGTTTCCCGGCGGCGTTGTTGAACAGGGCGAAGCAATCCTGGACGGCCTGAAACGGGAAATCTGCGAAGAAAGCGGGATCATCGCTGAACCGCGGTGCCTGGCCGGTGTCTATCAGAGGCTGACCATGAAAGAGGGATACGGACCGCTGGAAGGGATAATGATCCCGCCAAACGTGAGCATATTATTTATATGCGACTATGTGAGCGGAGAACTTCACACCTCCGATGAGAGCCTGGAAGCCGGATGGTTTACACCGGAGGAGGCAAAAGAGATGGTGACGCTGCCTCACTTTAAAACGGCGCTCACAACGATGCTGGAGTATAACGGAAAAGTACGGTTCAGCGCGCTGGAAAATGCTGAAGATGGGGGCATGAAGACGGTCAGGGACCAGTATGTCGGACTGTGACCGGATTTGAAAGAAACCGAGGTGAAAGACAGATGAAAATTGTGCTTTTGGCGGATCTCCACGGCAACATGGTTGCCACGGAGGCCATGGAACGGGAGCTGGAGCGGATCGAACCGGATGATATCTGGTTCCTGGGAGACGCGGTGGGCAAAGGGCCGGAAAGCGACAAAACCTGTGACTGGGTCAGGACCCACTGCAAACACTGGATTGCCGGGAACTGGGACCGGTCCATGAGCATGTATCCGGATTACAATGCCTTTTATATCAAACAGATCGGGCAGGAACGCATAGCCTGGCTGGATTCGCTGCCCCTGGAAGATGAGCTGGAAATCAGCGGGTTCCGTTTCCGCCTGGTGCACGGGCGTTTCCTGGACCCGCTGTACCTGAGTTTTGATCCGGATGAAAAGCTTCGGGAAGGCTTCCGCTTTCATGACGGCAGGCCGGAGGCGAACGGCATGATCTGCGCGGACAGCCACAGGCCTTTTATCCGGCCACTGGAAGGGGGATACGCGCTGAATACCGGCAGCGTCGGCAACAACCTGAGCCTGACCAGGGCTCACGCGCTGCTGCTGGAGGGAGAAGCCGGGCCTGATCCAGCACCCCTGCATATCACGACCCTGTCTGTTCCTTATGACAAACAGAAAGCTGCCGAGCGGGCGGATCTCTATCCGGACCTGCCCAATAAGGAGGCCTATCAGAAGGAAGTGCTGACGGGTCAGTATTCCCGGTAATGAACCATAAAAAGATGCTGAGGTACGAGTGAGTGGAAGTCAGGTTCTATGATTCGGTGGATGATGCGCTGCTGAAGTTTGCGGTGGTTATAGCCAAAGCTGAGGGGAAATGGGTGTTCTGCAAACACAAAGAAAGGGACACCTATGAAATACCCGGCGGACACAGGGAACCCGGGGAAGCCATTGACGATACGGCGGTCAGGGAACTGCAGGAGGAAACCGGAGCCAGGGAGTTTACCATAAAGCCTGTATTCGCCTACTCCGTGACCGGGAAAAACCGGGTGAATGATACCGGCGAGGAAATGTACGGCATGCTGTATTCTGCCGATATCACCGGATTTGATCAGGAACTGCACAGCGAAATGGAAAAAGTCTGCCTGTTTGACGAGCTCCCGGAAGCACTGACCTATCCTGAGATCCAGCCTAAACTTGTTCAGGAGGCTGGACGGAGAGGATACCTGTGAGGAAGGTATTCATACCGACGGGAGGATCCGGGAGGCGTTTTTCCATACAGCGGGTATGTTCCCTGTCTGCAAAGGAAAAAGTATAATCATTTTCAGTGTTCATGGTAGGATACTGTCCATGGACGGGGTGAGGTGTATTCCATGAGAGAGCTGGACTATCAGGAGACAGACAGGCTGGCGGAATGCCTGAAAGAGCTTGCGGAGCATCACAACGAGGTTTCCAATGGCTTTAAAGGCTGCTATCCGAAAAGGCCTTTTGCGGAAACCCTGGAAGCTTTCCGGGAAGACGTTCAGAGCGGGAAATCCAGGATCGCGGTTGTGGAAGAGAATGACAGGGTACTGGGCTTCTGCAAAACAGATGTTTGCGGTACGGAGGGGAAGATCGATTACCTGATCGTGCTGAAGGAAGCCCGGGGCAGCGGATACGGCAATGACCTGATGGACTGGGCTGTGGATACGCTGAAGCAAAGCGGCGTCAACAGAATTGAGGTCCGGGTGGTGGACGGAAACGACGCGATCCGGTTCTATGAAAAATACGGGTTCCGGATTAATGCGCAGATCCTGAGAATGAACGTGTAAAGTGCCGGAGAACGAAAGATGGGTAAAACGCTGAACACGGATCTGATCTATGAGGTGCTTTCTGTCGTGGAAGAAATTCCGGAAGGCTGTGTGGCAACCTACGGCCAGATTGCCAGGCTAACCGGCAGGGACAGGAACGCGAGACTGGTCGGAAAAATCCTGAGCATGTCGGAATACTATGGAAGCTATCCCTGCCACAGGGTGGTGAACCATGCCGGAAGAACCGCGCCTGCGTTCCGTACGCAAAGGGAACGGCTGGAGGCAGAAGGGGTCGGATTCAAGGAGAACGGCTGTGTGGACCTGGGAAAATACCAGTGGGACTGCTGATTTATCGGGAATGAGGAGAATAAACACAGATGATCAAGGGATACTCCGGGAGCGGTTTATCACGGCTGATTCTTGGTACACACCTGGGAGACTTTTCAGATGAGGTTTCCGGTCAGTATCAGGAAGCAATCGCATATGCATTGCAAAATGGTATCGCATCCATAGACGGTGCGATCAATTACAGGGGAATGCGCTCGGAAAAAGATGAAGGCGCAGCTATCCGGAAACTGATCAGTGAAGGGGCTCTTCAGCGGGAAGATTTTTGTATTACCTCCAAAGCAGGACTGCTCTTTGGCGATATCACGGAGAGAACAAACCCGCAGACGTATCTGGAAAAACACCTGAAACCCCGCGGGATTACCGGAGAGGATTTCTGTGAATATGACGGGCTTCTTCAGACGCTGAATCCTGCTTTCTTTGAGGTTACGCTGGAGAAGAGCCTTCAGAACCTGGGGCTGGAAACGATAGACATCCATTATATCCATATTCCGGAGATTACCCGGGCCGGGATCGGCGCCGAGGCGTTTTATGACCGGATGGAAGACCTGTTCCGCTGGTATGAAAGCAAAGTGACAGAAGGGAAAATCCGGTATTTCGGGCTTGCTCTCGAGTTTATGGGAAAGGAACCCGAAGAGGAGAAATGGCATTTTGAACTGGAAGAACTGAAGCGAAGGGCATTGAAGGCGGGAAACGGCGGCACTCACCTGAAATACGTGATCTATGAATACAACATCGGGTGCCCGTATCCTGTGACAACTGTCAGCCAGACGGTGGACGGACAGGCGGTAACGCTGGCGGAAGCGTGCCGCAGGCTGGGCTTTGAAACGGTTGCCAGTATGCCCTTTGCCATGGGAGAGGCACTCAAAGAGTATTCAGTCCGGGAATTGCTGGAGTTTGCACTGGGCGGTGCTGATCACGTGATTGTCGGAAGCAAAAGCACGGAGCATATCCGGGAGCTGCTGGCGTATGTATAAGGAAGATGTCAGGAGGAAATAACAATGAAAAGGGAACTTGGAATCGCACGCTGCGGACTGGCATGCTGCCTGTGTTCTGAGAACGTGGAATGTAAAGGCTGCAAGCAGGATGGATTCAAGGATCTTTGCTGGTGCAAGGACGCGGATTTCTGTGAAACCCGTAAATGTGTGCTCCGGAAAGGCCTGATGGGCTGCTATGAATGTGAGCCGGCAGGGTGCCGGATCGGCCTGTATGCAGATAAAATCAAACCGCGCGCTTTTGCAGAATATGCGCGCAGATACGGCGTGGAGGAGCTCCTGGACTGCCTGGAGCGGAACGAGCAGGCCGGGATTGTCTATCACCGGGAAGGAATCATGGGAGACTACGATGAGTTTGAGGACCTGGAAAAGCTGATTGATTTCATCAGGACCGGAGAACGCAGGGAATCATGAAGCCAGGCACTGACGGCAGGCAGCACGGAAGGATGGACGGAGAAAGATGCATTTTGTGGACGCAAAAGGAATCCTGACCGGCGGGAAAGGGCACTACGGGATGAACATCTACCGCGGATGTTCCCACGGCTGTATCTACTGCGACAGCCGGAGCAAATGCTATCAGTTTACCCATGCGTTTGAAGACATTGAGGTCAAACAGAACGCGCCGGAACTGCTGGAGCAGGCGCTGAAATCCAAACGACAGAAGGCGATGATCGGGACCGGATCCATGTCGGATCCCTATATGCACTGCGAAGAGCAGCTCGGCCTGACCCGGAAATGCCTGGAGATCATCAGCAAATACGGCTTCGGGGCTGCGGTACAGACCAAGTCTGACCGGATCCTGCGGGATATCGACCTGCTGGAGGAAATCAACCGGAAAGCCAAATGCGTGGTGCAGATGACCCTGACCACGTATGACGAAAAGCTGTGCGGAATCCTGGAACCGAATGTCTGCAATACCCAGCGGCGGATTGAAGTGCTGGAAGCCATGCGGGAACGAGGCATTCCCACGGTGGTCTGGATGACGCCGATCCTGCCGTTTATCAACGATACAGAGGAAAACATCCGGGCGATCCTGGAGGCCTGTGGCCGGGTGAAAGTGAAAGGGATCATCTGCTTCGATATGGGGCTGACGCTCCGCGAGGGAGACCGGGAATACTATTACGCGGCACTGGACAGGCATTTCCCCGGACTGAAGGAAAAGTACATCAGGACATACGGGAATGCCTACGAGGTATCCAGCCCGAACCGGGAACCGCTGATGCGCCTGTTCCGGATGTTCTGCCGGGAACACGGGATGATGTACAAACCGGATGAGTGCTTCAACTATATGGGCACGCTGCCTGACAGGTTTGAACAGATGACGTTCCTGGATCTGTAAAAAACATATAAGGAGAAACACTATGATGAGACTTCTCTTGCGCTGAACATCCTGAAGGATTTATACAAAATAAGAGTAAAACCTGAAAGGATAAACGCATGTATTATTATCACGTGATATCAGATATCCCCAAACATAAAGGGGAACATATCCTGCTGGATGAAAACCACCCCAACGGCGTTCACCAGCGGGTTTATGCACAGATGGAAACCGTGAAGGATATCTACAAGAACCCGGAAGCCTACCGGGGAAAAGAACTGACCCATGTGGTGGACGTAGCCCTGCGGGAACTGGCACTGGAAAAAGTCCGGAAAGAAAAATACCCCCACTATCCGTCCCGGATGGCCTCGCTGTATGTATCCCGGACCTATGAGGAAGCGGAACAGTGGGGAGACTATTTTGCAAAGATCGGCCGTCCGACCTACGGAATCGCGAAAATCAAGGTGAACGGAAACACGTTTACCGGCGACGCCTACAAATGCTTTGACGGTTCAATTGACGAAGAGGAAAACATCCGGCAGGCGGAAATTTACTGGCAGAACGGCCCGAACGAGGACGGGAGTCAACCCATTGTGGAGATCCTTGCGGACGGGGATATTGAAGTGGTGGAGATCATGAAGGAGATCAATGCCAATATTCCCGAATAAGGAACAGATGCCTGCAAAAACACACCCCGCCGGTTCAGGCGGGGTGTGTCTGTTCCTGATTTACTCGTCTGATTTCAGTTTGGCGTAGATCACCCGGTCATAAATGCCCTGGTTGTTTCGCCCGGCCTGGCGGAGGAGACCCTCCCGGCGCATGCCGACTTTTTCCAGGACTTTGCCGGAATTGGGATTGCTCACGTCATAACCGGCTTCAATCCGGTTGAAGCCTACCTGGTTAAACAGAAAGTCCATGACCTTTTGCAGGGCTTCCGCTGTAATCCCTTTTCCCCACCAGTTTTTGCCGATGGAGTAGGAGAGTTCCACCGCACGGGTATTTTTCCGGATGTTTGTGGCGGCGAGGGTGCCGATTACTTCTCCGCTTTCCTTCATCACGATGGCCCAGCAGTATCTTTCCGGGTCTTCATACCGCTGAATGAAGTCCATCATCAGCGCTTCAGTATCGGCAACGCTTTTGTCGTTTTCCCAGGTGAGGAAGCGGTTGACTTCTGGATCTGAAGTGACGTTTTTATAGAAATCCGGTGCGTCAGACAGCTGAAAACGCCGCAGGATCAGCCTTTCGGTTTCCAGCAGTACGGTTCCGCAATGGTTCATGACAGAACACCTCCCGGATTTAAGGAGATACTGATTAATTCCCCTGCCCATCTGCCAGCGCCTTTTTTGTCGGTATCTATGCACAGATTTCTCGATTTAGCGCCACTAAACCTTTGAAATCTGCGCTTGATCCCAACAAAAAATCCATCTGGCATCTGACAGACTCATTTAATCAGTCTCTCCTTAATTGTAAACTGATGCCAGGGGAAGTATAACACAGAACCTGATAAAGCAGAAGCAGGATCCTTTTCAAAAACGGCCTGTCCGGAGTATGATGGATCCATGCTGCAGAAAGAAGGAATGCCGGTGTATTATCACGCGTCACAGGTTCAGGGAATCACCACGCTGGAGCCCAGGATATCCAATCACGGTATCCCGCTGGTTTATTTTTCCCGGAAAAGGGAAAACGTGCTGGTTTACCTGAGCAATGCCATAGAGAAATACTGCCGGGAAACCGGCTTTGCCTACGACGGCGTATGGCAGAAGTGGGGACCGTACGGATTCGGACCGGACGGCCGGCTGTGCCTGGAGGAGTATTATCCGGATGCCATTGAACGCACTTATAAAGGGGTTTCCGGCTATATCTATCAGGCGGAGGAGATTGCCGATTCCGGATTTGAGGTGCAGATTCCCGACGCGGCTACCAGCAGCCTGCCGGTGAAGGTAACGGGCGTGGAATATGTACCGGACGCCTATGAAGCGATCCTCCTGGCAGAACGGGAAGGGCTGATCATTCTCCGGCGATATGCGGACTTGACCGACAAAAAGAAAGAATGGATCGCCGGGACGATTCGGGAGGAATATACTTCCGCGGCTGATCATCCTGAATACCGGCATTTTTTGCGGGGCTGTTTTCCGGAAATCCTGAAGGAGGAGAAAGCCTGATGAATAAAGCTGAAATGATCACAAAACTGAAAGCCTTCCCGTATGATCCGGCGGAATACTGGGTGATTACCGGCGGGGCGATGGTGCTCTATGGCATCCGGGAGGAATCCTCCGATATTGACCTGGGATGCACGGCCCAAATGGCTGATCGGCTGGAGCAGGAGGGATACCTGTACAAGGTCACGGACGACGGGAACCGGTGGTTTAAGCTGGGTGAGGATATTGAGGTGTTCGAAAACTGGCTGTTTGGCACGGTGGATCACGTGGACGGTATTCCTGTCATCTCGGTGCAGGGCCTGATCGAAATGAAAAGAGACCTGGGACGGGAAAAGGACTTCAGGGATATTGCCCTGATCAATGACTTCCTGGCCCGCAAGGCGAAATAACCATAAAAGAGGACAAACGAATGAAAAATCCCTGGGAAGAGATCAGCCTGGATGACTATGAAAACCATATGGGCCTGGATTCGGTAAGACAGCTTCAGGCGATGAATGCCCTGATGAAGGAACAGTTTGAAGCCTATCCGGTTCATACAGCCATGGTGCTCGGCGTAGCCGGAGGTAACGGCATCGAGCACGTCTGGCCGGAGAAGTACCGGGCAGTTTACTGCGTGGATATCAATGAAGAATACCTGAACGCGGTACGGGAACGGTATGCCGGAAAGCCAGCGGTGCAGTGCCTGCGGGCGGACCTGACGGAGAAGGCAGACAGGCTTCCTGATGCGGAGCTGGTGATTGCCAACCTGCTGATCGAATACATTGGATATCCGGCTTTCATAAGCGTGATCCGGAAGGTTAATCCTGAATATGTATCCTGTGTGATTCAGATCAATACGGACGAGAAGAACTGGGTTTCCGACTCTCCCTATCTCCACGTATTTGACGGACTGGACCGGGTGCATCACCAGATGGAAGAAAGCGCCCTGACCGCGGCCATGAAAGAGGCCGGTTATACAGGGATCCTGCGGGCGGAAGAGGCACTGCCGAACGGCAAGGCGCTGGTCCGGCTGGATTACCGAAGGACAGGAAAGGGAAAATTGTAAAAAACGCTGGAAGAAGACTGTATTTTTTTACATTTTCCCTTGACGGAAAAAAAGAAAATGATAATATAGTGCCAGTGCTTTCCTGAGAGAGGCAGGAAAGAAGGAATATTAAGACAAGGTGATCCTGTCATCAGCGTCTTAAGCAATTTACGGGACCACTCCGATAAGGAGTCGAGGCCATACGGACAGCCGGGTCCACTGCCGATGAGCGGTTTCCGCTCTATTGATTGAGTTAAAAGCTCAGTTTTATAAGTTGGTTACTTTATAACCGAAATGCGTAATCTGCGCAAACTTGTGAAATGGTCAATAAGAGTAGTAAAAGTAAGTATTGCTATATAGACTCTGTATGCCGAGCACCACTGATATTCCGTTCCGAACCTCTATGCCGTGCCCTGGGCGGCGGGATCTGATTCCCGTATGCCGCAGCAGACGGTAACCGGGACCTGACTGCATGTGGATAATAACGCAAGTTGTGTGATTACAGCTTGCGTTTTTTGTTTGAGGTGGAGTATGGGAAAGTACTTGTACGACCAGTCCAGGGCGCCGATCTATGAGGCGCTGGAGCGCTTCCGCGAAATGCGGGTGGTGCCCTTTGACGTGCCGGGACACAAGCATGGCAAAGGGAATCCGGAACTGACAGCCTTCCTCGGGGAAAAATGCGTGGGTGTGGACGTGAACAGCATGAAACCGCTGGATAACCTGTGCCACCCCGTATCGGTAATCCGGGAGGCGGAAATCCTGGCGGCGGACGCCTTCGGCGCGGCCAATGCCTTCCTGATGGTGGGCGGAACCACCAGCTCCGTGCAGAGCATGGTGCTGTCCACCTGCAAGCGGGGAGACAAGATCATCCTGCCCAGGAATGTGCACAGGAGCGTCATCAACGCGCTGGTGCTGTGCGGCGCTGTGCCGGTGTACGTTAATCCGGACGTGGACCGGAAGCTGGGCATCTCCCTGGGCATGAGTGTGGATCAGGTACGGAAAGCCATCCGGGAGAACCCGGACGCGGTGGCCGTGCTGGTAAACAACCCCACTTATTACGGCGTGTGCAGCGACCTGCGCACCATCGTGAAGCTGGCCCATGAAGCTGGGATGATGTGCCTGGCAGACGAGGCCCACGGCACCCACTTCTACTTCGGCGACGGCATGCCGGTGACTGCCATGGAGGCGGGCGCGGACATGGCCGCGGTCTCCATGCACAAGAGCGGCGGCAGCCTGACCCAGTCCAGCCTGCTGCTGACCGGGGAACGGGTGAATGCCGGCCATGTGCGCCAGATCATAAACCTGACCCAGACCACCTCCGGCAGCTATCTGCTGATGTCCAGCCTGGATATCAGCCGCCGGAACCTGGCCCAGCGCGGCAAGACCGTGTTCCGGAAGGTAACGGAAATGGCGGAATACGCCCGGGAGGAAATCAACGCGGTGGGCGGCTACTACGCCTACGGCCGGGAACTGATCAACGGCGATTCCATTTTCGATTTTGACCCCACCAAGCTGAGCGTGCATACAAGGGACATCGGCCTGGCGGGTATTGAAGTATATGACATTCTGCGGGATGAATATGATATCCAGATTGAGTTCGGGGATATCGGCAACATCCTGGCCTACCTGTCCATCGGCGACCGGATGCAGGAACTGGAGCGGCTGGTGAGCGCCCTGGCGGAGATCAAACGGCGCTACATGAAGGACCCCTACGGCCTGCTGAGCCAGGAGTACATCGCTCCGGAAGTGGTGTACAGCCCCCAGGAAGCCTTCTATGCCAACAAGAAGAGCGTGCCGCTGGCTGAAAGCGAGGGCTACATCTGCAGCGAGTTCGTGATGTGTTATCCTCCGGGAATCCCGATCCTGGCCCCCGGTGAACGGATTACCCGGGAGATCCTGGACTATATCGTCTATGCCAAGACGAAGGGCTGCTCCCTGACAGGACCGGAAGACCCGATGATTGAGAACATCAACATTATCAGGGAGGAGGAGAAGATCTCATGGAACTCTGGTTCAGTGAATGCCATGCCCCGGATGTTAAGCACAGCCTGCGTGTAAACCGGCACCTGTACTCCGGAAAGAGCGAATACCAGCAGATTGATATCTTTGACACCCCTGAATTCGGCCGGGTGCTGGCCCTGGACGGAAACGTGATGCTGACGGAGCGGGACGAGTTCATCTACGACGAAATGATCACGCATATCCCCATGTCTGTCCACAAGAACGTGAAGGATATCCTGGTGATCGGCGCGGGAGACGGCGGTGTGGTGAAGGAACTGACCCGCTATGACACCGTGGAACGCATCGACCTGGTGGAAATGGACGGCCAGGTGATTGAAGCCTGCCGGACCTACCTGCCGGAAAATGCCTGCAAGCTGGATGACAGCCGGGTGCATATTTACTTTGACAACGCGCTGCGGTTTATCCGGCGGTGCACGGATGAATATGACCTGATCATCGTGGACTCCAACGACCCCTTCGGTCCCTCCGAAGGCTACTTCACAAGGGAGTTTTACGGCATCTGCTACAACGCCCTGCACGAGGACGGTATTATGGTCAACCAGCAGGGAAGCCCCTTCTACAAGCATGACGCGGAAGCCATGCAGCGGAGCCACAAAAGGATCGTGAACACCTTCCCGATCAGCCGGGTATACCAGGCGCACATCCCGACCTACGCGGCGGGCTACTGGCTGTTCGGTTTTGCGAGCAAGAAATACCATCCCATTGATGATTTTGACGAAGAACACTGGAAGAGCCTGCACCTGAGCACGAAGTACTACACGACCAAGCTGCACATCGGCTCCTTCTATCTGCCGGCTTACCTGGAGAAAATGCTTGAGGAGGTGGAGGCATGAACAGGAATATTGAAACTTTTATCGGATGCGACGGGGATTATGACTACGCGCAGATCGTGCTGTTCGGCGCGCCGTTTGATTCCACCACCAGCTTCCGGCCGGGCGCGAGATTCGGTTCTTCCGCCATCCGCCATGAAAGCTTCGGGCTGGAGACCTACAGCCCTTACCAGGACAAGGACCTGAACGATATCAAGGTGTTTGACTGCGGGGACCTGGAGCTCTGTTTCGGTTCCGCGGAGGCGGCGCTGAAGGATATCGGGGAAAAGGCCGGGGAGATCCTGTTTGACGGCAAGACGCCCTTCCTGATCGGCGGCGAGCACCTGGTGACGCTGGGCGCGGTACGGGCTGTGGCCGAAAGGTATCCGAACCTGCACATCATCCACTTTGACGCCCACGCGGACCTGCGGGACGACTACCTGGGGGCACAGCTGAGCCATGCCTGCGTGATGCGGCGGTGCCACGAGCTGACAGGTGACGGCAGGATCCACCAGTTCTGCATCCGCAGCGGCGACAAGGCGGAATTCACCTTTGCCAAAGCGCATACGGACATGCATAAGTTCGGCTTTGAAGGACTGAAGGAGCTGACGGAGAAGCTGGCGGAGGAGCATACCCCGGTTTACCTGACCGTTGACCTGGACTGCCTGGATCCTGCCCTTTTCTGCGGAACGGGCACACCGGAAGCCGGCGGCGTGAGCTTCACGGAGCTGCTGAACGCCATCCTGACAGTGAGCAAAACCAACATCGTAGGCGCGGACGTGAATGAACTGGCTCCCATGCTGGACGCCAGCGGCGCGTCCACGGCGGCGGCCTGCAAGATTGTGCGGGAAATGCTGCTGGCCATTTACAAATAAGAAAGACCAAAACAGGAGGATACAGAAATGAGCAGAGTATTGGTAATCGGATGCGGCGGGGTGGCCAATGTGGCGATCCGGAAGTGCTGCCAGGCAGACGACGTGTTTACGGAAATGTGCATTGCCAGCCGGACGAAGTCCAAGTGCGACGACCTGGCGAAGGCGCTGGAAGGCAAAACCGCCACAAAGATCACAACCGCGCAGGTGGACGCGGACGACGTGGAACAGCTGAAGAAACTGATCACGGATTATCAGCCTGACCTGGTGATGAATATTGCCCTGCCGTACCAGGACCTGACCATCATGGACGCATGCCTGGCTTGCGGCGTGAACTATATGGATACCGCGAACTACGAGCCCGAAGACACGGACGATCCGGAATGGCGGGCGATCTACGAAAAGCGGTGCAAAGAACAGGGTTTTTCCGCCTACTTCGACTACAGCTGGCAGTGGGCTTACCGGGAAAAGTTTGAGAAAGCCGGCCTAACCGCCCTGCTGGGCTGCGGCTTTGACCCCGGCGTGACTCAGGCATACTGTGCCTACGCGAAAAAGCATGAGTTTGACACCATTGACACCATTGATATCCTGGACTGCAACGGCGGCGATCACGGCTATCCCTTTGCCACCAACTTCAACCCGGAGGTTAACCTGCGGGAGGTTTCCGCACCCGGAAGCTATATGGAGAACGGCAAGTGGGTGGAGATTCCCGCGATGAGCATCAAACGGGAATACAACTTCGAGGACGTGGGTCAGAAGGATATGTACCTGCTGCATCATGAGGAGATCGAATCTCTGGCCCAGAACATTCCGGAGGTGAAGCGGATCCGCTTCTTCATGACCTTCGGCCAGAGCTACCTGACCCATATGCGCTGCCTGGAGAACGTGGGCATGCTGTCCACTACTCCCGTGATGTTTGAGGGACACGAGATCGTGCCGATCAAGTTCCTGAAGGCGCTGCTGCCCGATCCGGCCAGCCTGGGTCCGAGAACCCACGGCAAGACCAATATCGGCTGCATCTTCACCGGCAAAAAGGACGGCAAGGAAAAAACCTACTACATCTACAACGTATGCGACCATCAGGAATGCTACCGTGAGGTGGAAAGCCAGGCGATCAGCTATACCACGGGTGTTCCGGCAATGTGCGGCGCCATGATGCTGCTGACCGGCAAGTGGAACAAGCCCGGTGTGTATACGGTGGAAGAGTTCGATCCCGATCCCTTCCTGGACGCGCTGGACCGCTACGGCCTGCCCCGCAGGGAGAACCATAATCCGGTTCTGGTGGACTGATGAAAAAGAGTGAAGTATTCAAAGGGCTTTCCGGCCGAAACGCGCCGGACTGCTTTGCCCCCCTCCGGACGCCATGCTATGTGATTGATGAAGAACGGCTGAAGGAAAACGGCAGGATCCTGGCCTCGGTGGCGGAACGCACCGGGTGCCGGATCCTGCTTGCCCAGAAAGCCTTCTCCAACTATGATTTCTATCCGCTCCTGGCTCCGTATCTTGCCGGAACTGAGGCCAGCGGCCTGTATGAGGCCCGGCTCGGCGCTGAGGAGATGCCTGGAAAAGAGGTGCACGTCTTCTGTGCCGCCTACCGGGAGGATGAATTCGAAGAGCTGCTGCGGTATGCGGACCATATCGTGTTCAATTCCGTGAACCAGCTGAAGCGGTTCGGGAAAAGGGCGAAAGACAGCGGAAAAAGCATCGGGCTGCGGATCAATCCGGAATGCTCCACCCAGGAGGGGCACGAAATCTACGATCCCTGCGCGAAGGGCAGCCGCCTGGGCGTGACGCGGGAAGCCTGGAACCGGGAAATGACGGAAGACCTGCTGGAAATGCTGGACGGCTTGCATTTCCATACGCTGTGTGAGCAGGATTCCGACGCCCTGGAAACGACCCTGGAGGCAGTGGAACGCGGCTTCGGCGACGTGCTGCCCCGGATGAAGTGGCTGAACATGGGCGGCGGGCATCATATTACCCGGGAAGATTATGACCTTCCGCGGCTGGAAAACCTGATCCGCCGGGCACAGGAACGGTGGCAGCTGCAGGTGTACCTGGAGCCGGGCGAAGCCGTGGCGCTGAACGCGGGTTACCTGGTTACCACGGTGCTGGACGTGACAGAGAACAGTGGAATCCGGACGGCTGTGCTGGATGTGAGCGCGGCCTGCCATATGCCGGACGTGATTGAAATGCCCTATATGCCGCCGCTGATGAACGGCGAAACGGAAGGGGAACTGAAGCATCCGTACCGGCTGGCGGGACCCACCTGCCTGGCGGGGGACGTGATCGGTGAATATGGCTTTGAAGCAGGGGTGAAACCGGGAGACCGGCTGGTGTTCGGAGATATGGCCATTTATACCACCTGCAAGAACAATACCTTTAACGGGATGCCGCTGCCGGACATTTACGGGATGGACCGGAACGGGCAGTTTATGAAACTGACCGCATTCGGCTACGCGGACTTCAAGGGCAGGCTCGGCAAAAACGGATAAAAGCCTGAAAAAGACGATTTCTCTGTATACAATCGCATAAACGAATTACAGATCATGGTTTTTATGATACAATCCGGGAGGATTCCCAATCCTCTACAGACTGAAGGAGTAAAAACCATGATTACTTTTCCTGAAATGCCCTATGAACGCCCGGATGCAGAACAGCTGAAAGAACAGTGGAAGAGCCTGACTGAACGCCTGAAGGCGGCGGCCACCTATGAGGAAGCAAAGGCGGTATTCCTGGAGAAGGATCAGATGGAACGCCATGTGGACACGATGGGCACACTGGCCAGCGTCCGTCATTCCATTGATACCCGGGACACCTTTTACGATGAAGAAAACAATTTCTGGAACCAGACCTGGCCGGAACTGCAGGAATATGACCAGGCATGGACAGCAGCCATGCTGGCTTCACCTTTCCGGGCGGACTTCGCCGCGGAATACGGCGACCTGATGTTTGTCAAGGCGGAGATGGACTTGAAAACCTTCTCCCCGGACATTATTCCGGAGCTGCAGCAGGAAAACGACCTGCGCAACGAATACCAGAAACTGATCGCTTCCGCCCAGATTCCCTTTGAGGGCGGGGTATATACCATTTCCCAGATGTCTCCCTTCAAGACCGACGCGGACGATGAGCGGCGGCTGGCTGCCTGGAAGGCTGAGGGACAGTGGTACAAGGATCACCAGGACAAGCTGGATGAAATCTATGATAAGCTGACGAAGCTGCGGGACGGCATGGGCCGGAAGATGGGCTATGAAGGCTTCACCCAGCTGGGATACTACCGCATGGGACGCAACTGCTATACCAAAGAGGATGTGGAAAAGTTCCGGGCGGCTGTGAGGACTTACCTGGTGCCCGTGGCGGACAGCATCTACCGGGCGCACGCAAAGCGCCTGTGCAAGGAATACCCCATGAGCTACGCTGACAATGCGCTGGAATTCCGCTCCGGCAATCCGAGACCCCAGGGGACAGCGGATGATATCCTGGCAGCCGGCAAAAAGTTCTATGACGAGCTTTCGCCGGAGACCAGCGCGTTCTTCCGGATGATGCTGGAAGGAAAGCTGATGGACGTGCTTTCCACCGAGGGCAAGGAAGGCGGCGGATACTGCACCGGCATTATGGACTACGGCGTGCCGTTTATCTTTGCCAATTTCAACGGAACCCAGCATGACGTGGAAGTGGTGACCCATGAAGCGGGCCACGCCTTCGCGGCATATATGAACAGGGACCGCGTGCCCATGGGCTACATCTGGCCCAGCATGGAATCCTGCGAGGTGCACTCCATGTCCATGGAATTCCTGGCCTGGCCCTGGGCGGAAAACTTCTTCGGGGATGATACCCGGAAGTTCCTCTACAGCCACCTGGCCGGCGCCCTGACCTTTATTCCCTACGGGACGATGGTGGACCATTTCCAGCACCTGGTGTATGAGAATCCGGGCTGGACGCCCCGTGAACGGCACAATGCCTGGAAGGAACTTTCTGCAATCTACACACCCTGGGCCCGGCTGGACGGGGACATTCCCTTCTACGGAGACGGAGAAGCCTGGCAGCGGCAGAGCCACATCTATGCCAGCCCGTTCTATTACATTGACTACTGCCTGGCACAGACTGTTTCGCTGGAAATCTGGGCGATGCTCCAGGAAAGCAGGGAGAAGGCCTGGAAGCACTATATGGCCTATACCAGGCAGGGCGGAAGCCGCACCTTTACCGAGCTGCTGGCGAATGCCGGACTGGTCAGCCCCTTTGATGAGGAGTGCCTGAAGACGGTCTGCAGCACAGCGAAGAACTGGCTGGAAAACTACGACATGACCGGAATTGAGTAAACAAGCAGAAGGCAGGATACAGGAATGAAAACCATTCAGGTGGTGGCAGCGCTGATCTTCCATGAGGGAAAGCTTTTTGCCACGCAGCGGGGATACGGCGCCTGGCGGGACTACTGGGAGTTTCCCGGCGGGAAAATCGAGCCCGGGGAAACGCCGGAGGAAGCATTGGTTCGGGAAATCCGGGAGGAATTGGACACCGGGATCACCGTGCTTTCCCACGTCTGTGACGTGGAGTACGACTATCCCGAGTTCCACCTTTCCATGCAGTGTTTCCGGTGCGAAATCACCTCCGGGGAACCGAAACTGCTGGAGCATGAAGCTGCAAAATGGCTGGGCAGGGAAGAACTGGACACGGTGGACTGGCTGCCCGCGGACTGGAATATCCTGCCGGATATAAAGGAAAACTGGCCGGCTGAATAAAAGACCGGCCTGGAATAAGAGAAACACACAACAGGAGAAAAAAGAATGGAAGTACGTCTACTGAAACCGGAAGAACATTTTGAGGCGAACCTGATTTCCACCGTGGCTTTCCATATGAAGATGGAAGATCCGGAGAAGAACCGGGAGGAGAGCCTGAAGAGCCAGGATGAGGACTGGGGTGCATTTTCCGAAGACGGAAAAGTGATGGCCCGGATTATCAATAACCACTATGAAACGCGCCTGGACGGGCAGCGGGTCCGGAACGGCGGAATCGGCGCTGTGTCCACGCTGCCGGAATACCGGAACACCGGCGCCGTGAAGGCGATCTTCGAAAAGCTGATTCCGGAAGCTTACCGGAACGGGGAGATTATCTCCGCCCTGTATCCCTTCAACCATGCGTTTTACCGTAAGTTCGGCTATGAAACCGTCCGGTGGCAGGATCATTACGAGTTTGTACCGGCCGTGCTGAGCGGCTACCGCTTTTCCGGGGACGCGGAACTGTGGAAGCCCGGTGATCCGGTAAGCGAGTATACAGCCCTGTACAACCGGTTTGCGGACAGCTTCAACCTGGCCATGTACCGGGATGACAAAATGATGCTGGATCTCATCAAGGGAGAATACTATAAGGACCGGAAGTTCTGCTACCTGCTTAAGGAAAACGGAAAAACCGTGGCTTACCTGATCTTCCAGGATGTGCGGAACGATCCGGCGGCGATCCTGACTGTGAAGGACATCGCCTGGGACGGCAAAGCCGGATTCTACGCGATCCTGGGCTTCCTGGCCCGTTTTACCGCGGACTACGGCACTATCCGGATGTTCCTGCCTTCCTGCCTGCAGCTGCTTTCCGTGATCCAGACGCCCCGGGCTTACGATATCCAGCAGACGGCTACCCAGAGTTATATGGTCCGGGCGATGAACGTGAAGCGGATTCTGGAAATTATCAAAAAACCGGATGACAGCCCATTTGTCATCCGGGTGGAAGGCGACGCGCAGATTTCTGAAAACAACGGAACCTGGAAGGTCTGCGGAAACAGCGTTGAACAGACAGAAGAGACGCCGAACCTGATGGTTTCCATCCAGGCCTTCGGCCAGATGGCGGTCGGCGCCGTGAACCTGGCTGAAGCAATGTACCGGCCTGACGTGACGGTGTCCGGCAACGAAGCCGTGCTCGAAAAGGTGTTTGTACGCAAGCCCATCCTGGTGGAGGATCATTTCTGATCCGGATGGATTATTCTTTCAGGACAGCCCAGGCGGCGGTCAGCTTTTCCAGCGACCACTGGGCGTTGGCCGGACTGGTGGAGGGAAGGCAGACGGCCTCCCTTCCCAGGGCGGGAAGAATATACCTGTTATACATTTCATGGGATTTCCGTCCGTTGCAGTAAATCCGCTCAATCGGACAGGAATCCAGGATGATCCTGAGATCATTGGCCCGGACCTCCCGGATGCTGGCATCCGAGGAACCGGTGATGACGCAGCTGGCGATGGAATCCCAGAGCGCCAGTCCATGACTCAGGATCAGTTCTTTTTTTTCGGGAATGGATGTCGGTACCGGCCGGTCAAACAGGGCGGCGATTACCTTCCAGAACCGGTTCTGCGGATGACCGTAGAAGAAGTTCTGCTCCCTGGATTTCACCGAAGGGAAAGACCCAAGGATCAGGATCCGGCTTTCCGGACAGAAAAGCGGCCCGAAGGGATGCTGGATTCTTTGCTCCTGTGCGCTCATCTGATGATATCCCCCTGTCTTTTTCTGGCAGGAAGAGTATAGCATACGGGAAGGATGTCAACAAGGAAGCCCCGGCGGGTGTCGCTTGTTGAGGCCTTTTTCCTGTGCTATACTTTGTACCATCAGAACACAAACCCGGAACAGGGAGGTTATATCATGCCGGAGATCACCTGGGAGCTTTTTGATAAGCAGGTGGCGGAATGCAGGCTCTGCCCCCTTTGCCAGCATATCCTGCACAAGGTTCCCGGACAGGGAGACCGGCAGTCCCCGCTGATGTTTATCGGAGAAGGCCCGGGACAGACAGAGGACGAGGAGGGGCTTGCCTTTGTCGGGGCAGCGGGACAGCTGCTGACAAAAATGCTGGAAGCGATCCAGCTGCCCCGGGACCGGGTATATATCTGCAATATTGTGAAATGCCGTCCGCCCCACAACCGGGTACCGACGCCGGAGGAGGCGGAAGCCTGCCGGATTCACCTGCGGATGCAGACCTGGCTGATCCGGCCGAAGGTGATCGTGCTGCTGGGCAGTACCGCAGCCCGGAACGTGCTGGATCCGGAAATCCGGATTACCCGGGAGCGGGGAAAATGGACGGAACGGAAGGGCGTGTGGATGATGCCGACCTATCATCCGTCGGCGCTGCTCCGGGATCCGGACAAGAAGAAGGAAGCCTGGGAGGATATGAAAAGCCTCCGGAACAAACTGATTGAACTGGGATTGTACCAGGATCTTTATTCCGGAGGGGAAAAGGAACTTTGATGATTGAGATATCCGGCGGATTACCGGATATCTTTTTGATTGTATTTCCAGTAAGCCAGGGCGACGCCAATGAGGGAAACCGCAAGGCCGATCAGCAGCTTGCAGCCGTCCAGGGCGCCTTTATTGAAAATCTCCGAGCCGTCGGCATAACCGAAGGGTGTGATGTATTTCAGCACGTCGGCCTTGCTGGTCAGGTTGCCGATGATATTCATGAAATACAGGGCGATGGCCAGTCCCAGCCCGATGCCGATGCCGCCCTTCCACAGGAAGGCGGAGATGCCGAAGCAGACACAGGCCAGTTCCACCTGCAGCAGGAAGTAGGCTGTATGAAGCAGCGTGATTTCCTTCCACGGAACAGGCTCGCCGATGACGGCGATGGAACCGACAGCCATGAGCCAGACGGCCCCATTCAGGATCAGGGTCTGGATCAGGACGGAGATGAGCTTGGCAGTGATGATTTCAGTGCGGCGCAGGGGATGTGTCAGCAGGAACTCCGCTGTGCCGTTCTTTTCTTCGTTTGCCAGGGCGGCAATGCCGATCAGTGCGGCAAACAGCGCGCCGCCGATGCCGAGGATGTTGCCGCATTCAATCCCGTAGAATCCCTTCAGGGAACCGAAGTCCAGCGTGTCCAGCCCGAAAGCGGAGGAGAACATGCCCATGGAGGAAAAGATGGAGCTGATGCTGTTCATCTGGCTCTTCATCTCGGGATACATAAACAGGCAGATGACGATAAACGCGCCGATGGACAGGGTCCAGATCAGAAGCGCTTTCCAGGCCTGCTTCAGTTCATGACGGATCAGGGTCATACCTGGTCACCGCCTTTCTCATAAAAATGGAGGACAATTTCTTCCAGATCCGGCTCCGCAACAGTCAGCTCGCGGATATCTGCGGCGGCCAGCGTACGGACCAGCTGATTCATATCCCCGTTGTAGAGGAAGCTGACCGCGCCGTCCGCTTCCTTCCAGTCCCGGGCTTCAGGCAGGGCGTCCGGTTTCAGGCTGCCCCGAAGGGTAACGCGGCGGGCACCGGTTTTGGCCAGCTTTTCCACGCTGTCGCAGGCGATAATCTTTCCCTCGCGGATAACAGCCGCCCGGCTGCAGTAACGCTGTATTTCAGACAGGATATGGCTGGAAAGGAATACGGTGGCTCCCTTCCGGTTATGCTCCTGGAGAATGCTGAAGAATTCGTGCTGCATCAGGGGATCCAGGCCGCCGGTAGGCTCGTCCAGGATCAGCAGCTCCGGATCGTGCTGCAGAGCGCAGACGATGCCGACTTTTTTCCGGTTGCCGAAGGACAGGTCTTCCACCTTCCTGTCCCGATCCAGCTGCAAGCGTTCACAAAGTTCCGCCGATGCGGCGCTGCAGTCTTTCCGGCGCAGATCCGCGGACAGTTTCAGCATATCCCGGACCTTCATGCCGTTATAGAAGGCGGTATCTGAGGGCAGGTATCCGACCCGTTCCAGAATGGCTTTTTTGTTCTTCACAATATCCATACCGAAAACCCGGCCTTTGCCGGCAGTCGGCGAAATCAGGCCCAGCAGGGTGCGGATGGTGGTGGATTTCCCGGCACCGTTGGGTCCGATGAACCCGAAGAATTCACCGGGGGCTACTTCCAGATTCAACCCGTCAATACCCCGGGCTTTGCCGTAAAACTTTGTCAGGTTTTCGGCGAAGATCGCTTTGTTTTCCAAGTGACTCCCTCTTTTCATACGGTTCATCCGGCTGATTGCAGCCTGAAACCGTGTTTAATCCTTTTTCTTGTAATTGTTTTTCCAGAAAGCCATCAGCTTCCGGAAATCCTTTTCAACCCGGTCAATGTCCAGATCGCCGGCCTGCAGCATTTCCCAGAGGTATCCTTCCGCGGCCCAGTACATTTCACGGTACATCATCGGAATATCCAGCCCGGGGACAAACTGGTCCGGTTCCAGATTGAGCCGGATCCGGTCAACCTTCAGGTTGAAATGCCGGTGATAGCTTTCCTGGATCTCTGAGCATACTTCCGGATCTTTTTCATAAAATGCTTTCACGGTGAAATTGCTCATATCCGGGTACAGCCGCATGATTTCCAGTTTGGCAATGGTTCCCAGTTCCATGGCGTCAAACAGGTCCGTCCGGTCATAGCAGCCGAAACGGGTCATGTACTCAATGGTGGTTTCGGCGCTTGTTTCCCAGAGATACAGGTACAGCTCCTTCTTGTTGTGAAAATAATGGAACAGCAGGGCTTTGCTGATACCTGCCGCCTCCGCGATCTCACTCATAGGGCTGTTCTTGTAGGCGTTCCGGGAAAAGACCCGGTATCCCGCATTCAGGATCGCCTGCTGCTTTTCCGCTGGCAGGGAAAAGAACTTTTCATTCATGGATGGTGCACCTCCGTTGACCGATCCGGTCAATGGCATCATAATTCCGTTGACCGATTTTGAGAAGACCCCTTTTTTCTTTTTTCTCCCGGAGAAACACCTCTTTCGGATAGTTCTTACAGGATTGATTTTACTTGCGTTTCGGCCTGGAAACAGAGTTGATCGGAAAGAAAAAACCGTTCTATCCTTCCAAATCCGGAAAAATAGAACGGTTCTTTAATGATGATATCCGGGGTTATGCCTGTTTTGACAGCAGCCAGGCCAGCGCGTGGACGGCCTGCGGGAAGCTGCCGCCTGCAAGCATGGCGTCAATTTCTTCTGCGGAATGCTTCAGCACATTGATCCGCTCCATCTCGTCCAGTTCCTGGACGGAGGTTTTCCGGCAGTTTTCAGCGGCAAAAAGCCAGGCGTAGTTATCGCAGATGGTGGCGTTGGCCGGGATCGTCAGCAGCGGGCGCCAGTGATCGGATTCATAGCCGGTTTCTTCCCGGAGCTCTCTTTTGGCGGCGCGCAGGGCGGCTTCCGCGGGATCCTCTCCATCCTTCTGTTCAATGGCACCGGCGGGGAACTCAGTGGTGACCTCCCTGATGCCGTGCCTGAACTGGCGGACGCACAGGAACTGTCCTTCCTCATCCGAGGCGACAATCACGACGTAGTTCCGGCGGGTAAAACTGTAATAAGGCTGGAAAATCCGGCCGTCTGGGGAACGGTAGGCGGATTTGCGGAAGTCAATCCACTCGTCCTGGACGATATGCTCTGTGGAGACTTCCTCCCAGGTAAGGTTTTCTTTTTCCATTATACGGGTCCTTTCTGTATCAACCGGCGGGGCTTGGGTACCACGCCGCAGTACATTGTAACGATGTTGCCGGAAATCCGCAAGGGGGAGCAAGATTGGTGCTTGACGCGCCTGACGGGCGCAGGTATGCTATGAACAAAGCATCTGAAACGGGGAGCCGGAGAGATGAAAGTGAAAAGATGGGCGGCGGCGCTGGCGGTGCTGGTGCTGCTGTGGACCAATACCGCATGGGGAGAAACAAAGAAAACAATGTTTGAAAAGGAATGGTACCTCCAGGCGCTGAAGGATTCCGTCATGAGCACGGGAAACAACGCTAGGCTGAAGAATGTCATCGCCCGGGCACAGCGCGGTGAGGTAGTCACGCTGGCCACCATCGGCGGATCCATTACGGAAGGCGCGGGAGCCGGCACTTATCAGGACTGCTGGGCAGCCCGGTTCCACGACAGGTTTAAGAAGGCCTACGGCGCAGAGGACGGCTCCAATGTGTGCTTTGTCAACGCGGGTGTGGGCGGAACGCCTTCTCCCTTTGGTTATATGCGTTATCAGCGGGAGATTGTGAACCGGGTACCGGGTACGGACGCGGACGGACTGCCGGATATCGTGGTGATTGAGTTTTCCGTGAATGACTGGCAGGAGCCGACCGGGCACCGGTGCTTTGAATCCATGGTGAAGGAAATCCTGGACGCGCCGAATGAGCCGACGGTGATCCTGCTGTTTGCGGTGTTCCGGAACGGGTTCAACCTGCAGGATGAACTGAAGAAGATCGGGAAGAACTATGACCTGATGATGGTTTCCATCAAGGACGGATTCTACGCCCACATCGGCAAGAAACTGACGCCGGAAGGCTTCTTTGCCGACGAATACCATCCGACCTCCCTGGGACACCGGATCATGACAGACTGCCTGATGCAGGCAGTGGAGGAGGCGGCAGGAGCGAAAACGGATGAAGCTCCGAATCTGGATGTGAAGCCGGTATACGGAACGGACTTCATGGGCCTGAAGACGATTTTCGGTGAAACGGAAACGGATGAGTTCATTGTGGAACGGAACGGTTTCCCGGGATCGGATTCTTCCAGTTACCGCAACCAGCCGATCGGTCAGGTCTGCGGGAAGAATTTCTATCATGATGTGAAGGATCCGATGGATCCGCTGACAGTAAAGGGTGTTTTCCGGAAATGCCTGGTTGCCTGGAAAGCTACCAACAACAAGGATTTCGGCACGGCGGAGATCCTGATCGACGGCAAGGTGGTCCGGAAGGTCCGGGGCGGCAATGATAAATGGGGCCAGAGCGAAGTAGCGCTGGTTCTGGATGGAAAAGAGGCCGCGGAGCATACGCTGGAAATCAGGGTGACGGAAGAAGGAAAGAAATTCACCGTTACAGCCATCAGCCTGCAATAATAAACAAAGGGAGACAGAAGAAATGAAAAAGGCCGGGATAACACTTCATCCGGAATTTAAAATCGGGGAAATATCCGGACGGCTGTTCGGCGCGTTTCTGGAACCGATCGGATCCATGGTCAACGGCAGTATGTATAACCCGAAGCATCCCGAGGCGGATGAACAGGGACTGCGGAAGGATTTCTACGAAGCGCTGAAGGAAACCGGGCTTCCGGCGGTGCGCCTGCCGGGCGGAAACTTTGTATCCGGCTGGCAGTGGAAGGATTCCATCGGCCCGAAAGAACAGCGGAAAACCCATCTGGACATGGCGTGGTTCCAGTATATTCCCAACGACGTGGGCCATGACGAGTACCTGCAGTGGGCGGAAAAGGCCGGAACGGAAGCAATCTATACCGTGAACCTGGGAACGGGGACGCTGCAGGACGCGGCGGACTGCGTGGAATATACCAACTTCCAGGGCGGAACCTGGTGGTCAGATCTGAGGAAGAAAAACGGCCACGCGGAGCCTTACAAGGTCAAGACCTGGTGCCTGGGCAACGAGATGGACGGACCGTGGCAGATCGCGTCCTGGGAAAAGGATCCCCGGGGCTACGGCGTGCTGGCGCATGAAACCAGCAAGGCCATGAAATGGGTGGATCCGTCTATTGAGACCATTGCCTGTGTATCCAGTTCTCCCTTCCTGAATCATTATCCGGACTGGGACCTGCAGGTGCTGGAACAGTGCTACGCGGCGGTGGATTATATCTCCCTGCATCATTACCATCCGGCTCCTCCGGAAATGCCGCAGGCGCTGCTGGCAGGATACCAGGCGTTTGAGGATTATATCCGTACGGAGATCGCCCTGTGCGATTTTGTGAAGACGAAGATCCGCTCCCCGCGGAAGATGATGCTGGCCCTGGATGAATACGGCAGCATGATCCGGCCGAAGGGAGAAATGCACCTGGGCCTGGCGGGACGGCAGAACGCGGACATGTTCGGCGTCTTTGTGCCCGGCAGGACCTATGTCCGGCATGATCCGGACGACTGGTCCACCCTCCGGAATCCGCCGAGGGACCATGAAATGCTCCAGACGCTGGGTATGGCCAGCACTATGCTGGTGATGCTGCGCCACGCGGACCGGATCAAGATCGGCTGCGCCACCGGCGGCCTCGGCGCACTGTGCGTAACGGACCGGGAGCATGTGTGGAAGGGTGCGGCCCATTATCCCTTTACCCAGATGATCCGCTGGGCGAAAGGCGTATCCCTGCAGTGTGAGGTCAGCTGTGATACCTATGACGTTCCGGGATATGCCATTGACGATATGAACCAGTATGGAGGCTTTACCGGCGTACAAACGGTGCAGGCGGCCGCGGCGCTGAACGAGGAAGCCGGGGAACTGACCGTGTTTGTGATCAACGGCGATCCGGCGGAGGAACAGGAACTGAAGCTGGACGTGCGCGGCTTTGAAGGCTGGAAGCTGGCGGAACACATTGAAATGTTCGCGGAGGATGAGCACGCGGCTAATACCTGGGATCACCCTGACCGGATCCTGCCCCGCAGGAATGAAGATACCCGGGCGGAAAAGGGAATTCTCACCGCAGTATTAAAGAAGGAATCCTGGAATGTATTCCGGTTTAAGTCGCAGGCTTAAATCGGAAATGAAATATCAGCCTGCGGCTGATGTGAAATATTCGACTTTGTCGAATATGAAATGTGCTTCACACATGAAATATCAGAGCGCCGGGTTACAGCCCGGACGCTCTGATGTGATGATTTGTTTTGCTGCATTTGACGGAATGCAAGGAAAATCCGGAAAGTTTTTCCGGATTTTTTGTTTTGGGTATTGACAGAAAAAGAATGATGTGATACATATTAGCAAACAGATATTATTTTAGAAATAATATCACAGAAAATTACCAAAAGGAGAATATAACATGGCAGCGAAGAACGAAAAGGTGAGACCGATTACCGCGGAAGAACATAAGGCACTGGGACGGATCCACGCGGAAAAGAAGATTTCAGCGGTGAACGATGCACTGCAGTTCCCGGTCGGAGACGCTTTTGACGAGGAACTGACCGGGATCCTGAATTCGGACGCGGAAGCGAACGGCGAAGTGGTGGCCATTGCCCTGATTGACTGTGACCGGTTTGACCATATCAACAAGGACTTCAGCCGGGAAACAGGAGACCAGATCCTGATCGAGGCAGGGAAATATATCCGGGACAACCTGCCGGAGGGCGCGAAGGTTTTCCGGATCGGCGGGGACGAATTCGGCGTCATCTTCCGGGGAACGCTGGAGAGGGAGGAAATCTTCCTGCTGCTGAACGACCTGAAGAACAACTACAGCGTAAAAACGCCGGACGGGGAACGGCAGACCATCACCATCGGCATGGCGACGGCATTTGAGGACGCCAGCCGTTGCGCGGAACTGATCCGGAAGGCGGACGGCGCGCTTTACCGGGCAAAGGTTGCCGGTGGTAACAAGGTGACCATGGCCAAGGAAGAAAAAATGGTGCCCAAGACCAGCCATTTCACCCAGGACCAGCTGCAGCGGCTGGCCAAGCTGGCGAAGCGGGAAGGCGTCGGGGAAGCCATCCTGCTGCGGGAAGGACTGGATCTGCTGCTGAAAAAATATGATATCTGAAGAAAGATAAACGAAAAGATCAGGCCTCAGGCCTGATCTTTTTTATGCTTCCGGGAAACATTATATTTGTCATCATTCTCCGGGAACCGGATAGTCGGCATGTCGGCCTCCTTGGCAGCGATCATGGCATCCCTTTCCAGGTCCGCCACCAGCGCCCGGTTGCGCCGGGCTGCATCGCCTGTTTCTTTTGCTTCCATTGCTTTTCTTACAGGAGCAGGGACGGCAGGTGCCGGTACAGGAGCCTCAAATTCCCCGTCAGCCTTCCATGCAGCACGGTCAGGCCTGCGGATCGCCACTTTCGTGCGGGGCTTCGCCGGGGCAGCTTTGGACTGTGCTTCGGGTTTACGGACCGGTTTTGGCGGACTGCTCTTTCCCGCTTTGTTTTCCTTCGTGAGCGGCTTTTCTGTCTCCATCTTCACCAGGGTATCCGCAAGGATTTCTTTCCGCAGGTTCATCAGCCAGTCGGAGAAGACCACGGTATCAAAGGCGTAGGTTTTGTTCAGCTCATACTCATTGTCCGACCAGGTGTTCAAGGGAGATTCATTATGCTGGATTAAAGCCTCCAGCTTGTCCATGGCTTTATAGACTTTGGATTCCATGGTCTCCTGGGCGTCCATTTCCCGGTACAGGGCAGCCAGGTCGGCGGACACTTCCGCCGGCAGGGATTTCACCCACTGATCCAGCAGCGAATCCTCGGTTTCCCTGTCCGCACTGGTCTTCAGGAAGGTCGGGATATCCCCGGTAAAGCATTCCCCCAGATCGTGGATCAGGCACATATCCACTACTTTATCCATATCGAGCTCCGGAAACTCGTGCCGGAGCAGGAATGCCATCAGGGAGATCCTCCAGCTGTGCTCGGCAACACTTTCCGTTCTTCCCTTCGACGTGGTGCAGTGCCGCGGGGTATCCTTCAGCCGTTCGGCCATATGCAGAATATCCAGAAATTCTCTCGCGTTCATCTTTTTCTCCTGCCGGGTTTTGTGCGTCTGTAAGCTGACGCCATTATACGACAGATCAGGCCAAACCGCTACAGCATTTTATGCGAAAGGGGACGGTTCTGAACCGTCCCCTCATATCTTTTCGCTTATTCAGGATTAATCCGGGCAGGCGATCTCCGCTACATGTTCGATGACGTGATGCAGTTCGGCAGCTTGCACATTGTCCGCGGCACGGTAATAGACTTCCTTGCCTTCCCGGCGGCTGACGATGAGCCCGCAGGCTTTGAGCAGCTTCAGGTGGTGGGAAAGGGCGGGGCTGGACATGTTCATCATCACAGACAGGTTCAGCACGCATTCCTCGCAGTGGCAGAGCAGCCAGAAAAGCCGGACACGGGTCGGGTCGCCCAGCAGCTTGAAGAGCTCGGCGGTGGCGCCGAAAGCTTCCGGGGCAGGCATATGATCGAACTGCTCTTCGATCCCGCAATGGTGGTCATGGGGCAGCTTTTTCTCTTCCATGTCGCATTCTCCTTCCGTGTTACAGGTTCCGGACAAACAGGGCGCGGATGGCATTGAGCACAGCCAGGATCATCACGCCCACGTCGGCAAAGACAGCCAGCCACATATTGGCGATACCCAGCGCTCCGAGTACCAGGCAGGCGAGCTTGATGCCCAGGGCGAAAATGATGTTTTCCCGGACGATGCCCATGCACTTGCGGGCAATCCGGATGGCTTTGGAAACCTTCAGGGGATCATCGTCCATGAGGACAACGTCCGCGGCTTCAATGGCGGCGTCCGAGCCCATGGCGCCCATGGCGATTCCCAGGTCCGCCCGGCTGAGTACCGGTGCGTCATTGATGCCGTCACCCACAAAGGCCAGGGTTTCACCGGGCTTCTTTGCACTGAGCAGTTCCTCTACCTTTTCCACCTTGTCACCCGGTAGCAGGTCGCTGTGGACCCGGTCGATGCCCAGGGCTTCCGCAACCTGGGCGGCAGCGGAAGGACCGTCGCCGGTCAGCATGACCGTGGAACGGACGCCGGCCCGTTTCAGGGCGGCAATGGCGTCTGCGGCATCGGGTTTGATAACGTCAGAAATGACGATGTGTCCCGCGTACGCATTGCCAATTGCCATGTGGACGATGGTGCCGGCGCTGTGGCATTCAATGGGTTCGATACCCAGATGGCGCATAAGCCGGCTGTTTCCGGCAGCCACCTGGCGGCCGTCAATCTCCACGACAACGCCGTTCCCGCCGATCTCCTCCACTTTGCCTACCCGGGACAGGTCGATGGGTTTGCCCCAGGCCTTCCGGATGCTGACGGCGATGGGATGGGAAGAGGCGCTTTCCGCCAGGGCGGCGTATTCCAGCATGGTTTCCCGGTCCAGCTCACTGTGATGGATGTCCACCACGTCGAAGACGCCCATGGTCAGGGTGCCGGTTTTGTCAAAGACCACCGTTCCGGTGCTGGCCAGCGCCTCCAGGTAATTGGAGCCCTTGACCAGGATGCCGGCCTTACCCGCGCCGCCGATACCGGCGAAGAAGCTCAGCGGGATGCTGATGACCAGCGCGCAGGGACAGCTGATAACCAGGAAGGTCAGGGCGCGGTAAATCCAGTTGCCCCATTCCGGTGACTGTCCGATGACCAGACGAACCAGGGGAGGAAGCAGCGCCAGCGCAAGCGCGCTGAAGACGACCACCGGAGTGTAATACCGGGCGAAACGAGCAATGAAGTTCTCGGAGCGGGACTTGCGGGAGGAGGCGTTCTCCACCAGGTCCAGCACCTTGCTGACGGTGGATTCCCCGAAGACCTTGGTGGTCCGGATGCGCAGCAGGCCGCTCATGTTGATGCAGCCGCTGATGACTTCATCTCCCGGCTTCACATCCCGGGGAACGCTTTCCCCGGTCAGGGCGCTGGTGTTCAGGCTGGATTCTCCATCCTCCACAATGCCGTCCAGCGGGATCTTTTCCCCGGGATTCACCGTGATGACGGTGCCGATTTCCACCTCGTCCGGATCCACCTTTACCAGTTGTCCGTCCTGCTCAACGTTGGCGTAATCCGGCCGGATGTCCATCAGCTCGCTGATATTCCGGCGGCTTTTGCCTACGGCATAGCTCTGGAACAGTTCGCCGATCTGGTAAAACAGCATTACGGCGACGGCCTCGTCATAATCGCCGGTTTTCAGCAGGCCGATGGCCAAGGCGCCGAGGGTGGCCACGGCCATGAGAAAGTTTTCATCGAAAACCTGGCGGTTCAGGATGCCCTTCCAGGCCTTTCGCAGGATATCATAGCCGATGATAAAGTAGGGAATCAGCCAGAGCAGGAACAGCGGAATTCCGGAAACCGGCAGCGGCACAAACCGAAGGACCAGCATCAGTGCTGCGGCGATGAGAATCCGGATCAGCATCTTCTTCTGCTTTTTTGTCATATGTCCGCTCCTTTACCCGGATGGTTTACCGGGGTGTATCCATTAAAGGTAGATTTCGCAATCCTCTTCCACCTTTTTGCAGGCGGAAAGCACATTCTTCATAACGGCAGAGGCCTCGGTGCCTTCGTCAAATTCAACAATCATTTTCTGGGCCATGAAGTTGACGGTGACTTCTTTTACACCGGCGGTGTTCCGGGCAGCATCTTCCATCTTATTGGCGCAGTTTGCGCAGTCCACTTCGATTTTATAGGTCTTTTTCATGATCAAGGCACCTCACTTTCATTACGATTAAACAATCGTTTAATCGTTTAACTGAATAATAGCAGAAGAAATGGAGACTGTCAACAGGGAAGCATTAACTGGTTAAGAATGGGCAAGTACAATTTGCAATCCCCACATTTTTACACAAATTCAGCACAATACTGCATATGTCATGACACAATATAAAAAAGATCGTCGGTTGATTGAACACAAAACGACACATAATCCCCACTTTAAGAGAAAAACAGGTTATAAGGATCAATCTTGTATACAGTATATATTATAGATTCAGCCTATAACAACGTATTGTTTACAGGTATTGGACAGGGGAAAATCCGGCGGCTATAATACGTACCATCAACGAACGAGGGAGGGAGACGCTGTGAAAGGAAAAACAACCTGGCGGGACGATCGAATGTGCCGATGTTGCCTGAATCGAATGCGTCGCCCCGATTAAACTGATTGAAACTATGTTTTGAAATATGAAAGGAGATACTCCCATGAAAAAGATCATTGCTCTGCTGGTTGCCCTGGTACTGACCCTGTCCCTGACTGCCGCTTTCGCCGACGGTATCAAGATTGCCGTTCCCAATGACGCTACCAACGAAGGCCGTGCCCTCCTGCTGCTGCAGGCATACGGACTGCTGAAGGTTGACGAAAACGCCGGTATCACCGCAACGGTGAAAGATATTACCGAGAATCCCCTGAACATCGAGTTTGTCGAAGTGGAAGCCGCGCTGGTTCCCAACGCCCTGCCCGATGTGGACTACGCCATCATCAACGGCAACTATGCCCTGGCTGCCGAACTGCCTGCCGCCCTGCTGTATGAGAATGCCGAATCCCCTTACGTGAACGTGATCAGCGTGAACGAAGCGGACAAGGACAGCGACAAGGCTAAGGCCCTGGCTGCTGCAGCGCTGAGCCAGAAGGTTGTGGACTACTTCGCTTCCTATGAAGGCCAGGCCATCTCCGTGGTGGAGAATCCCACCGACGGTTTCGATGCCACCGTGGACTACGACGCACTGAAGGGCGAGACCATCAAAGTGGTTGCCACGCTGGATCCCCACTCCTTTGTGCTGGCGATTGTCAAGGACATCCTGGCTGAGAAGGAAATCAACGTGGAAGTGACCGTGGTGGATGACTATGTGACTCCCAACACCGCTGTGAACGACGGAGACGCTTTCGCGAACTTCTTCGCCCATCAGCCCTACCAGGATGACTTCAACGCCAACAACGGCACCAACCTGGTGACCATCGCCGGTGTTCATGTGGAGCCCATGGGCCTCTATGCCGGACAGCAGGCTGACCTGGCTGCGCTGGGACTGGCTGAATAATCTTCAGGCTTTGAAGACAAAGGCATCCGGGAAAACCCCGGATGCCTTTTCCATCGGAAAAAGGGATTGCGCTTTGAAGCGGTTTCTTACTATAATAGGTTGTATTTCGGGAAGACGGAGGCTTTGACATGATTGAGCTGAAGAATCTGTCCAAGCAGTTTGAGACGATGGATGGGTCTGTGGACGCGCTGCGCCACATCAACCTGACGATCCAGGACGGGGATATCTACGGGATCATCGGCATGAGCGGCGCCGGTAAGAGTACGCTGGTACGGTGCATCAACATGCTGGAGAGACCCACGGAGGGTTCTGTGCTGGTAAACGGCAAGGATATCGGCGCACTGAAACAGAAGGACCTGCGTGCCATGCGGCGGAAGATCACCATGATCTTCCAGGGCTTTAACCTGCTGATGCAGCGGACCTGCCTGAAGAACGTGATGCTGCCCCTCCGGCTTGGCGGAATTGACCGGAAGACGGCGGAAGCAAAAGCACGGGAATTGCTGGCACTGGTGGACCTGCCGGATAAGGCCAACAGCTATCCGGCCCAGCTGTCCGGCGGCCAGCAGCAGCGTGTGGCCATCGCCCGTGCGCTGGCGACGGAACCGGATGTGCTCCTGTGCGACGAGGCGACATCCGCGCTGGATCCGAAAACAACGCATTCCATCCTGGAGCTGATCCGGGATATCAATAAAAAACTGGGGATCACCGTGATCGTTATTACCCACCAGATGAGCGTTGTACAGGAGGTCTGCAACCGTGTGGCAATCCTGGAAAACGGCGAAGTGGTGGAGGAAGGCGGCGTGGCGGAGGTCTTCTCCAATCCCCGTGCCAACGCGACCCGGAACCTGATCTATCCGGAAAGCGCGGACGGCGGTTCTGTTTTCCCGGAAGGCGGACAGCGTATACGGGTGATTTTCAACGGCGCTGTGGCGTCCCGGGAGCCCCTGATCGCAAAGATGGCAATAGACTGCGGCATTATGGCAAGTATTCTCGGCGCTTCCACCCGTTCGGTGGGAGACCGTGCCTACGGCTATATGCTGCTGGATATTCCAGGCTCACCGGAGAACCTGGCCAAAGCAGTTACCTACCTGAGCGCCACACCGGATATTACCGTACAGGTTGAAGCGGAATACGCCGCGAAGGAGGTGGAAGCATGAATAACTTTGCCAATGCTTTTACCCCGGAACGCCTGCAGGAAGCCTGGGAATGCCTGCAGAACGAATTCCCCTTTGCTATCTGGGAAACCCTTTATTCCACCCTGCTTGCCACACTTTTTGCCGTGATCATCGGCCTGCCGCTGGGTGTGCTGCTTGTGACAGGCGAAAAGAAGGGCATCCGGCCCCTGCCGGCCTCACTGATGGGATTCCTGAACGTGCTGATTAACCTGCTGCGTTCCATTCCGTTCATTATCCTGATGGTGATGATTATTCCGCTGACTCGTGTGATCGTCGGAACTTCTCTGGGTACGGTGGCTTCCATTGTCCCGCTGACCATTGCCGCGTTCCCGTTCATTGCGCGACTGGTGGAATCCAGCCTGCGTGAAGTGAATCCCAACATTATTGAGACGGCCCAGTCCATGGGCGCGTCCCCCATGCAGATCGTCCTGCATGTGATGCTGCCGGAAAGCGTCCCCAGCCTGGTGACCAATATCACGCTGGCGATTACAACCATCATGGGCTATACGGCCATGTCCGGCGCGGTAGGCGGCGGCGGTCTCGGTAAGCTGGCCCTGGCCTACGGATACCAGCGGTACCGTTACGCGGTACTGTACCTGGCGGTGATCGTGCTGGTGGTGATTACCCAGATCATCCAGTCTTCCGGAACCTGGCTGGCCGCACGGCTGGACAAACGGCTGAAGAACAAGTAAAAAAGAACCGGAGCAGTGTAAACTGCTCCGGTTTTATGATGATGCCGGGATCAGAGATTCGGGCACATTTCCAGTTCCTTCAGGTTTTCCCTGGAGGGCTTTCTTTTGCCTTCCTGGATTTCATGGATGATCTTTACGATCCGGTCGTTGAGCGGGGTGGGAATGCCTTCCAGGCTGCCTTTTTCACAGACCACACCGTTGATGGCGTCGATTTCGCAGGGCTTATGCTTCTTCAGGTCCTGCAGCATGGAGGGCTCGATGGCGGCATGCTTCTTCATGGCAATGGGCATGATCAGCTTGGCCAGCATTTTCTTGAAGGGATTGGACCAGTAGAAGAGGCTGACGAGATCCTTGCCCTGGACCGGGGCAAAAGTGACGCCGGCGGCACGGCCCACGTCGATCACTTCCTTCATGCAGGAGGCCGCGAGGTTCCGGGCTTCCGGATCCTTTGCCACATCCCCGAAGGTTCCGCCCATGACGGTGCCCAGGCCGGAGAAGGTGGCGTTGATCAGCAGTTTGGACCAGCGGGCGCCGGGGAGGTTGTTTTCAATGACCACGGGGCACATTTTCTCGAGCACGGATTTGACTTGCTCCAGCTTGTTATCCGGAATGCCGGGCATGCTGCCCATATGGAAGGAAAGGCTTTCAGGATCGGAGGTCAGCCGGCTGCTGCCGGGGGCGGTCATGGTGGCACCCCATTCCACGGTGACGCCGATGGTATGTTCAGGACCAACGATTTCCGCGATGCTGTCCTCGGGAATGCCGTTCTGCATGGTGACGATGACGCCGTCCCCGGCCAGGTAGTTTTTCAGGAACGCGACGGTTTCGTGGTTATTCAGCTGCTTGGTCATGAGGAAAATGATATCGTATTTGCCGGTCATATCCTCCGGCAGGAGGGCGTTGACCGGAACGGTCATATCAACGGTTCCCGTGATGTGGGCGCCGGATCGGTTCAGGGCGTCCACATGGGCGTGATTCCGGTTGATCAGGTCAACCGGGACGCCCTCCCGGGTCAGATAGGCTCCCATCACCGTTCCCAGGGAACCGGCTCCGTATATTGCAGTCCGCATTTGTATTGTTCACTCCTTACATCGGTGCGTTTTTGCGCACACGGGTGCCATTATAGCACAAAACAGGATGCAGACAAGAACGAAAAATGTTTTCTCTCCGGAATCAAAGATTCTGACAAATCCGTTTGTTCGCCTTGCATTGGCAGAATGATACTTTTATAATGAAGGCAATCGGTGAGAACAAAAAGCACAGGAAGAGGGAGGACGTAAAAATGAACGTGGCTCAGCTTGCGGAGCAGCTCAGGCGGGACAACCAGTTCATGAAGGATGTCACCCGGTGGGAGGTTATCCCTGCCCGGCCGGCAAAGACTGCCCCCTTCCCGGACAACCTGGATCCCAGGCTCATTCCCGTGCTGGCACAGCGGGGGATCCACAGCCTTTATACCCACCAGGCGAAAAGCCTGGAAGCCATTGCCCGCGGGGAAGACGTGACCGTCGTGACGCCCACGGCTTCCGGCAAGACGATGTGTTATAACCTGCCCGTGCTTTCCGCCATCCTGCAGAATGAGGACTCCCGGGCGCTCTATCTGTTTCCGACAAAGGCCCTGTCCGCCGACCAGGTCAGCGAGCTGTATGACATGATCGAAGGCATGGGTGTTGATATCAAAACTTATACATACGACGGGGATACGCCCGCCGCGGCCCGCCGCGCCGTGCGGCAGGCAGGCCACATCGTGGTGACCAACCCGGATATGCTGCATTCCGGCATCCTGCCCCATCACACCAAGTGGGTCAAGCTGTTTGAGAACCTGCGGTATATCGTGATTGACGAAATCCACACCTACCGCGGCGTCTTCGGCAGCAACCTGGCCAACGTGCTCCGCCGGCTGATGCGCCTGTGCGAGTTCTACGGCAGTCATCCGCAGTTCATTCTCTGCAGCGCCACCATCGCCAATCCGAAGGAACTGGCGGAGACGCTGATCGGCCGTACGGTGACCCTGATCGATGAAAACGGTGCCCCCATGGGCGAGCGCCATTTTGTGTTCTACAACCCGCCGGTGGTGAACCGGCAGCTGGGGATCCGCCAGGGCGCGATCCCGATTACCCGGGCCATCAGCGGGATGCTGCTCAAGAACGGCATCCAGGCCATTACCTTTGCCCGGTCCCGGCTGACGGTGGAAGTGCTGACCCGCTACCTGAAGGACATGGTCCGGGATCCGCTGGGCAATGCCGGCAAAGTCCGGGGCTACCGGGGCGGCTATCTGCCCGGGGAACGCCGGGAGATTGAAAAGGGCTTGCGGAACGGACAGGTGGACGCTGTGGTATCCACCAACGCGCTGGAGCTGGGTATCGACATCGGCGCGCTGGACGCCTGCGTGATGTGCGGGTATCCGGGAACCATTGCCAGCGCCTGGCAGCAGGCGGGCCGTGCCGGAAGACGGAAAGGGACCAGCATTGTGTTCTTTATCGCCTCTTCCGCGGCGATTGACCAGTATATCGTGAACCATCCGGATTATCTGCTGACCCAGAGCCCGGAGAACGCCCTGCTGAATCCGGACAACCTGTACATCCTGCTGAGCCATTTCAAGTGCGCGGCCTTTGAGCTGCCCTTTGCGGACGGAGACAAATTCGGCAACACGCAGTCCACCCAGGAACTGCTGGACTACCTGGACGAGCAGGGAATCCTGCACCATGTGGACGGGCGGTATCACTGGTCCGCGGAGGATTTCCCGGCCAGCGAGATTTCCCTCCGGTCCGCGGCGGCGGAAAACTTCATTATTATCGATATTACCGATCCGGCACACCACCGGGTGGTGGGCGAGATGGACCGGTTCACCGCGCCCATGCTGCTGCATGAGAACGCCATCTACATGCATGAGGGCCGCCAGTTCCAGGTGGAGAAGCTGGACTTTGATGCCTGCAAGGCCTTCATCCGCAGTGTGGACGTCGGGTACTACACGGACGCGGACCTGAATATCAACCTGAGCCTGCTGGATATCGAGAAGGAAGAGCAGACCCCGCAGGGCGGAATCGCCGGACTGGGCGAGATCAAGGTCACGGCCTTGGTGACGATGTTCAAGAAAATCAAATTTGATACCCATGAGACGCTGGGTTTCGGCCATGTACAGCTGCCGGAGACGGATATGCATACTACCTCCATGTGGTGGACCCTGCCGGAGAAGCTGGCGGCAAAGATTCCCAGCGACCAGCTGAAGAACGGGATGATGGGCATCGCAAACCTGCTGCGCATCGTATGTCCGCTGTACCTGATGTGCGCGCCGCAGGATATTGCCGTGGTCTACCAGGTCAAGAGCCCGATCACCAATGAGCCGACGATCCTGCTTTATGACAACACGCCCGGCGGCATCGGCCTGAGCCACAAGGCTTTCGGGATGAAGGAACTGCTGCTGAGCAAGGCGCTGCAGGTGGCGGAAGATTGTCCCTGCGCCTATGGCTGCCCCTCCTGTGTCGGCCCGGTGGGTGAGGTCGGGGAGGACGGGAAGCGTACAGCGATCCGCCTGCTGAAGGAGCTGACGAAATGAACCTTCGGGATAAGCTCAGGGCGGTAGGCGGCACCGGCGGAACCCGGCAGTCCGCCCCGGAAACGGAAGACAGGGACTGCCGCCACTTTGCCGTATACCGGCCGGCGGAGGAATTTCCCGGCGCGCTGGAGTTGTCCCGGGATACCCTGGCACTGATGAGTGAAAAGGAAATGCCGGAGGATTTTGATCCCCGGAGGATCCTGTATCTGGATACGGAAACCACCGGTCTGGGCGGAAGCGGCACGGTGGCTTTTCTCGTTGGAATGGGATTCCTGACGGACAACGGATTTGAAGTGCACCAGTTCCTGATGCGGGATTATCCGGAGGAACCTTACCTGCTGAAGCATGTTGCCGCCGGACTGGGGAAGTTTGACGTGCTGTGCACCTTCAACGGCACTACCTTTGACGTGCCGCTGCTGGAAAGCCGATTCCTGATGAACCGGATGAGCCGGAACTGCCTGGACCTTCCGCACCTGGACCTGCTGCATATGTGCCGGCGGCTGTGGAAGCTTCGTCTCGGACGCTGCAACCTGGGCCGGCTGGAGGAAGTGGTGCTGGGAAAACCCCGGGAGGACGACCTGCCGGGAAGCGAGGTGCCCCAGCGGTACTTTACCTACCTGAAAACCAAACAGATGTCCCTGCTGGAGGATATCCTGAAACACAACGCGCAGGATATTGCCAGCCTCTGCGTCCTGCTGAACCACATGGCGGAACTGTATCAGCATCCGGAAAAGATCCGTTTCAGCGAGGACGTCTATTCCATGGGCCGGGCGCTGGAACGGGTGAACCAGACGGAACCGGCGCGCAGGTGCTACCGGCTGGCCAGCCGGGGGAGAATGGGTGATCTGGCCTCCTCGGCGCTGGCGGTCAGCTACCGGCGGAGCGGACAGCGGGAAGAGGCCGCGGAGGTCTGGCGGCAGATGATCCGGGAAGGCCGGGGCGGCGTGACGCCCTATGTGGAGCTGGCCAAGTATGAGGAGCATGTGCTGCGGGACATCCCGGAGGCGCTCCGCCTGACGGAACAGGCGATTATCCGGCTCAGTGAGCCGGGTTTCGGACAGGACGATGCTGTACAAGCGGATCAAAATGAGTTACAATACCGCTGGCAAAGACTGAAACGGAAACTGAAGGAGCAATAATGACATGGGTTTTCTGACACCAATCAAAGCCAACAAGGCATACAGGCTTCAGCAGAAAGGCCAGAAGGAAGAAGCGCGGAAGCTGTATGAAGAGGCTTTTGCGGAGGGACTGAACGATCCCCGATACAACCTGGCCTATGCCCTGATGATTATCCGGGACGGAGAGTACCAGAAGGCGAAGGAGTTCCTGGTGAAGCACCAGAAGGCTCCGGGCATGACGCCGAGCCAGCGGGTTACGCTGCTGGTGGATTACGCGGCATGCTGCTTCCGGCTGGGAGACGTGGACAAGGGCATCAACACCCTGGAGCAGCAGTGCCAGAAGGGTGAGACCGGCCTGCTTTACCAGACCCTCGGTTATCTGTATGTGGAAAAATACGACGCGGCCAGGCGGCCGGACTTTGACCAGGTGACGGAAGCGGCTGCGGAGCCGGAAGAAGCCGCCGGAGAAGAAAAGACAGAAGAGACCGTCTCCCCGCGGGAAGCCTGGGAAGCCGGACAGAAGAAGGCGGAAGAGTTTATCCGGAAGTCGCTGGAATATGATGATGAGGATCCGATCTGCCTGGATAACATGGGGCAGTTCGTATACCGGGTGCTGGAGGACAAGGCGGGAGCGAAGGAATGGTTTGATAAAGCCTACGCCCTGAAGGACAGCCAGATCGACACGCTGTATTTCCTGAGCCGGTATGATGAGGAAGCCGGGGACAGGGAAGGGGCGCTGGAGAAGCTGGAGAAAGCGGCCGGCGGCCGGTTCTCCCCGCTGAATTACTGCAACCGGGAAACGATCCTGAAAGAGATTGAAAGACTGAAGGGAGCAAACTGAAATGAGCGAGACCAATCAGGCCGTTGAAACAGCAGCCGTTGAGAATAAACAGAAAAAGGGAAAGAAGAAGGAAAAGAAAACTGTGGGACAGGAGATTCTCAGCTGGGTGCTGACCATTCTGGTGGCCGTTGTGGCCGCGCTGGTCATTCGTTCCCTGGTGTTTGAGCCCGTGCGGGTGGACGGAGAATCTATGGATGACACCCTGGCAAACGGGGAAATCATGTTTGTCTCCAAGTATGACTATTCCAGCACCTGGCTGTGCCTGCCCTGGCAGAGCAACACAGACAAGGAAAACGCGCCCCGGTTTACCTTCGGCGGCAATCCGCAGCGTTTTGACGTGGTGATCTGCCGGTATCCCGGCCGCGGCGATACCAACTTTGTGAAGCGCGTTGTGGGCCTGCCGGGCGATACCATCCGCCTGGAAGACGGATACCTGTATGTGAAGGAAAAGGGCCAGGACGAGGAAGTCCGGTATGAAGAACCCTATATCAATGATGAGTATCGCACGGGAAGCCGGAATACTTTCGGACCCTATGAGGTTCCCGAAGGACAGTATTTCGTGATGGGCGATCACCGGAACAACTCCAATGACAGCCGCTATGTGGGCGCCATCAGCCGGGATATGATCGTGGGTCATGTACGCCAGGTGGTATATCCCTTCAAAGACTGGCGCGGTGTTCCGAACGGCCTGGACGTGAAGGCAGAGTAAAATATCAGATGATAAAGAATCCCCCGAAGCTTTCTGCTTCGGGGGATTTGTTTTACCAGCTTGTTTATTTTGAGACCCGCTTCAGTTCCACGAGTTTGTTTCCCTTTTCATCGGAGATGTAGGGTTCTGCACCGGAACGCCTGGCGGTGATGTAGATATTGTCATTCACGTTGATGTTCATCCAGTCGCTTTCCGCGAGTGTGTAGGTTTCAGCGGGCTTTTTCTCTTTGCGGTGTTCCACGGTGAAGGCATATGCTTCAGACCGCTGTCCTTCCCGCTCGTTTTCTCCGAGCTCCACTTCCGGCCAGGAAGTGTTGTGATCCTCGCCGGAGGCGGTCACATCCCGGGATGGGGTCCAGCGCCAGATATTATAGTAGTACTTTGTCTGATACCGGGGAACCTGGACATAGACGGGCTGCTGAACGGTTTCAGTATAGTATTCTGTCGTATAAATCGGACGCTCGTGGGGAACTTCGGTGAAGGTTCCGTTTCCGTTGTCAGAATAAGTGTAATAGGTTTCGTAGTGATCCACCACCTGACGGGAACGCTGCACCTCAACGCTTTCATAGTGATCCAGAACGCTGTCGTAGTGGTGAATTTCATTCCGCGCGTCGGTCTGTTCCGCTCCCTCGGGCAGCGTCCAGCCGGACTCGCTGAACATTTTGTTTTCTTCAATATTGATATTCCGGACCCACTGCAGGCCGGTTACCGTCAGGTCGCCGCTGGTTTTGTTTCCGTTCATCCAGACGAAGAAGGCGACGATGGCCAGCAGGATGACCAGGAAAACGGTCATCGGGCTGCGGCGCTTTGCCTGCGGGGCGGAAACCTGGGGCTGGGCGGCGGCTTCCGCCGCTTCCCGTTCCTTTTTCTTCTGCAGCATCTGGAAGTAGTTGCTTTCGGAATCTTCCCGGCTGGAACCGCAGTTGTTGCAGAATTTGGCGTTGTCGCTGTTCAGGGAGTTGCAGAAGGAACAGTACCAGTCCGGGTTCTTGCTGACGTATTTGGCCTGCTCTTCGTCCAGGTATTCAACATCGGACCGTTCGTCCTCTTCCCGGGTTTCGCCTTCGTTATATCCCTTCATATAGAACTGGACGTCTCCGCGGGCACGGCCGCAGGAAGGGCAGTTTGCCACATCCCCGCGGATCTCTTTGGTTCCGCAGACCGGACAGTCCCAGTATCCCATGACGAGTTTAGACATGATATACGCTCCTTTGATCAGACCCTGTATATTCGAAAAAATCCTGTATTCAATCACAGTCATTTTACATTGGAAACGGGATTTCCGTCAACGATTCTTTCATCCGGGGTTTATAAATTTTCAACGGCATTCGGGGCTTTGTATATATTGCAAAAAACAATTTCCTTTGATAGAATATTCTGTGGTTTGTTTATCTCGGAGAGGAGGCCGATGCCGGGCATGGATCCTGCAGTAAAAAAGGAAACCGGGTACATCGCCATATGGGTTGTACTGCTAAGCCTGGTCATGGAGGCCGTTTTTTTGCTTGTCCGGAAATGGGATTTTTCCGTGCTCTTCGGAAACCTGGGCGGGGCGGCAATTACAATCGGAAGTTTCTTCCTGATGGCATTGATGGTTGCCCGTGCACTGGAGAAGGGGAAACCGGAAGAAGCGGCTGCCAAAGTAAAGGCAACCGCCATGGTCCGTCTGGCAGGCTGTGCTTTGCTGTGCGTCCTCCTGATTGCCGTGTTTAAGACCAATATATACGCAACGGTGATCCCGTTGCTCTTTCCCCGGGTTGGAATTGCTTTCCGGCCGCTGATCGACCGGAAGCGCGGAGTGGAATCACCGGGGACGGAAGGAAGTGATCTGATTGACTGACGAAAGGGTGCCGGACATCAAAAGCACCCGGTTCCGGTTGACCGACTATGCCCTGATCGCGATGATGATTCTGCCGATCCTGGCCTGCATTGTACTGAAGGTGCTGTTCACTCCGGCATCTGAAGGCGTACACATTGCCGGTGCATTGGTATTCGCGGAATTTGAGGCTCCGCTGATGAACGCGTACATCTCCGAGAGCCAGGTGAACAGCTGGGCGGTCATGATTTCCATCTTCGGGCTCTGCCTGTACCTGACACACGGGCTGACAGCCAAGGCTGTCTGCAAACGTCAGCTGGCGGCGGAGTGGATTGTGGAAAAGTGTGAAAAGCTGGTCCGGGACAACATGGGCGGCTTTTTTGCGGAATGGGGACCCTTCATCGCCGCCATCATGGGACTAAGCGCGTTCTCCTCGCTGATCTGCCTGCTTGGCCTGTTCAGCCCGACGGGAGACGTGAACGTCACCTTCGGATGGGCGATCCTGGTTTTCATCCTGATTATGCACTTCAAGTTCCGCGGCGGACTGTGGAATTATTTCATCGGGCTGTTCAAGCCCATTCCCGTGTTCGCTCCGATGAACCTGATCGGCGAATTTGCGACTCCCGTGTCCATGGCTTTCCGTCATTACGGCAACATCCTGTCCGGCGCGGTTATCTCCGCCCTGATCGGATCGGCGCTGACGGGACTGAGCAATTCGCTGCTGGGCTGGCTGCCCGGCGTGCTGGGAGACATGCCGCTGCTGCGGGTTGGTCTTCCCGCAATCCTGAGTATCTATTTTGACGTGTTCAGCGGTGTGATGCAGGCGTTCATCTTTGCCATGCTGACCATGCTGAATATCTCCGGTGCGGTGCCGTGGGATGACTGGAACAAGAAGCGTGAGCGCCGCGGCAAAGAAGCGCTCTCCGCCAATTAATCAATCATCAATCAAATAAGGAAAAACAGCCTGAAGGCTGATTAACGGAGGAAAGAAAAATGTTGGAGCTTGCAATGGGTATCATGCTGGGACTTCTGGGACTGGGCGCCGGATGCGCGATGATCGCCGGTATCGGCCCTGGTATCGGTGAAGGTAACGCTGTGGCTAAGGCTTGTGAAGCCATCGGCCGTCAGCCGGAGTGCAAGAGTGACGTCACTTCTACCATGATCATGGGCTGCGCTATCGCGGAAACCACCGGTCTGTACGGTCTGATCGTGGCCATCCTGCTGATCTTCGTGGCGCCTGGCACCTTCACCGGCATTCTGATGAACGCCATCGGAAAGTAATTCAGAATTAAGAATTCAGAATTCAGAAAAATCCGCTGCGGCGGGGAATTGTTCCCGGGTCAGATCCGGGATGACGCCCGGCAGAATGCGGAGGATAATCTGATGGATGGACTGAGAGGAAAAGCATGCAGTTCTTAGATGTTATTTCCGTCAATGTCTGGGCGATTCTGGCCTCGCTGGCGAACCTGCTGCTGTTGACATGGATCATCAAGCGGTTTCTCTTCAAGCCGGTCAAGAAGATGATGGATGCCCGGCGTGCCGCCATTGACGAGGATTATGCACAGGCGAAAGCCGCCCGCGAAGAGGCGGAAGAGAGCCGGCTGAACTATGAAGCCGCCATGGCTGCGGCCAAGCAGACCGGCGATCAGATCATTGCTGACGCGAGCCGTACGGCTGAATACCGCAGCAACGAGATTGTTGCACAGGCACGGGACAAGGCTTCGGAGATTCGCCGCCAGGCAGAACAGGACGCCCTGCTGGAACGCAAGAAGGCAGAGGCCGAAATGAAGCACGAGATCGCCAACGTGTCCGCACAGCTGACCGGGAAATTGCTGCAGCGTGAGATCAACGAGGAGGATCATCGCGACCTGATTGATTCCTTCCTGAACGAGCTGGACTGAACGGCAGCAAGACGGGAGACAGACAATGACGACAACGAGTAGGGAATATGCCGAGGCGCTGTTTGAGCTGGCGGTTCAGGGCAACGTGACGGAGGAAACGTCCGAAGGCCTGGAGACCGTGATCAGCGCGCTGATGCAGACGCCGGAATACAAGGCGATGCTGGCCAGCCCCGCTATCGGCAAAGAAGAGCGGCTGAACGCTCTGGACAGCGCTTTCCGCGGGAAGATCCCGGATATTCTGCTGGCCATTCTGCGCATGATGATCTCCAGAGGGCAGATCGCGTCGCTGAACGGTATGGCCAGGAATTACGAGGAACTTGCCAGGGGATACCGCGGCGAGTCCGTTGCCCTGGTGACATCCGCCGTTGAACTGACGGAAGCCCAGGCAGTGGCGCTGCGCGCGAAGCTTGAAAAGAAGCTGGAGCGGAAAGTGACGCTTCAGTTCCAGGTCAATCCGGAACTGATCGGCGGTATCCGCGTGGAAGTTGACGGCCGTGTAATTGACGGCAGTATCCGGAATAAGCTTGATGAGATCAAGGAAGTGATGAACGCATGAGCTCCAAGGCAGGAGAAATCAGCAGTATCATAAAAGAACAAATCAAACAGTACGAATCCAAAATTGAAATGAAGGAGAACGGTACTGTTATTACCGTCGGCGACGGTATCGCCACGGTGTACGGTCTCCGTTCCTGCATGGCCAACGAGCTGCTCCGTTTTGAGGACGGCAGCTTCGGCGTGGCCCAGAACCTGGAGGAAGAGACGGTTTCCGTCGCTATCCTGTCCGACAAGGACAACATCCAGGAAGGCAGCTCCGTGTACCGCACGGGAGAGGCTCTTTCCGTTCCGGTTGGTGAAAACCTGCTGGGTCGTGTGGTGAACGCCCTGGGCGCTCCCATCGACGGCAAGGGCCCGGTGGAAACCACCGAGATCCGTCCCGTGGAAGCGATCGCGCTGGGTATCATTCAGCGCCAGAGCGTCAGCGTCCCGCTGCAGACCGGTATCAAGGCCATCGACAGTATGATCCCGATCGGCCGCGGCCAGCGTGAGCTGATTATCGGTGACCGTCAGACGGGCAAAACCACCATTGCCGTTGACACGATCATCAACCAGAAGGATACAGGCGTGCTCTGTATCTACGTTGCCATCGGCCAGAAACGTACCAGCGTCGTGCAGATTGCCCAGGAGCTGGAAAAGGCCGGTGCCCTGCCTTATACGATTATCGTCAGCGCGTCCGCGGCGGAAAGTGCTCCGCTGCAGTACATCGCTCCCTATGCCGGCTGCGCCATGGCGGAGTATTTCCGGGAAAAGGGACAGGACGTCCTGATTGTTTACGATGATCTTTCCAAGCACGCGGTGGCCTACCGCGCCCTGAGCCTGCTGATCCGCCGGCCTCCGGGACGTGAAGCCTATCCCGGCGACGTTTTCTATCTGCATTCCCGTCTGCTGGAGCGAGCGGTCTGCGTGGCGCCGGAATACGGCGGAGGCTCCATTACGGCCCTGCCGATCATTGAGACCCAGGCGGGCGACGTTTCCGCCTACATCCCCACCAACGTCATTTCCATCACCGACGGCCAGATCTTCCTGGAAACCGAACTGTTCCACAGTGGTATCCGTCCGGCTATCAACCCCGGTATTTCGGTCAGCCGCGTCGGCGGTTCCGCCCAGATCAAGGGTATGAAGAAGGTTGCCGGTGAGCTGAAGCTGCTGTATGCGCAGTACCGCGAACTGCAGGCATTTGCCCAGTTCGGCAGTGATCTGGACGCGGATACCAAGTCCCGTCTGGCCCTGGGCGAGCGCATCGTGGAAGTGCTGAAGCAGAAGCGTTCCTCCCCCGTGGACGTCGGCTGCCAGGTGGCGATCGTGTATGCTGTTATCAACGGCTACCTCAACGACGTGGAGCCGAAGGACGTGGCAGCGTACGAAGAGAAGCTGTTTGAATATCTGCAGTCCCGCTATCCCGATCTGCTTGAGCGGATTGAGATGGGCAAGTGGGATACCGAAGAAATCGAAGAGATGAAGCAGGCTCTGTCTGGCTTCAGGGGGTAACGGATGGGCGCTGATATCAAATCATTGCGGAGCCGCATCCGCAGCGTGGACTCCACGCTGCACCTGACCAAGGCCATGGGACTGGTTGCGGCATCCAAGATCCGCCGGGCGACCCGGACCATGAACCAGAGCCGGGAGTACGCTTCCGCCATGGATGACGTTGTTTCCGTGCTGAGTTCCTCGCCGGAATGTGCACGCACACCGTACATGCAGCCCAAGGGTGAAGGAACCCGGCTGATCGTGATTGCCGGCGACCGCGGCCTGGCAGGCGGCTACAATGCCAACGTATTCCGCCTGGCATCCACCGTGGAGGATGCGGAGGTGATCCCGATCGGCAAGCGCGCGTGCGAACGCTGGGGCAAGCCGGTGGTATCCTCCGAAAAGTTCCCGGCGACAGAGTCGGCCAGACTGGCCAATGAACTGTGCCAGGACTTCAGGGACGGCAAGTTCGGCCGGCTGGGCATCCTGTACACCCGCTACCGTTCCATGATGAGCCAGGAGGCGACCCTGCTGTGGGTGTTGCCGCTGGAGAAGAAGGAAAAGGATGCGGAGAACGCGGAAGCGGCGCCGGTATTTGAGCCGAATGAGCAGACCGTGCTGAACGCGGCGGTTCCCACCTATGTGAGCGGACTGCTGTCCGCCTGCATCCGGGAAAGCTACGCGTGTGAAGTGGCGGCCCGCCGTATGGCCATGGACTCCGCCGGCAAGAATGCCCAGGATATGATCGACAAGCTGCAGCTGCAGTATAACCGGGCACGCCAGAACTCCATTACACAGGAGATTACGGAAATTGTTGCCGGTTCCGGGCTGTAATCAATTCAGAATTCAGAATTCAGAATTAATTGTAAACTGGAAGTATAGAACAGATCCTTCGTGATTGTTCAGGAAGTAACAGGAAGGAGAAAACGACTTTGGATAAGGTGAACACGGGAGTCGTAGCGCAGGTCATGGGACCTGTGGTAGACGTTCATTTTTCGGAAGGAACGCTGCCTGCCATCTATAACGCCCTGACCCTGCCGGTCGGCGATCATACGCTGACGGTTGAGGTTGCGCAGCATATCGGAGACAATACGGTCCGCTGCATCGCAATGGGCTCCACAGACGGTCTGCAGCGCGGTGTGACCGTGACTGATACCGGAAAGGGCATTTCCGTTCCGGTCGGCCGCGAAACACTGGGCAGAATCTTCAACGTCCTCGGAGACGTGGTGGATGATGGTCCGGAGGTTGAGGCAAAGGAACGCTGGGATATCCATCGTCCGGCCCCCTCTTTTGAGGAACTGTCCACATCTACCGAAATCCTGGAAACAGGCATTAAGGTTATCGACCTGATCTGCCCCTACGCTAAGGGCGGTAAGATCGGTATGTTCGGCGGCGCCGGCGTAGGCAAAACCGTTATGATCATGGAACTGATCAACAACATTGCGAAGCAGCACGGCGGTCTGTCCGTGTTCACCGGTGTTGGCGAGCGTACCCGTGAAGGTAACGACCTGTACTACGAAATGAAAGAGAGCGGCGTTCTGGGGAACACCGCGCTGGTCTACGGCCAGATGAATGAACCGCCGGGAGCGCGTATGCGCGTCGGCCTGTCTGGTCTGACCATGGCGGAATATTTCCGTGATCAGGAGAACCAGGACGTTCTGCTGTTCATCGACAATATCTTCCGTTTCACCCAGGCCGGCTCTGAGGTTTCCGCCCTGCTGGGCCGTGTGCCTTCCGCTGTTGGTTACCAGCCGACACTGGCTACGGAAATGGGTATGCTCCAGGAGCGTATCACTTCCACCCACAAGGGATCCATCACATCCGTTCAGGCTGTTTACGTTCCCGCGGACGACCTGACCGACCCAGCTCCCGCAACGACATTCGCTCACCTGGACGCGACGACGGTTCTTTCCCGTTCCATCGCCAGCCAGGGTATCTATCCCGCCGTGGATCCGCTGGATTCCACCAGTCGTATCCTGAATCCGGATGTGCTGGGCGAAGAACACTACCGGATCGCCCGGGAAGTGCAGCGGATCCTGCAGCGCTACAACGAGTTGATGGACATCATCGCGATCATGGGTATGGACGAACTGGCAGAAGAAGACAAGCTGCTGGTTACCCGGGCCCGTAAGATCCAGCGCTTCCTGTCCCAGCCCTTCTTCGTCAGTGAGAAGTTCACCGGCCTGCCCGGTGTGTATGTCCCGCTGAGCGAAACCCTGAGAGGCTTCCGCGAAATTATCGAAGGCAAGCATGACGACCTGCCCGAGAGCGCCTTCCTCTTTGTCGGTACCATCGACGAAGCGGTTGAAAAGGCGAAGAAAGGCGGCAAAGCGTGAAAACCTTCCCATTGATCATTTCCTCCCCGGACGGAGACCTGTTCCGCGGGGAAGCCGAAATGCTGATCCTGCGCGGTACCGAGGGCGACCTGGCCATTATGGCAGGCCACGTGCCTTTCGTGACGGCTGTGGTCAGGAGCAACTGTGTTGTGATCACTGATACGGAAGAACGGAAGGAAGGCGTCATTGAGAGCGGCCTGCTGACCGTGGACGCTGAAAAGACGACTGTGCTGACGTCGGAACTGACCTGGAACAAATGATATTTTACGGCGGACGGGATACCCGTCCGCCGTTCGTTCAATCAACGGAAATACAGGAGGATAATGAAATGGACCGTCTGGAGCAATTTCTGAACTTCGCGGAGCAGTCTCCCACAGCCTTCCACGCAGCGGCAGGTTTCCGGGAAATGCTGAAGAACACAGGCTTTACCGAACTGAAGGAGACCGATCCCTGGCTGGTGGACGCTGGCGGAAAGTACTTTGTGGTACGAAATGATTCCGCCGTGATCGCCTTCGAGGTTCCGGAAACCGGTTTTTCTCCCTTCCGGATTGTGGCGGCCCATGGGGATTCGCCTGCCTTCAAGCTGAAAGAAAACTTTGAGGACGCCGGAGATCACTATGTGCGGCTGAATGTGGAACGGTACGGCGGGATGATCATGTCCTCCTGGCTGGACAGACCGCTGTCTGTCGCCGGCCGGCTGGCTGTCCGGGAAGGGGACGGCGTAGGCATCCGGCTGGTCAACCTGGACCGGGACGCGGTGCTGATTCCGAACCAGCCGATCCACTTTAACCGGGAGATCAATGACGGCTTCAAGTACGATCCCCAGACAGATCTGCTGCCCCTGTACGGAAACCAGGACGCCAAAGGCGGCCTGATGGAGGAAGTCGCGGAGGCGGCTGGTGTCCGCCGGGAGGATATCCTCAGCCACGACCTGTTCCTGTACAGCCGGGAGCGGGCAACGGTATGGGGCGCCGGGGACGCGTTCTTCTCCTGCGCGAGAATCGACGACCTGGAATGCGCCTGGGCAGGTATGGCCGCCCTGGCGGAAAGCAGCGCCAGGGACGCAGTAAACGTATGCGCCGTGTTTGATAATGAGGAAGTGGGTTCCTCCACCCGGCAGGGTGCGGATTCCTCCTTCCTGTATGACACCCTGACCCGGATGGGCTTTGCGCTGGGCGCCTCAGACGGGGAGATCCGCGCGGCGATTGCCGGCAGCTTCATGGTCTCCGCGGATAACGCGCACGCGGTACATCCCAATCATCCGGAAAAGTTTGACCGGCAGAACCGGTCCTATATGAATGAAGGCGTTGTGATCAAGCACAACGCCAACCAGAAGTATACAACTGACGCGGTTTCCTCCGCACGGTTTGCCCTGATCTGTGAGCGTGCCGGCGTGCCGGTACAGCATTTTGTAAACCGTTCAGACCTGCTGGGCGGCTCCACGCTGGGCAATATCTCCAATACCCATGTTTCCATGGATACGGTGGATATCGGTCTGCCGCAGCTGGCCATGCACTCCCTGTATGAAACAGCGGGCACAAAGGACCTGGAGTACCTGCTTAAGGCACTGGAAGAATTCTGGAAATAAGATGACGCAATTCAGAATTCAGAATTAAGAATTCAGAATTAATGCCCTTTTCCGGGATTGGATCCTGAACATTATGAATTATGAATTGGTCTTCAGGCCAAATTCTGATGGCAGGAAACGCGGGCAGGTGTTTTCCAGGGAACAGATGACGGAGGAAGCGAGCCGGACGCCGATACAGCAGGCTTCGGCCAGCGTCTTTCCGTAGGTCAGGCCGGCGGCAACACCGGCAAAGAAGGCGTCGCCGGCACCGGTGGTATCCGCCACCGGAACCTGCTGTGCCGCGCAGGTGCCGTATTCCCCGTTCCGGTCCGCCCAGATGGCACCGTCGCCGCCGAGGGTGACGACCATGGCGGGGATTTCCGCGTCAATCACCCGTTCCGAAAGCTGGCGGGCCAGCGCGTCCGGATTCTCCCCGTTGAATTCTGCGGAGAAGAGGACGCCTGCTTCCTGCCGGTTGCAGACAAAGCAGTCTGTCTGCTGCAGGAAAGCGCGCCGGTCCAGGGCAATATTGATGTTGGAAACGGCGGCGTAAATCTTCTTGTCATATTTATGCTTCAGCCGGAAGACTTCTTCCAGCAGCACCTCGTCCAGGTCCAGCTCCAGCAGGATGCTGTCGGTTTCCGCAAAGAGGGGATTGCCTTCCTCCTGAAGCAGGGGAAGCAGGGGTGAGAGATCCGGTCGGTGAGAGATGGAGGCACACACGTCGTTGTTGTTGTCAAACACGGCCAGCCAGGTGCCCATGCCATCGGGAACTTTCCGGATGAAACGGGTGTCCACTCCGTGCTCCGCGAGGCGCGTCAGCACATCCTCGCCGGTACCGTTGGGATCCACCAGGGACAGAAGCACCGGGTCAAGACCCAGGTTTCCCAGGTCCTCCGCGATATTCCGGCTGACACCGCCGTGGACATACCGGACCTTTCCGGCATTCCGGCCGCAGGGAATATAGGTGCGGGAGGGATATCCCTTGATATCCACAAAGACGCATCCAATGACAACAATACTCATGTGTTTCTCCTTTTCTGATCATTCATCTTCCTGAAAGAATGACACAACAAGAGAACCAGCTGGATTTATAAAATCGTTTTCCTTATTTTACCACAGTGAACTCATGAAAAACAACCGGAAAACAGCATAAACGGAAAGTGTATGATACAATACCAGACGGTAGTACGGAGGTATACTGTGTACGGCGGAGCGAGAGCGGAGAAGCAGCGGATCCGGCAGGAAGTACGGCAGACTGCCGCAAACCTGAGCCCGGAGTACCGGCAGGAAGCCAGCCGGGAAATCGCCCGGCAGGTGCTGGCACTTCCTTTCTGGAAACAGGCCCAAACCGTCATGATGTACAGCAGCCTTCCGGGAGAACCGGATACGCGGATTCTGATGGAAACCGCGCTGAAGGAAGGCAAAACGCTGCTGCTGCCCCGGTGCTATGAAGCCGGCCGGATGGAAGCATTTCCGGTGAAGGATCCGTCAGAGCTCAGGCCGGGTACGCTGGGTATTCCGGAACCGGTGGAGCGAATCGCGGAAAAACCGGAGCCTGACCTGATCCTGGTGCCCTGCATGGCAGCTGCGGCGAACGGGATCCGCCTGGGACACGGCGCCGGATATTATGACCGCTTCCTGGCAGAGCATACCGGGAAAACCGTCTGTCTCTGCTTCCGGAAACTGCTGCGGAGTGACCTCCCGGCAGAAGCTACGGATATTTCCATGGACCTTGTGATCTCTGATTGACAGCAGGGATTGACGAAGGTTTTTTCCTGAGGTAAACTGCATTCAATCGTTCAATTCTGGAGGTGTTCCGGTATGAAGCACACGATCTTTACGGGCGCGGCTACCGCGATTATCACTCCCTTTACTGAAGAAGGGATTGATTGGGATGCCTTTGGCCGGCTGATAGACTTTCAGCTCGCCGGGGGGATCAACGCACTTGTAGTCGCCGGTACGACAGGCGAGGGAAGCACTCTCACGGACCGGGAGCATGAAGACGCGGTCGTCTTCTGCGTTAAACGTGTTGCGGGCAAAGTACCGGTGATCGCCGGAACGGGCTCCAACAATACCGCCCATGCCATTGAGCGGACACAGACCGCCTGCAAAGCCGGCGCGGATGCTGTGCTGCTTGTGACGCCCTATTACAACAAGACCACCCAGCGGGGACTGATCGCCAGCTTTTCCGCCATCGCGGATGCCAGCGACGTGCCCTGCATCCTGTATAACGTTCCGTCCCGGACCGGGCTGAACATGCTGCCGGAGACCCTGGCGGCGCTGGCAAAGCATGAGAAAATTGCCGCGGTGAAGGAAGCCTGCGGTAACCTGAGCCAGGTTGCGAAGGAACGGCTGCTGTGCGGGGATGAACTGGATATCATCTCCGGCTGCGATGACCAGATCGTGCCCACCCTGAGCCTGGGCGGTACGGGCGTCATTTCCGTAGTAGCCAATATGATGCCGAAGGAAACGGCGGAAATCTGCTCCCGCTTCTTCAGCGGGGACGTGAAGGGCGCTGCCGCGCTGCAGCTGAAGCTGCTGTCCCTGATGAACCAGCTGATGATTGAAACCAATCCGATTCCTGCCAAGGCGGCTTGCGCGGCCATGGGCTTCGGTAAGAATCTGCTCCGTCTGCCCCTGGTGCCGATGGAGGAGGGCAACCGGCAGAAGCTGTTGCAGCTGATGCGTGAACTGAACCTGGAGGTAACGGAATGAGAATCATTCTGAGTGGATACGGCGGACATATGGGCAGGGAAGTCCGGGCCTGCGCGGAACGGATGGAAGATGCCCGGATTGTTGCGGGTGTGGATCCTATGGCACCGGTGGATGACATCTGTGTGAAATCCATTGCTGACTGCAAAACGGAAGCAGACGTGATTATCGACTTCAGCCATCATTCCGGAACCGGAGCACTGCTGGAGTATGCCATCGCGAAAAAGCTGCCGGTGGTGCTTGCAACCACAGGCCAGACCGAAGAAGAGAAAGCCCTCATTACAGAGGCTTCCAGACAGATCCCGATTTTCCTGGCAGCAAACTATTCCCTGGGAATTGCCACGCTGACGGATCTGGTGAAGCGAGCGACCGCCCTTTATCCGGATGCCGAGATCGAAATCGTGGAACAGCATCATGACCGGAAACTGGACGCGCCGAGCGGCACAGCCCTGTCTCTGTTCAATGCCATCAAGGAAGTCCGGCCGGAAGCCACTGCCAACTGCGGCCGTTCCGGACAGGGGAAGCGGACACAGGACGAAGTGGGCATCCACGCGATCCGGATGGGTAATATTGTAGGCATCCATGAGGTGATGATCAGCACCCAGAATGAGCGGATCAGCCTGAAACATGAGGCTTTCAGCCGGGGCGTATTCGCCGAAGGCAGCCTGAAGGCAGCGGCATTCATGGTGGGGAAGAAGCCGGGAATGTACGATATGAAGGACATGTTAAATGCTTAAGCATTTAATATGTAATGAATACTGAAAAATGAATACTTAAAACTTAAAAATATTTTTGTTATACAGACAGATAAGGGAGAAAAACAATGAAGATTGCAATTTACGGGTATGGTAATCTTGGACGGGGTGTGGAACTGGCGATCCGGCAGAATCCGGACGCGGAACTGTTCGGTGTATTCACCCGCCGGGATCCGAAGACGGTGACAACTTTGACCGGCGCGCCGGTGTATGCCGCGCAGGATGTGGAAAACTATGTCGGACAGATTGACGTGATTATCATCTGCGGCGGCAGCGCTTCCGACCTGCCGGAAATGACCCCCATGCTGGCGAAGAGCTTCAACGTGGTGGATTCCTTTGATACCCACGCACGGGTGCCGGAGCATTTTGCCAATGTGGATAAAGCAGCCCTGCTGGGCGCACATACCGCGATCATCAGCGCAGGCTGGGATCCCGGCCTGTTCTCCCTGGCCCGCCTGTACATGAACATCGTCCTGCCGGACGGCAAGGACTACACCTTCTGGGGCCGCGGCGTGAGCCAGGGCCACAGTGACGCTATCCGCCGGATCCCCGGTGTGAAGGACGCCCGCCAGTACACCGTGCCGGTGGAAGACGCCCTGGCAAAGGTACGCGCCGGAGAGAATCCGGAACTGACCACCCGCCAGAAGCATACCCGTGAGTGCTACGTGGTGGCGGAGGAAGGCGCGGACAAGACCCTGATTGAAAAGCAGATCAAGGAGATGCCCAACTACTTCGCTGATTATGATACGACGGTGACATTCATCACTGCTGAAGAGATGAAGCGGGATCACAGCGAACTGCCCCACGGCGGACAGGTTATCCGCTGCGGTGAAACCGGCAAAGACGGCAATCACAAGCATGTGATGGAGTTCTCCCTGAAGCTGGACTCCAATCCGGAGTTCACCGCTTCCGTACTGGTGGCCTGTGCCCGGGCGGTTGTCCGGATGAACAGCCGTCAGATTTTCGGCTGCAAGACGCTGTTTGACGTCGCTCCGGCGGATCTGTCTCTCATGGATCCTGCGGATATCCGGAAGAAACTGCTGTAAGTTTCCGGACACAAAAAGCATAAAATGATCAATGCCTCCCCTGCGCTGCGGGGGAGGCATTGTTGCATTCAGGACACAATCCCGGTATAATAGGGAATGAAAAGAGCACTGTTTTCTGAAGAACTGAATGATTCCTGAAAAACCGGCCGACGAGAATAACGACAGCGGAATCTGTTGTTGTTCCCTGGAAAAGGACATAATCGGCAAACATAATTGTTTACGGAGGGATGCGCCATGAAAAAGATGCTGGCTGTGCTGCTTGCATTGGCATTGATTTTCGGGACTGCTGCTGTGGCTGAGGACGGGACGCCTGAGCTGATCACCGTCACGGTGTTCCGGGGAGAAGCGGGTGAACAGCCCACCGCGGACAACCGGATTTACAGGAAGATCGAGGAAGAACTGGGCATCCGGTTTGACATCCGGTTCCTGACCGGAGATCTGGATGAGACCCTGCTGCAGATTCTGTCAGAGGATACATATCCGGATCTGATTGACGGCGCGAACAGCGATGAAATCCTGGAGGACGCGGGCATACTGATTGACCTGCTGCCCTATATCAGCGAGGAGAAAACACCGAACCTGTACAAGCATCTCTATACGGACAACCGGATCAACCAGCTGGTTACGGATGACGGAAAGCTGTACATTATTCCGAATTACGGGATTAACTATAATCAAAGGTCACTGACCTATGCCAACGGTCCGGCTTTCTTCCTGCAGAAGCAGGTTATAGCCTGGAACAATTACAAAGTTCCGACTACATTGAATGAGTATTTTGACCTGATTGAGCGCTTTATCGCGGCCAATCCGGAAACACCGGAGGGAGTTCCCTATACGGGTTTCGCGATTCTCTGTGATGACTGGCACCGCTACTGCCTGGTCAATCCGGTTCAGCACCTGATGGGCCGTCCGAACGACGGAGACGTGATTGTGGACGTCACTACGCCCGAATATAAGACCGAAACCTTTATCAACCAGCCTTACGCAAAGCATTATTATGCCAAACTGAACGAGATGTTCAACAAAGGCCTGATCCCGGAGGAAACCTTCCGCTGGAACCATGACCAGTATATCGAAAAGCTGTCAGGTGGTTCTGTGCTGGGCATGTTTGACCAGAACTGGAACGTGGCTCCCGTGAATGACGCCCTGTATATGTCTGTGAAGATCGAACAGACTTATCTGGCGCTGCCGCTGGTTTACGATCCGGAATACGTGGACGGCCGGGAGATTGAGGAACATTATGTGAACGGGGCCGTGATGAACAAGGACCGGGGCTTCGGCATCTCGGTTACCTGTCCCTATCCGGAACGCCTGGTGGCCATGATGGACACCTTCCTGTCGGATGAATGGCAGCTTCTGTTCCAGTGGGGCATTAAAGGAGAAGACTATTACATTGACGAAAACGGCCGGATGAGGATGACACTGGAACAGTTCCTGGCGCAGGCTGCTGATCCGGGGTGGAAGCTGGCCAACAAGGCGCAGGCCATCTGGGAGGGGTGCCCGAAGAAGCAGGGCACCATGGATGACGGTAATGCCTGGGCTCCCATGGAGCAGCCTGAAAACTACTATGACCAGATGACAGACTATGACAAGGCATTCCTTGCGGCCTGCGGAAAGACACTGCCGATTGAGTTCTTCAATCCGCCGATCGAGACTGCACCCTACGGGGAGGCCTGGCAGATTGACAAGGACCCGATTGATATGGACTACATGGACTTTGAACAGATCGAAGACGAGCGGCTGCCGGAGATCATTATGTGCGATCCGGCCGAGCTGGATGTTCTGTGGGATGATTTTGTGGATGAAATCAGCCACAGTGCCGCGGTTTACTCCGAATTCATGCAAGAGGAGATCCTGAAACTGGTGGAAAAGGCGGCAAAGTGACGCGTACAGGGATTTGTACCGCGACCGGCAAAAAATGTACAAATCCGGGGATGGAAAAAACAGGAAATCCGATCCGGCGGACAAAAAACATTGATCACAAGATGCTGTATACAGCAAGAAACTGAGCAACAACTTAGCATATTCCTCAAATAGTTGCGTAAGTTTTTGATGAGATGATTTGTGTAATCATCTCATTTTTTGTTGCACAATTATTGAGAATGGATACAATAGAAAATGGGCGTAGATATTGGCAAATAAAGGGATTCCGGATCGCACAATATGAGCACGCAAGAAATCGATTTCAAAAACGCTGAGCAAAAACTGATGAATAAAAGGGCAAAAACTTGTTAACAGTGACCGAATGTGCCATTGTGCAAGTACGTACATTTTGACACAATATATGCAAAGGCACGAGGTGCCAAAAAAAAGAAAAACTGGAGGAGAAACACTATGAGGAAAATCCTGGCGGCCCTGTTGGCTCTGGCGATGGTTCTCGCGCTCGTTCCTGCCGTTATGGCGGAAAACGCTCCCATCACTGTGACAGTCTTCAAGGGAGATCCCGGCGATCAGCCCACTGCTGACAACAAGATCTACAAGAAGATCGCTGATGAACTCGGCATCACCTTCGAGATTGAGTTCCTGGCCAATGACCTGAACCAGACCCTGTCTCTGAAGATTGCTGACGACAAGCAGCCCGACCTGTTCGACGGCGGTAACAGCGCTGAAATCCTGGAAGACGCTGACGTGCTGATCGACCTGCTGCCCTACATCAGCGAAGAAAAGACCCCCAACCTGTACAAGCACCTGCATGGCACCAACGTTCAGCTGGACCAGCTGCTGAGCAAGGATGGCAAGCTGTACATCATCCCCAACTACGGCGTGCTGTACAACAAGAACATCAAGCGCTACAACGGACCTTCCTTCTTCGCCCAGAAGAAAGTCATCGAGTGGAACAACTACGTTGTGCCGAAGACCGTTGATGAGTACTTCGCGATGCTGGAAGGCTATCTGGCCGAGCATCCCACCGCTGAAGACGGCACCCCCTACACCGGATTCGCCATCCTGTGCGAAGACTGGCGTCGGTTCTGCCTGATCAACCCCGTGCAGCACCTGATGGGCCGCCCCAACGACGGTGAAGTTATCGTCGATGTGGACGATCCCGAATTTGCTACCTGGACCTTCATCGATCAGGATTATGCGAAGCCCTACTATGCCAAGCTGAATGACATCTATCACAAGGGCCTCATCAGCGCTGACACCTTCGTTATGAACTATGACCAGTATATCGCTGCTCTGTCCAGCGGCTACGTGCTGGGTATGTTCGACCAGGCCTGGGACTTCGATACCGCTACCGCTTCCCTGCGGACTGCTGAGAAGTACGCTGAGACCTTCCTGCCCATCCCGCTTCTGTATGATGCTGATGACCTGGAAGGCATCGCGCTGCCCTCTGAAAACTGGAAGATCGAAGAACACTACATCAACGGCGACGTTATCAACCGTGACCGCGGCTTCGGTATCGCTGCTACCGCTGAGAATCCGGAACGCCTGGTTGGACTGCTGGATACACTGCTGTCCGACGAGTGGCAGGTTCTGCTCCAGTGGGGCGTTGAAGGTGAAGACTACTTCATCGACGAAAACGGCCGCATGAACATGACTCAGGAACAGTACAACAACCGTAACGACGCTGAATGGAAGCGCGCGAACAAGGCTGACGCCATCTTCACCTCCGCTCCCAAGAAGCAGGGCACCATGGATAACGGCAATGCCTGGGATCCCCAGAACCAGCCGGAAATCATCAGCGCCAACGAGCCTCAGTACGACAAGGACCTGTATGCCAAGCTGGGCATCAAGGCCATTGAAGAACTGTTCAACCCGGCCATCCAGCTGGCTCCCTACGGAGAAGCCTGGCAGATCAACAAAGAGCCCATCGACATCGATTATCAGAAGTGGCTGTCCATCCAGATGGAGTGGCTGCCCAAGATCATCATGTGCGATCCGAGCGAAATCGACGCCAACTTCGCCGCGTTCCAGGCAGAAATCAAGCCCTACTCCGAGATCTATGCAAACTTCATGCATGAAGAGATCCTGAAGCAGGTTTATCCGGAACGCTATCAGTAATCAATAGTATCCACGCGAGGGGGAGAGATTCGTCTCTCCCCCCCTTGCCGTTGTTGAGAGGAGAAGGAAAAGATGACCCTGAAGACATCCACCACGGGAGCAGTCTTGCCGAAAAAGAAGAAAGGATTCTTCCGGACGCTTGGGAAACAGTATCAGCTGATGATTATGTCTGTTCCCGTGCTTCTGTATGTCCTGCTGTTTAACTATGGTCCCCTGTGGGGCTGGCTGACAGCTTTCCAGGATTATAACGTCAAGAAGGGCCTGGCAGGCAGTAAGTGGGTTGGCTGGGACAACTTCAGATTCCTGTTTGGCGACAAGGATTTCCACCTGGCACTCCGCAATACGGTGGCTATGAGCGTGATTAACCTGGTGTTCGGTACACTTTGCGCTATTGTGCTGGCCATTCTGCTGAACGAGGTCCGGAACCGTAAATTCAAACGGACAGTTCAGACCGTGACATACCTGCCCCACTTCCTGTCCTGGGTTATCGTGGTTGGTATGGCGCAGGATATTTTCGCCAGCAGAGGCTCCATCAACGAGCTCCTTATGGCCCTGGGCGCGAAAGAACCCGTGTTCTTCCTGGGCAAGGGCGAATACTTCTGGTGGTTGTTCGGTGCAATCAACGTCTGGAAGGAAGTTGGATGGGGCACGATTATCTACATCGCAGCCATGACGGGTATTGACCCGTGCCTTTACGAGGCGGCGGAAATTGACGGTGCGGGACGCTTCCAGCGGATCCTGCACGTGACGCTGCCCGGTATCAAATCCACCTTTATGGTATTGCTGATCATGAATATCGGCCATCTGCTGGATGCCGGTTTCGAGGTTCAGTACCTGATGGAAAACCCCCTGATTATGAAATTCTCGCAAACAATTGACGTTTACGTTATGAAATACAGCTTCGGCGGCGCCAGACCGCGTTTCTCCATCGGTGTTGCCGCCGGTATGTTCAAGAGCCTTGTTGCCATTATCCTTCTGCTAGCCGCTAACGGAATCGCCAGGGCGCTCGATGAAGAGTCGCTGATTTAAGGAGGGATGAACATGACAACTGCTGCAATGAAATCCATTAAAAACAGAAAACGCCGGGATATTGTGTTTCCCGTTTGTAATACCATTATCCTGATTTTTGTAATGTTCATTACCCTTTATCCGGTTCTGAACACGATTGCCTATTCTTTCAACGACGCTATGGACGCTGTCAGGGGCGGCATCGGAATCTGGCCCCGTAAATTCAGTACGGACGCTTATGCCTCTGTCATCAAGGATCCCGCGGTCTATAAAGCTTTCGGCATTTCTGTGTCCAAAACAGTATTGACCACGGTGCTGAATCTTTTCCTGACCACCATGGTTTCCTACGCCCTCTCCCGGAAGGAATACGTACTGCGCAGGTTCATCACCACGCTGATGGTGCTGACCATGTATGTGAACGCCGGCCTGATTCCCGGATACCTGCTGGTTTCCAAGGTGCTGGGACTGAAGAACACTTTCTGGGCCTACATTATACCCTCCCTGTTCCAGTGCTTTAACATGATTGTTATCAGGACATACATTTCCAACAGTATTCCTGACGCACTGGTGGAATCCGGTAAAATTGACGGCGCGGGAGACCTGCGGTGCTTCTTCCAGATTATCCTGCCGCTGTGCGTGCCGGTGCTGGCCACGGTTGCACTGTTCATTGCGGTTGGTGCCTGGAACGACTGGTTCTCCACCTGGCTGTATAACAGCAGCAAGGCTGATCTCCATTCGCTGCAGTATCTGCTGAAGATGAAGCTTGAAACCACACAGAACCAGGCGAATGCAGCCATGACTACTGCTGACGCGCTTGCGGCCAAAGCTTCGAAGGTGGCACCGATTACGGTTCGTGCTTCCATCACCGTGGTGTCTGCGGTGCCGATTATGATTGTCTATCCTTTCCTGCAGAAGTACTTCGTAACCGGTATGGCGCTGGGTTCTGTTAAGGGCTGACAAAGAGCATTTAGTATACTGGGCTGATATATTCCGACAGAAATCGGATTTAGGAGGTGTGGACCGGTGTCACAGATGAGGAGCGCGGAGGTCTCTGCCCGGGCCGCGCGCTATGAAGACGGTTTCCGGGTGCTTCAGGGCAGGCGGGAATATGTTACCTACCTGGATGACTCATCGATCCGGATCTGGTATTCGGATATCCCGTGGCGGTATGAAACCCATGACCACTCAGCGGTGGAGATCCTCCTGACGCTGGAAGGCATGGTTACCTATACCATCGAGGATAAGATCTACCAGGTCCGTAAAGGGGAAATCCTGATTGTTCCGCCGGATACACTCCATTCCCTGACGATGGGAGAGGGAAGCAGCCGGTATCTGTTCCTGTTTGAGTCTGATGCAATCATGACCATGCGGGATATCAAATCCATGGCCATGTATTTCCATAAACCGTTCCATCTGCGGGACGGATCCGATGCCCATGTACGGATCCGCGAGCTGCTGCTCCGGGCCAGGGAGGCCTATGAGAAGCGGGAGCTGATGTGGAACACCATGTGCTACAGCTGCATCCTCCGGGTCTATGCCACGCTGGGACAGCGTTACCTGAGCGGTATCAAGCCGCGGACCGGGGAAAACATGCGGAACATGGATTCCGAAGTCATCAACGCGGTGATGACCTATATCAACAATCATTACCGGGAAGAGCTTTCCCTGGAGGATGTGGCGAAGTTCGCCGGTTTCAGCCGTTACTACTTCTCCCGTTCCTTCAAACGGCAGACGGGTTATTCCTTCAAGGATTACCTGTGCCAGAAGCGGCTGCAGGTAGCAATGGACCTGCTGATCCGGACGAACCGCTCCATGCGGGACGTGGCGATCGAAAGCGGCTTCGGCTCTGTGGCAACCTTCAACCGGGTATTCCGGGAAAAGAAGGGTTGTACGCCGACACAGTACAGGGCAATATATGGAACATATTAAGAAAATGGCATTCAGGAGAATCCTGAATGCCATTTTTAATGAATACTTAAAACTGAAAACTTAAGAATGAAAAATACAGCCTGGCTTTTGCAAAGCCAGGCTGTTGCTTCTATATATTATACCAGCAGGCTGAGCAGCGGAATGGTGAGGATGCTCAGCAGGGTGGAGAGGAGAGCGCAGTTGGCGGCCAGTTCCTGGCCGTTGTGATGGATCTCGGCGAGGTTCAGCAGGATGCTGGCACATGGAGTGCCGGCCAGGATCAGGATGCTGCCCTTGAATACAGGATCAAGCGGGAAGGGAAGCACAAGCAGGTAACAGAAGAGCGGGAACACCAGCAGTTTGCCGGCGGAGATCAGCCAGGCCAGCTTTGTGGTGAAGAGGGCTTTGAAATTCATGGTGGCCAGCCGGACACCGAGGATGATCATGCACAGCGGGGTGGACATGGCACCCAGGGTGCTGAAGCCGGTGCGCAGGATATCGGGAAGCCAGTCTTTGGCATTCAGGAGGCACAGGATCATACCCGTGAAGACGGCCAGCATGGAGGGGTTTACCAGGGCGGCCTTCAGGGAGATATGCTTTTTCTCCCCGGTCAGGGTGAAAACGCCGACAGTCCAGGCCAGGATATTCAGGGCGGCGTTAAACATGGAGGAGTAAACCGCGGCTTCCGGTGCCTCCGGGAAAAGGGCGCGGACCACCGGCATGCCGAAAAAGCCCACATTGCCCATGACGGCCGCGATGGACAGCATCCGCAGGGCGAATACCTTCCTTTTTTCCTTGCCCAGGATCAGGAGGATCAGCAGCATCAGCAGCGTTTCCCCGGCCAGGGCGAAGAGCAGGAAGAGCCCCATCTTCGCAAAAAGGGCGGGAGAAGGATCCAGCCCGTACAGGGCGTTCACATACAGGGCGTATCCGCAGATATAGAGCAGGATGACGCTGATACTGCTCAGATGATCTGGTTTCACTTTTTTGACTTTGCACATGAAAAAACCGGGCAGAAGATACAGGAGCATGAGCAGCACATTGCTGAAGGTGACGGAGAAACTGATCATCAAAAACCACCTCGTATCCAGTATTATATCATTGCTTTTTTTGTGCGTACAGCCATGAAAGCCTGGAAACCTTGAAAATCATGGGATGCACAAGATATAGGTATTTTTATGAAAATCTTTCACAACATATTGACTTTCCCGGGAGGGGCATGCTATATTTAGTGAGCAAAAAATATAGGGTATTTCTGACTGTCAAAAACAACAAATAAGAGGAAACAAGGGAGCGCTTAGTTATGTATCAGGTTGTCAAAAGAGACGGAAAAATCACGGATTTTGAGATCGGCAAAATCTCAAAAGCCATCACCAAAGCGTTCGAAGCTCTGGGAAAACAGTATCATCCCAGCGTGATCGACATGCTGGCCCTGCGGGTTACCGCGGAGTATGAACCGCTGATCCACGACGATAAAATCGCGGTGGAAACCATCCAGGACTGCGTCGAAAAGGTGCTGTCCGAAGCGGGTTATGCCGACGTGGCCAAGGCCTACATTCTGTACCGCAAACAGCGGGAGAAAGTCCGTAACGTCAACTCCGCCCTTCTGAACTATAAGGACCTGGTGGACAACTATCTCCGCATCAACGACTGGCGCGTGAAGGAAAACTCCACCGTCACCTATTCTGTCGGCGGCCTGATTCTGTCCAACTCCGGTGCCATCACGGCCAACTACTGGCTGAGCGAGATCTATGACAATGAGATCGCTGAAGCCCACCGCAGCGCCGCGATTCATATCCACGACCTGAGCATGCTGACCGGCTACTGCGCCGGCTGGAGCCTGAAGCAGCTGATCCAGGAAGGCCTCGGCGGCGTTCCAGGCAAGATCACCAGCTCTCCGGCCAGCCATCTGTCCACCCTGTGCAACCAGATGGTGAACTTCCTGGGCATCATGCAGAACGAGTGGGCCGGCGCTCAAGCTTTCTCCAGCTTTGATACCTACCTGGCTCCCTTCGTCCGGATTGACAACCTGTCCCAGAAGGAAGTCAAGCAGTGCATCCAGAGCTTCATCTACGGTGTGAACACCCCAAGCCGCTGGGGTACCCAGGCACCCTTCTCCAACATTACCCTTGACTGGACCTGCCCGAAGGACCTGGAAAACCTGCCGGCCATCATCGGCGGCAAGGAAATGGACTTCACCTATGGCGAGTGCCAGAAGGAAATGGATATGGTCAACAAGGCCTTCATCGAAATCATGATTGAAGGCGACGCCAACGGCCGCGGCTTCCAGTATCCGATTCCCACCTATTCCATTACCCGGGACTTCGACTGGTCCGAAACCGAAAACAACCGGCTGCTGTTTGAGATGACCGCCAAGTACGGCACCCCCTACTTCAGCAACTACATCAACTCCGACATGGAGCCCAGCGACGTGCGCAGCATGTGCTGCCGCCTGCGTCTCGACCTGCGTGAACTGCGCAAGAAGAGCGGCGGTTTCTTCGGCAGCGGCGAATCCACCGGTTCCATCGGCGTTGTGACCATCAATATGCCCCGCCTGGCCTATGAAGCCGCTGACGAGAAGGAATTCTACGCCAAGCTGGATCACCTGATGGACGTTGCGGCCCGCAGCCTGAAGACCAAGCGTACGGTGATCACCAAGCTGCTGGACGGCGGCCTGTATCCCTACACCAAGCGCTACCTGGGCACCTTCAGCAACCACTTCAGCACCATCGGCCTGGTGGGTATGAATGAAGCGGCCCTGAACGCCAACTGGCTGAAGAAGGACCTGACCCATCCTGAAGCGCAGAAGTTTGCCCAGGACGTGCTGAACCATATGCGGGAGCGCCTGAGCGACTACCAGGAACAGTACGGCGATCTGTACAACCTGGAAGCGACCCCGGCCGAATCCACCACCTACCGTTTCGCGAAGCATGACAAGGAGCAGTATCCGGACATCATCACCGCGAACATGAACGGTACGCCCTACTATACCAACTCCAGCCACCTGCCCGTAGGCTACAGCGAGGACATCTTCTCCGCACTGGACGTGCAGGATGAGCTGCAGACCCTGTACACCTCCGGTACTGTCTTCCACGCCTTCCTGGGTGAGAAGCTGCCGGACTGGAAGGCAGCCGCAAACCTGGTCCGCAAGATCGCGGAAAACTATAAGCTGCCCTACTACACGATGAGCCCCACCTACTCCGTCTGCAAGGACCACGGCTATCTGAGCGGCGAGCAGTACACCTGCCCCCACTGCGGACAGAAGACCGAGGTTTACAGCCGGATCACCGGTTACTATCGTCCTGTGCAGAACTGGAACGACGGCAAGGCCCAGGAATTCAAAGACCGCAAGGTTTATGACATCGGTCACAGCCGCCTGACCCATACCGGCCCTGTGATGGCCACCGCACCGGCTGCCGAACCCGTGAAGGAAGAGCCCGCTGCCCAGCCTGAGAAGGAAAACAAGGGCTGCAACTGTGCCCGCGCGATCCTGTTTGTCAGTGCCACCTGCCCCAACTGCAAGCTGGCAATCAGTATGCTGGAGAAGGCCGGCTTCCTGTTCAAGAAGGTGCTGGCGACGGACAATCCCGAACTGACCAACCAGTACGGTGTGAAGCAGGCGCCCACGCTGGTGGTGCTCGGCCAGAATCCCGATGAATACACCAAGTACAAGGGTGTATCCGAAATCAAGGGTATGCTGACGGCAAAACAGGTCGGATAATAAGAGGCATGAGGTAGGAAGTAGGAGGTAGGAAGTCGGAAACCGGATTATGGTTTTCGTTCCACTCCGATAGGATTACAAAATGAGAAAAAGGGACGCGGCGCGTCCCTTTTTCAAAGGATGGGTGAAAAATGACGGATATCATCGTGATCGGCGGAGGCCCCGCGGGCATGACAGCCGCGCTGTACGCGCAGCGGAACGGAAAGAACGCACTGGTGCTGGAAAAGCACGGTTTCGGCGGACAGATTACCTACAGCCCCAAGGTGGAAAACTGGCCGGGTACCGCCCAGATGAGCGGCAATGAATACGCCGAGGCGCTGCTGGACCAGATCATGAACCAGGGCGCGGAAGTGGACCTGGCGGAGGTTGTCCGGATCGAAGATCACGGGGACTATAAGCGGGTATTTACAGACGACGGCCTGGAGCGGGACGCAAAGGCTGTTATTGTGGCGGCGGGCGTGAAGCACCGGATGCTGGGCCTGCCGGGTGAAAACGAGCTGGTGGGCGAGGGCATCAGCTTCTGCGCCGTGTGCGACGGGGATTTCTATACCGGAAAAACCGTATGCGTGGCCGGCGGCGGAAACTCCGCCCTGCAGGAGGCGATCCTGCTGTCCGGCAAGTGTGAAAAGGTGATCATGCTGCAGGACCTGCCGGATTTCACCGGTGAAAAGAAGCTGCAGGAGATCCTGTTCAGCCGTCCGAATGTGGAAAAATACACCGGCGTGAAGATCACAGGCCTGAACACGGAGGAGGGCATTCTCCGGAGCGTGACCGTGAAGCCGCAGGACGGCGGGGAAGAACGGCAGGTTGCCTGTGACGGCCTGTTTGTTGCCATCGGCCTGATTCCGGAAAACGATGCTTTCGCGCATCTGGCGGATCTGAACAAGTGGGGATACTTTGACAGCGATGAGCGCTGCGAGACAAAGACCCCCGGCGTCTTTGTGGCGGGTGACTGCCGCAGCAAGACGGTACGTCAGCTGACTACCGCGGCGGCGGACGGTGCGACAGCAGCGCTGGCAGCCTGCAAGTATATCGATAGTCTGTGAAGAAGTCCGGTTGAAAATGAAATACTGCCTTCGGCAGTATGAAATATTGAGCCGCTTGCGGCTCAATGTGAAATATCGCTTCGCGATATGAAATATCCGGCTGACGCCGGATGTGAGAAAAACTGAAAAATAAAAGGAGCGGCTCAGAGAGCCGCTCCTTTGTTGGTTGGAGATTATGCAATGAGGATTTGTTTCTTTTCGGGATCCTTCTTGGCTTCCTTCTTGGGAAGCTTGACGGTCAGGACACCGTCTTCGTATTTGGCCTGCACATCCTCCTCTGTCAGGTTGTCGCCCACGTAGAAGCTGCGCTGCATAGTGCCGGTATACCGCTCCTGGCGGAGCAGCTTGCCGTTCTTTTCTTCCTTGTTCTCCAGGTTCTTCTGGGTGGAGATGGTCAGATAGCCGTTCTGAAGATCCAGATGAATTTCATCCTTCTTCATACCGGGCAGATCCACCGCCAGCTCATAGCCTTCGTCGGTTTCCTTCACGTCGGTTTTCATCATCCGGGCGGCGTTCTTACCGTAGAGCGCTCTTTCCGGACGGCCGAAGCCGCGGAAGAAATCACGGTCGAAGTCATCAAACAGATCCATCATATTTTCACCGAAAACAGCAGGCAGGAAAGTACTCATATAAAACCCTCCATTCTTTTGATCCGGTTCCGTTGCTTATTGCGGTTCCGGGGAATTACTTTTCGTGGTCACTGGCCACCGCACTCTCTTTCTTGTGCTGATTATATTATACTTAAAAGTCAAAGATAGTCAAAGACATAAATAGTCAATAAGAAGAGCTTTCTGCCGAAAACGGGCAGAAAGCTCTTAAATACTTCAAAATGCTGAATTTTTCTGATTATTTCGCGCTGATCAGATTTTGATCAGTTCATAGGTTCGGGTACCCAGGCCGATCTTTTCCCCGTGGGCGAGGGTTTCCCGCCAGCTGACGTTCGGGTTGCTGTCCTTGAAGTGATCGTGATGATGCTTCCAGCCGGGTTTTGCCAGGTTGTCAGACAGCTGGCTGTTGGGCAGCGGTTCCGCGGCCAGGCACAGATCCGCACAGGCCTGGTCCAGGGCTACCGGATCAAAGGAGGCCAGCATGCCGATATTCGGCAGGATGGGCGCATCGTTTTCCCCGTGGCAGTCGCAGTTGGGGGAAACATCCATGATCAGGGTGATATGGAAGGAAGGCTTCCCGGCACAGATCGCGGCGGTGTATTCTGCCATCTTGCGGCCCAGCATATCCGCCGCGGTGTCAAAAGACGGATGGATGGCATCAAAGGCACAGGCGCCGATGCACCGGCCGCAGCCCTTGCAGATATCCTGCATGATATAGGCCTTGCCGCTTTTATAGGTGATGGCGTCCGATCCGCACTCCCGGGCGCACTTGCGGCAGGAACGGCACAGGGCCTGGTCAACAACCGGCTTGCCGTCGCTGTGCTGCTGCATTTTCCCGGCCCGGCTGCCGCCGCCCATACCGAGATTCTTGACCGCACCGCCGAAGCCGGCCATTTCATGACCCTTGAAATGATTCAGGGAAATAATGATGTCCGCGTCGTAGAGGGCACGGCCGATATAGGCTTCCTTGCAGTATTCACCGCCGAGGACCGGTACGGTGATATCATCCGTCCCCTTCAGCCCGTCACCGATGATGATGTAGCAGCCGGTGGTCACGCTGTTAAAACCGTTGACTTCTGCGTTGTACAGATGGTCTACGGCGTTTTTCCGGCTGCCGGGATAGAGGGTGTTGCAGTCGGTAAGGAAGGGCTTTCCGCCCAGTTCCTTGATCAGGTCTGCCACTGCCTTGACATAGTTCGGCCGGAGATAGGCAAAGTTGCCCAACTCACCGAAGTGCATTTTAATGGCAGCGAATTTCCCGGCAAAATCGATCTTGTCTATTCCGGCCCGGCGGCAGAGCTTCTGGAGCTTGACGCCCTGGCTGACGTCAGCTACGGTCCGGAAATCGGTGAAATAGACGGGGGAAGACTTCTGGGACATAAGAGTTCCTCCTTTGTCAGGGTCATATTTACTTTTCCAGTGCAGATTCGGAATGGTACAAGGTCATTAAGGTGACGCCGATGGCGGTCAGGGAGGACAGCATCATCAGGTCCAGCAGAATGGTGTACAGGAATCCGGAGGAATCCGGATCGACCGTGGCCAGCAGGTAAAGCAGGATCAGCGTGCCGGTGAACAGGCCGAACAGGCCGGCGGGCAGCTTTCCGGCTTTCCCCCGGAAGGCGATGAGCATCAGGCCGAACAGCACGGCTGTGGCGGCCAGCGCGATATACAGCAGGGTTTCCATCTGGGGCTTGTCAAACACGAACTCAGCCATTACGACCGCGCCGGCAGCGGCAACGAGCACCGCAAAGCTCAGGATGGTCTTTTTCCGGTCGGGCCTGCGGCGGATGACCAGGACGATCATCAGGGCCAGCAGGGTCAGGACCGCGGCGATCTGGGTGAAACGAACGAAGGAATTCAGACGGACGAAGTTGTCTTTCCGGAACTGTTCCAGCAGGATCTGGCTGGTACCGAGCAGCGTAACGAACAGGACGGTAAGCTCTCCTTCGCGGGCGTTCTTCCGGCGGCACAGCAGCAGGATCAGGATGACCAGCGCGGCGATGGCTTCCCAGAACCAGACCGCGTACAGCCAGAAACCGGAATTCAGCCCTTCGCTGGCAATGGGGAAGAAGGAGAGGGATTCCAGCGCTTCAGCGCCGACACCCTCGCCGGTATAGTATTCTCCCAGACGGCAGAAAAAGAGGACTGCACAGGCTGCGGGAGCCAGGGTGTCCAGTGCTTCCAGGGGACGGATGCCGCTCAGCTTCGCACCGGCCAGCGCACCAAGGGTGCCGCCGATGAGGGCACCGTAAAGCGTATAGCCGCCCAGCCAGGGCTGGAACATGAAGGCGAAGGAACTGATTTCATCCATATAGCCGTCGAGACGAAGGAAAGTCCAGAAGGCATGCCCCAGGACGACCGCTCCCAGGATTGTCAGCGGCAGGAGCTGAAAGACCTTTTTGTTCAGCAGGCACAGCAATGCACCGGCCAGTACGCCGGCCAGCACTGCCAGTCCGTAGGGGGTCAGGTTCAGGGGTCCGATGGACAGGATGGTATTCATAGGCTGACGCTTCCTTTGTTGACGGTGGGCTGTGGGACAGCTCCTGGGTTATTCCGCGGGAACCGGTTCCGCTTCAGCAGTGACAAAGTAAATGATATCCTGAATATCCCGCTTCTTGCCGCGGGTGGCGTTGATCCGGTCGGTACCGAGCACCAGCCAGCTGGAGGAACCGCCGTCCAGGTTATAAGCCTGGACCGCACCGCAGTCATAGGCCAGCTGGGCCATTTCCTGGCCGGTGAGGCCGCCGTCCTTGGACTGTTCAGGACCTTCCGCAGTGATCATCAGGTAGGTCAGGTTATCCATCTGGCAGATGGCCTGGCGCTGCAGGTATTTATGGAGCCCCATGCCGGGGGAACTTGCATAATTGTTGCCGTCCAGAACCTGCATCTTGCCGTCGACGACAAGCGCGGGCCCGAAGATGAAGCTGTGGGCGATACAGCCTTCGTAAGGTTCGAAGTCGCTGGGATCGGGTTTCAGCAGGATATGGAAATTGCCGTTCAGGTCGATAATCAATGCATCATATCCGTAACCGGTATTGAAAACGCTGTTCCGCAGCAGTTCACCGTTCCGGTAGACGATGCCTTCCGTCCGGTCGCAGAAATAGTCGCCGTTGATGGCCAGGACGGAGCGTTCACGACGGGCGAGGGAGGTTGCGGCGACGAGCTGCTTGGAAGGATAAGGCTGGTTGGTGCTGGTGCGGAGCTGGGAAGGATCGGCAATCTTGACCCAGGTGAAATACACCGCGGTCTTGCCGCCGTTGCCGTTGACGACCGTTCTCTTCTCGATCTTTACGCAGATGGTACCGTCCTGGTATCCCAGGGGTTCGGACGTGAAGGCGTCCTTGTGCGGGGCATACCGGGAGACCATGGAATTCTTGTACTTGGGATTCGGCTCCAGCACGACCGGTTCCGGTGAGGGGTTAGCCAGCTCCACGGATGAGAAAACAGGCAGCTCTTCCGCTCCGGCATAGGGCAGGGCGGAAGGAACCAGGAACGGGATCAGCAGAATCAGCAGAATCAGCGGGATCAGCCACAGCAGGGTACGCTTTTTCGTCATGAGGAACCTCCATCAGTTAACGCCGGAAACGGCGGTAAAAATGCAAAAAAACATTACATTACAGTTTATCACTCCGCTTTGCGGAAAGTCAATCAAATCAGGGCGGCGGGGGTCAGGGCGGCAATCTGAATCAGATCCGCGGGAGCCAGTTCCACCTGGCAGCCGACGCGGCCCGCACTGACAAAAATCCGGGAGAGACCGGAAGCACTCTCATCAATAAACGAAGGGAAATGCTTCTTCATTCCGATAGGTGAGCAGCCACCATGCACATAGCCGGTCAGCGGAAGCAGATCCCGCTGGGGAATCATGCTTACGGATTTTTCACCGGCGGCAGCGGCGGCCTTTTTCAGGTTCAGCTCAGCGTTAACCGGAATTACGAACACATAATACTTCTGAGGCTTGCCGACGGTGACCAGGGTTTTGAAAACCTGGGAAGGCTCCTCATTCAGCAGGCGGGCGATATCCTCCCCGGTCAGGGTCGGATCCGCTTCATATAAATGAGCACTGTAGGCAATCTTTTTGCTGTCCAGTACCCGCATACAGTTGGTTTTGTCCTGTTTTCCCATGGCAGAGGCCTCCTTTCCGGCCGGGGATTATTGTACCATATTGCGTACGGGCTGTCATCCGCCGCGCAGACTTTACGGGAGCGGACGGATCAGATATAATCAGATCCGCAAGAACCGTTCAAATGAGGATAATGTAATGAAGCAGACGAAGCTGAGTATATTGTTTCCCCGGCAGGATGAAGTGACATACCGGGAGATTCCGGAGGAAAGCTGGCACGACCTGGGGATGGACGCGCTGACGGAGAAAGTGGCGGCGCAGCCCCAGGAGGAGCCGCTGCTCCGCCGGGTGATGATGAGCCTGACGGCGGATCCGGCGGTGGCCGCTTTCCGCAGCGACGTTTTTGACGACATCCTGCGCCATCCGGAAATCCGGGAGCGGCTGATGAAGCTGCTGGACAAGGTCAAAATGTTCTATGACTACGGAGTGGTTAACCGTCACGAGGGGGATGAGACCGGCATCTGGGATCTGATGCACCGGCTGGAGGAATACCATGACTATATCCTGACCGTGGAAGCCATCCGGGAGTGCCTGTCGGATAAGGACCTGGTTTCGGAAGGTCTGACCACGCTGCGGGACACCGTGGAGCAGATCTACCAGGAAAAAGGGTTTGCCGCACTGCGCAAGGACGTGGAGGAAATGCGGGTTGCCGCTTCCGAAATCCGGAGCCTGACGGTAGGCATCAACCTGAATGACCGCTTTGAGGCGATCAGTATGGGACTGGTTTCCGTCAACGCAAAGCCTTTTGTGAAGTCCAGCATCCTGAAGAACTTCCTGGCGTCCGTGTCCCCCAGGGATGAGATCCGGAAAGAGGCGGACTGGAGCGGAAGCTATAACTATTATCCCGCCAATACGGAGGTGGGGCTGCTTCAGTCTGTCGGTCAGTTTGTGGAGAGCTCGGTGATTCTCCGCAATCCGCTGGCGGCCATGTCCCTGTCCCGGATCCCCGCGGCGGACGGCACTGCCAATGTGCCGCGGCAGATGGACAGCGCGGCGTCCATGCTGACTTCCAGGATTGCCCGGAAGCTGCGGGACACACTGGGACAGTACCTGAATGTGAGCGTCAAGGAAATCGCCGACCTGATACCGGAACTGGTGTTTTATACCCGGTGGGCGGAATACATTGAGAAGAAACAGAAAGCAGGCTGGAAGTTCTGCAAGCCGCAGGCCAGGCTGAACCGGCAGGGGGCGGCCTGCATGAAGGCAGCGGGACTGTACAACCTGAAGCTGATTGCCACCGAAAAGCCGGAGAACGTGGTACCCAATGACCTGGTCTTTGATCCGGAAAAACGGGTATATGTCCTGACTGGCGCCAACCGGGGCGGCAAAACCACGGTGACTCAGGCGGTCGGCCAGCTGTTTATCCTGGCACAGAGCGGTATTCCGGTACCGGCGGAAAGCTTTGAGTATGACCCGGCGGACCGGGTGCTGACCCATTTCCCCGCGGATGAGGACAAGACGCTGGACCTGGGACGGCTGGGCGAGGAATGCCGGCGCTTCCGGGAATTGTTTGTCAGCTGTACGCCGGAAAGCCTGCTCCTCCTGAACGAGACCTTCTCCACCACATCCTTTGAAGAGGGATACTTTATTGCGGCAGACGCGGTCCGGGCCATTCTCGGCCGGGGCACCCGCACGATCTATAATACGCACATGCATAAGCTGGCCCAGGACCTGGACACGGTGATCAATACGGGCGAAGCCGAAGGGAAGGCGGTTTCCCTGGTGGCGGAAACCAGGGAAGGAAAGCATTCCTTCCGGGTTGTGATCGCTCCGCCGGAAGGACAGTCTTTCGCCAGGGATATCGCGGAAAAATACGGTGTGACCTACGAAAGCCTGACGGCTTCCGTGCCGTCAGAAAACTGAATCAGGGCATAACAAAGGCCGGAGGAAAAATCCCTCCGGCCTTATTGTCGGTCAGAACTTACTTGTTCTCAGCGATCTTTTCGTTGATTGCTTCGATGACCTGCTCCGCGGGAATGCCGTGAACCGCGCAGGCATCCTGCAGGGATTCATTGCGGGAAGCGGGGCAGCCCAGGCAGTGCATGCCGATGGACAGCAGGATCTCGATCGCTTCGGGGTACTTGGTAACAACTTCGCCAACCAGTGTTTCACCGGTAACATACTGTTCAGCCATGGTAAAATCCCTCCTACATACTGAGTTACTGGCTCATCATACACTATCCTTGAATAAAAAACAAGTCATATCCCTTATAAATCAATCGGTGAAAGAAACGGGGAGACGGGTGCTGGAGGGAAGGGCGATGGAGGAAACCCTCCAAATGAAGAATGAAGAATGACGGAAAAAACAGCTTCTGAGAAAACTCAGAAGCTGTTTTGTTGATCCTGATATTCAGGGTTATTCAAACCATTTTACCGGCAGGTAGGCGCGCTGGTTTTCCAGCATTTCGTTGAAGAGCTTTTCTCCGTCCGCCGGGGTGACGCCGGACAGCTGCGGATCATTCAGGAAAGTGGTCAGGCCGAGCTTCCGGTCGCAGCGGAGGGCGGCGGTCAGGGTGTTTTCCTGGTTCAACACATGCCGGGTGATGAGCGGAAGGATGGAGGCGGGCACCGGCCCCGCGTATACGGGATCAATGCGGTTCAGCCCGAAGAGGGCGTTGGTTTCCACAACGGCGCCCAGGGGCAGGTTGGGAATCTGGCCGCGGTTGGGGATGTTGACATTGGACACCATATCCCCGAGGCCGAGCAGGGCCTTCAGCAGCAGGTGGCCTTCCTCCCCGGAACCGTTCAGGGTGATTTCCTTCTTTCCGCTGACCAGGTCTTCCGACATCTGCAGTCTGTCCTTCAGGTCCTGCTTCCGCCAGGAAACGGGGGTCAGGCTGAATTTCCATTTCCGGACGGTTTCCGGATCCCGGGTATACCAGGGAGCCACAAACTCGGCCAGGTGCCGGTCTCCGGCTGCGGCGATCACGCCGTAGCGGCGGAAGAGGTCAAACTTCACCCGCTGGGCGCAGTTGAAGTGGGAGTTCATCCAGTTGTCGTCCCCGCCTTCATCATAGCCACTTTCCGCGTATTTCTCCACGAAGCGGGCATAGAGGGGGAACAGGTCGCGTCCCTGCCAGGTGGCAGAGGTCAGCCAGGTGAAGTGGTTGATACCGGTGACGGTGGTATACAGATCCTGGCGCTTCACGCCGTCGATTCCCTCTTCGGTTTTCAGCATGGAGCAGAGCAGCTTCTGGGTGCCGAAAACCTCATGGCAGCAGCCAAAGGCCCGGATCTCCGGAAAGACCTCGTAGAGGGTGCGCACGCAAAGGGACATGGGGTTAGTATAGTTGATAACCCAGGCTTCCGGAGCGTAATCCCGGATGGCTTCGCCGATGGTGACAAACATGGGGATGGTACGCATGGCGCGCATGAATCCGCCGGCGCCGACCGTGTCGCCCACCGGCTGCCAGATGCCGAGGCGCTCCGGCAGGTGGACGTCTGATTCCATTTCGTCAAAGGTGCCGGGCAGGATGGAGATGACAACAAAATCCGCCCCGGTCAGCGCTTCCTGCAGGGAATTGCTGACCTTGTAGGCCCAGCGGGACGCCGTGTCCGGGTGGGCGCTGATTTTTTCACCGATGATCCGGTTCCGCTCCGCGGCTTCCCGGTCAATATCATACAGGCGTACGGTACCGCAGATTTCGCCGTCCAGGGCAAGGTCCTTCATAAAGCCCCAGGCCCAGCCCCGGGAACCGCCGCCGATATAGGCTACCGTGAGTTCGCGAACATTCTTGGTTGTCTGATTCATATGCTGCCTCCTGAGAGTGATTGATGAAAACCGGAGGAAAGGCACTGATTATTGTTCGCCTTTCCCTCCGGATATCCTTTCAACGGAATAAGAATTTTACAGGCTGACCGGGATAAACCGGGGACGCTCCAGCAGGTGGGTGTTCGGACTGTGAAGGGTCAGGTACACGCCGCCTTCCAGGTCCCGGAAGAGCATGCCGTGGCCGCCGTCTTCCAGAAAGAGGGGATCGATCTGGGAAAAGTGCCCGTCTATTTCGCCGTTGTCCGAAACGGCCAGGCCCTGGGCATAGCCTTTTTCCGAGAATCCTGACCACAGGCAGAGCAGGGTTCCGTCCTTCCGGCGCCACAGGAAAGGTCCGTCCGTCACATAGCCGGTGATGCCGGAGGAGTGATGGACCGGCCGGGCCCAGGGAGCGTCAGAGCCGCGGAAGAGCAGGAAGGGCTTTTCCGCGGCAGCCTTCAGGTCCCCGGTCAGGCGCATGGCCAGGATTTCACCGTCTCCTGCCTGCACCCATTCGTGGCAGAACACGATATAGGGTACGCCGTCGGAGGAGACGTGGAAGGTGCCGTCGAGGCATTCCCAGTCTGCCGGGGTGACAGGGCCGTCGGACCAGGGTTCAAAGGGACCGAGGGGAGAGGCGGAACGCAGGATGGCGGTTCCGCGCCTGCGCGCGTCGCTTTTGAAGCTGGCGAACATATAGAACATGCCCTGCCAGGGATGCACCTCGGGCGCCCAGTAATTCCGGTCGGCCCAGAAGGTGCCGTCATTATGGAAACAGACGGCCGGACCTTCCCAGGTGTGCAGGTCCCGGCCGGTATAGACGTCAAAGCCGTCCGCAGGTCCCCAGCAGGTAGCCCCGCGGGTGCCGTACAGGTAATACTGTCCTTCGTGGACCAGCACAAACGGATCCCGGACGTTGATTTCCTCTGTGTGAATCATGGAAAACTCCTTGATGGATGATAATCAGTTTTTTCCGCCTTCCGGCGTTTCCTTTTTCAGGTTCCGGCTGCGGCGGTACTGGGCGGGCGTTTCGCCGGTGACCTGCTTGAAGCGGCGGATGAAGGAGCCGGAATCATAATAGCCTGCCCGGGCACTGATATCCCGGATGGTCAGGTCGGTCATTTCCAGCAGCTCCTTTGCGTGCTCCACCCGCAGGAGCGTCAGGTATTCCAGGGGGGACATGCCGGTCTTTTCCTTAAAGGAAAGACTGAAGCGGGTGGTGGAAAGCTCCAGGGAGTCTGCCAGGGCGGTGATGGACATTTCCGGATCGCTGAAGTGCTCCTCCATATAGTGGACCACCTGGCTGATCTCGTCCTCCTCCTCAGGCGCGATTTCGCAGGAATCCGGCTCCTCCAGGAGCAGGCGGTCGCAAAGCCGGCGCAGCAGCTCGTCCAGGTCGTCGATGGACTGGCAGGAAGTCAGCGTGAAGATATTGTAGATTTCCTGCACGGAGCCTTCCCCGGAAAGGGCGGCGGTATGGGTGTGGACCAGGGAACGGATCACTTCACTGTAGATCATCCGGAAAGCGAAGGGCGACATGTTGGTGTTCTTCAGGAAATGCAGCAGGTCGCTGATCCGGACATCCAGCACATCCCGGCTTCCCAGGGTCAGCGCCTGGCTGATGGAGTTGGTGATCTTCCGGGCCTGGGGAAGGATCTCCTCCAGGTTGGAGGAAATATCGTCGTAGCAGAGCACTTTCTGGCTGCCCATGACAAACCGGTTTTCATAGGCGGCAGCTGCTTCCAGGTAGGCGGAAGGAGCTTCCGTGAAATCGGAATGCAGGGCGGAGATGGAGGTGATACACCGCTCCCCGCCGGCGGCGCCTTCGCTGCGGAGCGTTTCTGCCAGGTCCGGCAGGGTCTCCGGATCATCGGAGAAGACCAGGTAAAGATTGGCTTTCAGGGCGACCAGTTCCACCCCCGCGCCGGAACAGCCGGGGAAACAGTCAAAGGGCGGGGCGCTCAGGTCGAAGGGATGGTCGTTTCCCCCGGAACCGCTGCACAGGATCACCGCGTAGGCCGGGCGGTCGATCTCCAGGCCCACGGCCTTTCCGGCCACCACTGCTTCTTCCCGGGTGGGGAAGCGGTCCTTGACAAATTTGAAAACAAAATCGTGCCGCTGGACGGGCAGGGCCCGGTCCAGGCGGGAGGTCAGCTCCTGGTTGCGGGAGGTGAGCCGGCTGATGCCGGTTGAAATCTGCTGGAGTTCATCCCGGGGCGTTTCGTCCGTTTCCCGTGAGAGCATGCCGGTGATCGCCCGGATGGGCTGGGCATGACGCCGCGCCATCCACAGGGCAAGCAGCAGGCTCAGGAAAACAAAGACCGGCAGGATGGCCAGGATGCTGAAAAGCTGCTGCATGATGGAGGAATTGATATCGGCGTTGCGGAGAACCGCCGTATAGGACAGCCCCCAGTTCCGGCCGGAGAAAGTAACCTGGGTCCAGTCCTGGTTGTCCCACCGGAAGAGGCTGGAGGCGGTTTCCTGGGCAACCTTCACCTGATCCCGGGGAAGGGACAGCTCCTCAGAGGAGGAGAGGAATTCATCGCCCTGGTGGATATAGGTGTTGATATGGTCGTTGATGGCATCGGCAAAGAGAGACTGGTAAACGCTGTCTTTGATCAGGAACAGCAGGACGCCCTTTCCGGAGCCGGGGGCGGAGCCCAGCGGCACCAGGAAGGTAACCACCCGGGAACTGTCCACAAGGGTGGAGGATACCTGCTGGGCCGGCAGAATGGTCAGCCGGTCGGTGTTTGCAATCCGGGAAACCAGGCTTTCCATCGGGATAAATTCATAGCGCATCATCCGCGCAAAAAGGGAAAGGCTCATGGAAGAAGAGGAAGAATAAACCCGGTCATCCCCGAAGAAGTAAAGGTATACCTGGTCGCAGAAGGTGCTGCTGGTGGTGGTATAGGGCACCATCTTCAGCTGCAGGTCATAGGCTTTCCAGGGCTCTTCCTCATAACGGAAAAACTCGATATCAGGACTGAGACCGATTTCCTCGGCAGTATTCAGCATGGCGGAGATATAGCTTTCGTGCTGGGCGGCAATCCGGGACAGCCGGTTGATCTGGTTGTCAATGATTTCCTCCCGGGTTTTGCTGCTGAGCCGGATATAGAGATAGCCGGTGATGCTCAGGAACAGCAGCAGCACAACAGCGATATACGACAGCGCATACCGGATAAAGACGGAGGTGCGGCTCTTTCTGATCACGGTTTTACTTCTCCTTCCAGCGGTCATAGATCTGCTGGTATACCTGGCGGTAGCCAGCGCTTCCGCCTGCCTTCAGGCTCTCACGGAATGCCGCGCGGCCTTCTTCCGTGACTCCCTGCGTGACCATGGACACGATTTCCGCATCCACCAGGGATTTCAGCTTCGCCTTCAGGCGGGTGGTTTCAGCGGACTGGTCGGTGGTCTTGGGTGCCACGGTGGTCAGCAGTTTGGCGGAGATGGGCTCCAGCACGCCGGAACGCTCATACAGGTCGCAGTAGGCTGCTTTTTCCAACCGGTGGGCGGCAGGCACATAAACGGAAGCGTAATAGTCCGCGGGCGCGAAAAACTGGCCGCAGATGACCGGAACAGCCTGGTACAGTTCATTGTCCGGGGGCACATAGCTGACCTCATAGCGGCCGTCTTCCCGCCGGATGAGCGTGTCCCCGACGGGGCCGTTCTGGGAAACCAGCATGTTTTCCGTTTCAAACTGGGCGTCCAGCCAGCGCAGGCTTGCTTCAATGTTCCGGTTGTCTTTGGTGAGGGCGGCGCCGAATTCAATGATGTCCATGTTCCGGGGCAGGCAGGCGGCCTTTCCTTCGGCATGAACCGGGAGCATGATCTCATAGTTTCCGGCGACGCCGGGATTCAGGGCGGTGTTCTGCAGCCGCCAGTAGCTGAACATGCCGGTGTTGCCCTCGTTGACTTTGGCAGCCCAGATACTGCCTCCCTGGCTGATGAAATCAATGTCCAGGAGTTTTTCCTGATACAGCTGGTGGAGCCAGGACAGCGTGTCAAAAAAGGCGTCCTCTTCCGGGGCAAAATGCACCCGGCCGGCCTTGTCCGCGTAAACGTAGTCCTCGTTCAGGGGCAGGCCGAAGAAGGAAAACAGGTTGTATATGCCGGTGGTGTTGTCATCCAGGGTAAACTCCAGGGGAATCTCGTCCTGGATGCCGTTGCCGTTGGGATCATCCTCCCGGAAGTGCCGGAGCACCTCCGTCAGCTGCTCCACCGTTTCGGGAACGGGCAGCTTCAGCCGGTCCAGCCAGGTTTTGTTGATGAAGAAATGTCCGTTGGTGTTGACGTCCTGGGAGATCAGGAAGCCCAGCTGGTAGATGTGTCCGTCCGAAGCGGTGAGCTGTTCCCGGAGGCCGGCCTGGTCCATGCGGGCTGCATAGTTGGGCAGGAAGCCTTTTTCAATATATTCATCCAGCGGCACCAGGAGATGCCGTTTCACACCGTATTCTTCCACGTCCAGGGAACCCCGGAGAATCATATCCGGCATTTTGCCCTGGGCAAACGCCAGGCCTACGGAGCTGCTCCATTCGGAATCCTTGACCTCGTTGAAATCCACATGGACGCCGGTCTGCTGTTCAATCTGCCGGAAATACCACATGCTGCTGAAATCCACGGCGATGTTTTCAATTTCGTACTGAAGGGCAGACAGGGATATGGCGGGGGCGGAGGAACCCTCGTCCCACGGAGGCGCGGAGCAGCCTGTCATCAGGAGCAATGCCGCGGCCAGCAGGCAGATGATTTTAACGGTACGCTTCATAGGTACTCCCTCTATACGGCAAAAGGGCATCGCCCCCGGAAACAAATCCTGCGGCGATGCCCGGCGGCTTTTCGGTGCTTCTATTCTAACATCACCAGCCGCGGTGTTCAAGATTCTTACTTGGCCAGGTAGGCGTCATAGGCGTTCTGGTACAGTTCGATGTAGCGCTCGGAACCGATCGCCTTGGCCTGCTCCTGGAAATTGTTCCAGCTTTCATCCGTGACGCCGTTGCGCACGAAGTTGGCGAAGGATTCTTCCACCAGCTTCTGCAGCTCGGTGTAGATGTCAGCAGCCTCAGTAGCGTCTTCGTTGCTCAGCTTGCTCAGGTCGCGCAGGTACTGGAAGCTCTTGGGCTCGAGCACGCCGGATTCAGCGTACCACTTGCTGTCTTCATAGCGTTCCACGCGGTGGGGCGCCATCTGGTAAATGGAGGTGTAGTAGTCGCCGGGGGCGAAGAACTGGCCCATGGTAACCGGAACGAACTGATACAGGCCGTTGTCCGCGGGGATATCGATGACTTCATACTTGCCTTCGTCGTTGAGCACGATCTGCTCGCCGACCTTGCCGTTCAGGGAAACCATCATGGTTTCGGTTTCCAGCTGGGCGTCGATCCACTTCAGGGCAGCCACGGGATCCTTGCAGTTCTTGGTCAGGTAGGCGCCGGCTTCCGGCACTTCCAGGATCTGGGACACGCAGGCCTTGAATCCGTCGGCGGCGGGAGGCAGGATGGACTTGAAGTTCTCCACGTTCTCAGCCTTGATGGCGGTGTTGATCAGGCGCAGGTAGCAGAAGTAGCCGACTTCGCCGTCGTTGACCTTGTTGGCCCAGAGGTTGGAGTCCTGGGTCAGGGATTCCGGATCCATCAGTTCCTCTTCATACAGCTGATGCAGCCATTCCACGCAGGCACGCCAGCCGTCCTGGGCGCAGGTGAACTGGACCTTGTTGTCAGCGTCGATGAAGTAGTAGTAGGTGTTTTCCGGTACGCCGAAGGAGGCGAACTGGTTCCAGATGGTTTCCGGCCCGAACTGGGTGTAGGACGCGGAGAAGGGCCACTTGATTCCGTCAGCCTTCATGGCGCGGAGCAGCTCGGTGGTTTCGGCAATGGTGGTGGGAGCGGTCTTGCCCAGCTTCTCCAGTTCCTTCTGGTTCACATACCAGGTGCCGGTATGGTTCACGTTCTGGGCCATCAGGAAGCCGATGTAGTAGGTTTTGCCGTCGCTGGCGGGGATGGAGTCGCCGGCGTTGTTGATGTTCAGGCGGCTGACATAGTTGGGCATGATCTCCTCGGTCAGGTATTCATCGAGGGGAAGCAGCAGGCCCTGGGAGACGCCGTATTCTTCCACATCCACCGCGTGGCGGAGGATCATGTCGGGCATCTGGTCCGGCACGGCGAACATCAGGTTGACGTTGGTTGCCCAGTCAGCGTCCTTCACCATCTGGAAGGTGACGTGGGTGTTGGTTTTCTTTTCCAGTTCGTCGAAGAACCAGAGGCCGTTGAAATCGGTGTTCTGGTTTTCCAGCGCGTACTGGAAGGCGGTGAGCTCTACCTTCTCTTCAGCGAAGGCGGCGCTCAGGCTGAGCAGCATACAGCATGCCAACAGCAGGGAAACGAGTTTCTTCATGGGTCTTTCCTCCTTTTTTATTTCAGGGCACTGTGCCCTTGATTACCAATCTCACGGGATTCCGTAAATCGTCCTGTACTGGGAGGGCGTGCAGCCTTTCTTTTCCCGGAATACCCGGTTAAAGGTGGCCACGCTGCCGAAGCCGCTCTCCAGCGCAACGTCCCGCATGGAACGGTTGGTCCGGATGAGCAGGTCCATGGCTACCTGTACCCGCTTCTGGCACAGGTACTCTTTAAAGGAATATCCCGTTTGCTTTTTGAAGGAACGGGAGAAATAGTAGCGGCTGAAGCCGGCAAACTGCGCTACTTCCTCCAGGGTAAGATCCTCCCGGTAATGGTTGTTGACATAGGTCATGACTGCGTTGATAACCTCGGCGTCCATGTTTCCCGTGCTGTCCCCGGTATGGGGCCGGACGCTGCCCAGGTAATGCTGTCCCAGGGTGGCGTAGAGCCGGAGAATGCAGCTGTAGCACAGGGTGTTCCAGAGCATTTCCCGCTTCTCATAGGCGTCGTTGGCCCGGAGCAGCAGATCCCGGATGCGCACATGGGCGTCCGATCCGTCCCGGAGATGGAAAGGCCTGTCGAAATAGGAAGCCATGTACTTGATATCCCGCATGGACATGATCGCGTCAGGCTCAAACAGGAAAAGATACCGGCTGCTGCCTTCACCCATGGAAAGGGAATGCAGGGTGTCCGGGGGGACGATCAGGATTTCCCCCTTGCGGACCTGGTAGAGTTTGTCCTCAACGGTGTAGGTCACCGTGCCCTCCAGCGTCAGGAGGATTTCCACCGCGGAGTGGTTATGGGCTTCGTAGCGCCAGGGAATGTCCGAATACCAGATCCGGATGGATGAGTCCGCCTGGTAGGTCACGTATTCCCGCCGGCCCTGCAGAACCCGGAAGCCGTCCTCATAGCGCGCGGCCCGGGCGGAATCGTTCGTGCTCCTGATCTGTGACACCGGTTTACCCCCTTTATCCCTTCAAAGACCCGATCATGACGCCTTTGACAAAGTATTTCTGCATGAAGACATACAGCACAACCGCGGGCACAGTGGCCACCACGATGCAGCAGTATTTGGCCACCTCGGCCTTGCGCAGCGCCGCCTGCAGGCCGCCCAGGTTATCCGCGTAAGCCGCGAAGAAGGTATCGGAGGAGCCTGTGGAGGTGAGGGAGGCCAGGATTTCCCGCAGCACCAGCTGCAGGGGATACAGGCTGCGGTCCCGCAGCATGACCAGACCGGTGAAATAATCGTTCCAGCGGGCAACGCCGTAGTAGACTGAAAGCACCGCGATGATGGTGCCGGACAGCGGTAGCACGCACTTGAAGAAATAGGTAAAGTGATCCGCCCCGTCGATGACGGCGGCTTCATACAGGTCGTTTGGAATGCTGGTCTGGATATAGGTCCTTGCAACCATCAGGTTCCAGACGGAAACCAGGTTCATCAGGATCATGACTGTCCGGGTGTTGTACAGCCCGAGATCCCGGATGTTCAGGAAGATAGGGATCAGGCCGCCGGAAAAGAACATGGTGAACGTGATGGCCAGGTTGACAAACTTTTTGCCCGCAAACCCGCGGGAGAGCGCGTAGGCGGCAGCCAGGGAAACGATTACGCTCAGGGCGGAACCGACCACCGTGTAGAAGACGGAGTTCACATAGCTGTTCAGCAGTTCGCTGTTCTGGAGCACCGCGTCATATCCCATCAGAGAAAAATCGACCGGCCAGATCAGGACCTTTGCCTGCAGGACCGCGTCCGGGTCTGAGACGGAAGCGATGAGGATCAGCCACAGTGGATACAGGACAAGGAACAGGACCAGGACCCAGAACAGGGTGTTGATTGCGTTAAAGATCCGGTCCTTCCGGGTTTCGCGGATCCGGTTTTGCTTTTTTGCTTTCACGGCCGTAACAGTCATCCTTCTTCCTCCTTTCTCAGAACAGGCTGATATCGCTCATCCTGCGGGAAATGCTGTTGACTCCCATGATGATGGCGAAGTTGATCAGGTTCAGGCACAGGCCAATGGCGGAGGCGTAGGAATACTGGGCCTTCTGGGCGGCGATGCCGACGCTGTACACGTAGACGCCGAAGATGTCCGAGGTGGCCATGTTGCCGCTGGTCTGCAGCAGCAGGGCCTTGTCCGTGTTGGAGGAGAGGAGCGATCCGCAGTTGAGGATCAGCATCATCACCGCGATGGGGATCAGGTGGGGAATATCAATATGCCGGATCTTTTCCCAGCGGGTGGCGCCGTCAATGGTGGCTGCCTCGTAAAGCTGGGGATCGATACTGGTCAGTGTGGCGATATAGAGGATGGTGTTCCATCCGGCGTTCTGCCAGATGTCCGATCCGATGAACAGCGGCCGGAACCATTGGGGTTCCATAATGAAATAGATGCTTTTCCCTCCGGCAGCGGTGATCAGGTGATTGATGATGCCGTTGGTGGGCGAAAAGAAAAGGTAGATCATGCCAGCCAGCACAACGGTGGAAATAAAGTGCGGCACATAGATGGCGGTCTGGGCAAAGCCCTTGAACCGTTTGCTGTTCAGTTGGTTCAGCATGATCGCCAGGAGGATCGGAATCGGGAAACCGAACAGCAGGCCGTAGAGGTTCAGCAGGAAGGTGTTCGCAAACATCCGCCCGCAGTAATAGCTGTTGAAGAATTTTTCGAAATATTTCAGTCCGACCCACTGGCTGCCGGTAATGCCGAAGGCGGCTTTATAGTCCCGGAAGGCAATCTGTACGCCGTACATCGGGAAATAACAGAATACAATGAAGAATGCCAGGCAGGGCAGCAGCAGCACCCACAACTGCCAGTCACGGCGCAGGGCTAATCCAAATCTGTACCTGAGTCCGCCGCGATGCGCGGGGGTGGATGCGGAAACACTCATCAGGAATCCTCCTTCGGGGTATTCGGGGCGATATGATTTTTCGTTGCTCAATTTTCGCTCTCATTATGACGGCAAATCTTCTGAAAGGGAAGAAGCTAAAATTTTGCATATTGTTGAAAAATAAAGGTTTTTGCGGATTTCGGGGGATGCGCATTTTTTTCGCATCTGTCCAAAAATCGCAATAAATGATAGAATTCAACCAGTGGAAATTCCGAATAAAAACCGGAAGGGAAGGCTGAAAAATGCTGCCTGAAACAAGCGTTTTTTTCCGCACGGAGGATGAAAAGCTTCAGCGTGTTTATGACGCGGCGGAAGAGAAATGCCGCTTTAACCTGAAGGATTTCGGCGGCGATACGGTGCTGGTGGAAGGCGGCGGATATGAAAAAATCTGGCTGGAAACCCAGCCCATGGGCGGCGAGATGTATGCCCTGCGCAGCCTGGAGGCGGCCCGGAACAACATCACCCTGTTCATGCGCCACCAGCGGGCAGATGGGCGCCTGCCGGGCTCCATCCAGTGCACCGGCGGCAAAGTGGAACCCCAGTTCAACAAATACCAGGGGTTCTGTTTTCCCTTCCCGGCCCTGAACCTGTATTACTTAATCGGAAAAGACAGGGATTACCTGGCAGAGCTGAAGGAGAGCCTGATCCGCTTTGACCGGTGCCTGTGGAATACGCGCCATGTTTCCGGCGACGGACTGCTTTCCTCCTTCTGCGTCTATGACACGGGGGAGGACCTGGCCCTGCGGTACGGGGACGCGCCCTGCTGGTGGGAAGGGGATGAACCGCCGGAAGGATATCAGGTGGTTCCCATGGCCAGCATGGACGTGACAAGCTGGAGCTTTGCGGCCCGCCGGACGGTGGCTGAAATCTGCCGCCTGCAGGGGGATCGGTCCGCTGACGCCTGGGAGCGGAAAGCCCGTATGGTGGCGGATGCGCTCCGCCGCCGGCTGTGGGACAGGAAGCGCGGCGCCCTGTATGACCGGGACCGGACGGGGAAAACGGTGGACATCCTGTGCCACAATACGCTGCGGTGCATGTACTGGGGCAGCATTTCCCGGGGAATGGCGGCCCGCTTTGTAAAGGAGCACCTGCTGAATCCCGCGGAATTCCGGACGCCTTTCCCGCTTCCCAGCGTGGCGGTCAATGATCCGGCTTTCCGCAACGCGCCGGAGAACAACTGGAGCGGCCAGCCGGAGGGCCTCACCTACCAGCGGGCGATCCTTGCCCTGGAACGCTACGGGTATAACCGGCTGGTGACGGGGCTGGGCCGGAAACTGATTGACGCGGTTTACGCGAACGGCTGCCGGTTTACCCAGCAGTATGATCCCTTCACCGGCAAAGCCTCCCTGGTACGCATGTCGGATCATCAGCCGGCGGAGGAAAACAGCGGGGAAGCGGTGCAGGACGCATACGGCCCCACCATGCTGGCCTGCCTTGAATATATTGCACACCATTACGGCATCCATCCGCACCTGGGACAGGTGTGGTTCAGCCTGGGGAGCGGCGCGCCCTGTGCGTATGAGGCTGCCTTCTGTGACCGTCATTACGCCATCCGGTCCGACGGGCAGAGGGCGGAAATCCGTGTGGACGGGAAAGCACTGGGCAGCTGGAAATGCGGCAGGCGCGTCATCACGGATGAAAACGGACGGTTCCTGCGGACGGAACCCATAGAGGACGCTGAAAAGACATAAACAAAAGGGAGAGTCATTGCGACTCTCCCTTTACTTTCGGGATGATTTTACAGTGCGGCACGGATCAGCGCCAGCAGCTCATCATAGGTTTCGCAGGCGGGCAGATCAGGATAATCCTTCTTGATCTGCTCGGTAGAGCGGAACAGGATGCCGGCCTTGCTGGCCTGGATCATGCCCAGGTCATTGTAGCTGTCCCCGGCGGCGATGGTTTCAAAGCCGATGCTCTGCAGGGCCTTGACGGTGGTCAGCTTGCTTTTTTCCACCCGGATGCGGTAACCGGTGATCATGCCGTCCTCACCGACCTCCAGCTCATTGCAGAAGATGGTGGGCCAGCCCAGCTTCTTCATCAGGGGAGAAGCAAACTGGGTAAAGGTGTCGGACAGAATGATCGCCTGGGTTTCACTCCGGAGGGTATCCAGGAATTCTTTCGCGCCGGGCATGGGATCGATGGTGGCAATGGTGTCCTGAATATCCTTCAGGCCCAGGCCGTGCTCCCGCAGGATGCCCAGCCGCCACTTCATCAGCTTGTCATAATCCGGCTCGTCCCGGGTGGTGCGTTTCAGTTCCGGGATGCCGCTGGCCTGGGAGAAGGCAATCCAGATCTCAGGCACCAGCACCCCTTCAAGGTCAAGACATACAATATTCATAGACAATAATCAGCCTCAGACGGGAGTGAAGGCATCCTTTCCGAGACCGCAGACGGGGCAGACCCAATCCTCCGGGACGTCTTCCCAGGCAGTGCCGGGAGCGATACCGCCTTCGGGATCGCCAACTTCAGGATCATAGATATAGCCGCAGGGACATTCGTACTTCATCGATTTTCATCCTTTCTTTTTATCTCAGTTGGAAGCGGCGAAACGCCGTTTCTTTTCTGGCTCCATCATAAGTGAACGGAAGGGTTTCGTCAAGCGTGAAAACAGCGGGAGTTCAAATGGACAAAGCCCCGGAATACTGATATACTTCATGCCATCAAAACCTGAATCCAAAGTCCATCCGGAAGACTATAAAAAGGAGGGAAACAGCCATGGCGGGAAAGCTGACGGTGGGTCTGGCGGCCCATGTGGACGCGGGCAAAACCACCCTGTCCGAAGCTATGCTGTTTCTCAGCGGCGCAGTGCGCCGCCAGGGCCGGGTGGACCACGGGGACGCTTTCCTGGATACGGAACAGATGGAGAAGGAACGGGGCATCACGATCTTCTCCAAGGAAGCCAGGCTGACCTGGGGGAAAACGGATCTGACACTGGTGGACACGCCCGGGCATACCGACTTTGCGGGGGAAACGGAGCGGGCTATCAGCGTGATGGACGCCGCTGTGCTGGTAATCAGCGCCACGGAAGGCGTCCAGTCCCATACCCGGACCCTGTGGAAACTGCTGGAGCGCAGCGGGGTGCCGGTGATCCTGTTTGTGAACAAAATGGACCGGTATGACGGAAACCGGAAGGAAATAATCACGGCGCTGGGCGCGCTGTCAGACCGGATCGCCGATTTTACCGGAGATCCTTCAGAGGCGGCTGCCCTGTGCGATGAGACCTGCCTGGATCTGTACCTGCGGGACGGCGCTGTGCCTGAAAAACGGATCCGCGCCCTGATCCGGGAACGGAAGCTGTTCCCCTGCTTTTTCGGGGCGGCCCTGAAGAACGAGGGTGTGGAACCGCTGCTGGATTTCCTGGCCGGGTTCGCGGAGGAAAAAGAGTATCCGAAGGAATTCGGCGCGCGGGTGTACAAGATTGCCCGGGATCCCCAGGGAAACCGGCTGACCTTCCTGAAAGTGACGGGCGGGGAACTGAAAACCCGGGACCAGGTGACCGGCGGCACCGGAGAAAACAGCTGGACAGAAAAGATTGCCGAAATCCGGCAGTATTCCGGGGCAAGATATAGCGCGGCGCAGCGGGCGGCGGCCGGAGAACTGTGCTGCGTGACAGGACTGAGCAAAGCTATGCCCGGGGATGGCCTGGGCGCTGAATATATCAAAGGGGAGCAGACCCTGCGCCCCTGCTATGCCTGCCGGGTGATTCCCGGCCCCGGGGAAGACCTGCACAAGGTGCTGGACTGCCTGAAGACGCTGACGGAAGAGGAACCGCTGCTGCAGACAGAGTTTGTGGAAGCCCGGCGGGAGATCCGGGTGCACTCCATGGGAGACGTGTACCTGGAGGTGCTCCGCCGGCAGATGAAGGACCGCTTCGGGATTGAAATCTCCTTCGGCGAGACCAGCGTGCTGTACCGGGAAACCATTATGGCTCCGGCTGAAGGCGTGGGCCACTATGAGCCGCTGCGCCACTACGCGGAGGTGCACCTGTGGATGGAGCCCCTGCCCGCCGGCAGCGGCCTGGTGTTTGACACGGACGTGTCCACGGACGACCTGGCGCTGAACTGGCAGCGGCTGATCCTGACCCACCTGCAGGAAAAGATTCACCGGGGTATCCTGACCGGCGCCCCGATCACGGATATGAAAATTACCCTGATCGCCGGAAAGGCTCACTTGAAGCATACGGAGGGCGGTGATTTCCGGCAGGCTACCTACCGGGCGGTCCGCCAGGGTCTGATGAAGGCCGGATGTGTACTGCTGGAGCCCTATCTGTCACTGGAAATTACCGTACCCCAGGAAGCCCTGGGCCGGGTGATGAACGACCTGACCCTGATGGGCGGCAGGCCGGAAGGACCGGAGGACGCGGAGGAAGGACTCCGGAAGATTCGGGCTGTGGTGCCTGCTTCCGCCTGTCGGAACTATGCAAGGGATCTCAGCGCGCGGACCGGCGGGGCGGGACGGATGACTGCTTCCTTTTCCGCATACCTGCCCTGCGCGGAGGCGGAAAAGGTGATTGCGGAAAAAGCCTATGATCCGCTCCGGGACGTGATGAATCCGGCGGATTCCGTATTTTGCTCCCACGGCGCCGGGGTTTCGGTTCCCTGGGACCAGGTGGAGCAGTATATGCACCTGCCTTTAAAAGAGGAAAGGAAAAAAGCGGAAGCCGCTCCGGCTGTCCGGACGGGCGGCGCCGCACCGTATCGGGGGACCGCGGAGGAAGAGGAGACCCTGCGGCACATCTTTGAAAAAACCTACGGACCGGTAAAGGCCCAGCGGCTGATGAACCCTGTGCCGAAGGAAACCCCGGCGGAAAAACTGCCGGAGGAGAAACGGACGCCGGCTCCGGAGGGCGAGATCCTGCTGGTGGACGGCTATAATGTGCTGTTTGCCTGGGATGAGTGGAAGGACCGGGTGCAGGAAAACTTCGACGCGGCCCGGATGCAGCTGACGGAGCTGATGTGCGACTACGCGGGCATGACGGGACGGGAGGTTATCCTGGTTTTTGACGCCTACAAGGTGAAAGGGAATCCCGGATCCGCGGAAAAATACAAGAATATCTACGTGGTCTATACCCGGGAGGCACAGACCGCGGACGCCTATATTGAAAAAACCACCCTGCTGGCCCGGAACCGGGCGAGGGTGCGGGTGGTGACCTCCGACCGGCCGGAGCAGCTGATTGCGCTGGGCAATGAAGCGCTGCGCACTTCCGCCCGGGAATTCCGGCGGGAGGTGATCGGCGTGCAGGGAAGCATTGCCGAATACCTGCAAAAAAACTACCGCCCCGGAACGGAACGTTCACTGGAGCGGCTGTATAAGGAAGCCTGGAAGAAATCCAGGGAGAATAATGACGCGTAGGGCCGGTTAAGCCGCAGGAGCCTCTCCTGCGGTTTTTGTTTCCTTCCGGCACAGGCACAGGTACAGGATCACCGTTACAATCGTGGTCGCCAGCAGCACGCAGGTGCCGAAGGAACTCAGGTTATAGGCAAGCCAGTTGTAGACGCCCTCCGGCAGCAGGGATTGAAAATGCCAGGGCTTGTCCATCGCGTACTGCATGATCCCGTTCAGCACATAGCTTATCAGGTAAATCACCAGGGCCCATCCCGGGAAATGCCCGCTCTGCTGTTTCACCCTGTATCCGGCGCGGATGAAAAGGATGAGCATCACCACCGCGGCCAGCACCTGGTCCACATGCACAAAGAAGAAAATCAGGCAGTCCAGCCGGGTCAGCTCCAGGAAGAGCCGCACGGCGCATACCAGGAAGACGAAGCGCTCAAAGCGCAGCCCCTCCGGCAGGGGGCGGCTCTTCCGTGCCCGCAGCGCCATGCAGCCGATGATCACGAGGATCATAAGCGCCGCGATGGTGCACACGGCCAGGTACCATACGCCCCAGCTGTCCTTCACCGCGAAGGGGAACCGCGCAAACAGATCCCCGTCCGTCATGTCCTGCAGGCCGATGTCGCGGAGATCTGCCAGTCCCAGTTCTCCCAGGAAAATTTCATCAAACCGCATCAGGGCTGCCAACAATCCGGCGGGAAAGGCCAGCTGGTCCAGATACGCGGGGATTTCCCTGCGCTTTTTTGCGCGGAACAGCACCGGCGCCAGGCAGAAACCGATTGCGCCGCCGACGAAGGAAAACTGTTCCGGCACCAGCAGAAACCATTTGCCGGCACCGTTGGCCTTCAGTGCGGACCAGTTCAGCGCTACATAGACGCCCTTGGCAAAAAAGTAAGCCAGCACAAGGCCGGCAATAAAAATGCCCGCTGCCAGGGGCACGGAAAGCCCGTGCTTCCGGACGCTCAGCAGGAAAAGGGAACCTGACACCAGGATACTCAGTGCCAGGATCGCACAATACAACGTTGTTGCAGAAAGCATATGGTTCACCAGCTCACAGGATTATTCAGCCGAGGCAAAATAGATGATATCGGTCAGTTTCCGCTGGGACTGATAACCCAGCTCGTTGACTTTGTTTCCGCCGAAGAAGAGCAGGGTGGAATCGCCGCCGTCCAGGTTGTAGGCGATCTTTACATCCAGCGTCGCGACAAAATCGGCGAACTGGCGGATGGTCATGCCGCCGTTCTTCTGGGAAGGTCCGGCACAGCATACGATCTTGTAGTGCAGGTGATCCACCTGGCAGATGCAGATCCGCTGGCGGGAATCCATCCAGGCCATATTGAACCAGCGGTCTGTGCCGCGGAAGTCATCCACGGGACGGCCGTTTTCCACCAGGATCGGACCGAAGGAGAAGGAATTCAGCACGCGCTTGCCGTTGATACGCGCAGGGACGGATCCCTCCTGGGGCTGGTGGATGCCGGTGAAATCGCCGTCTTCATCAACCAGGAGTACGTCCATGAGCAGTGCGTTCCACTTGCCGACAGGTTCCAGGTTGTTTTCATACAGGGTGCCCTGGCGGACGATGTATCCCAGGCCGCGCTTTTCACTACTGCTGAAGTAGTCGCCGTTGATGGCGAGTACGGCATTGGCACGTTCCGCCAGCCGGACGGCGTCCATCTGGCCTGTCGTTTCAAAAGAACCGTCCAGGCTGGCCGCAAGGGTGCGGAGCTGGGAAGCGTCCTTCAGGAGGATATCAGCCGTCCAGTATTCACATTCCTCATAGACGCCGCCGCCGATGGTGACGGTAATGGTGGAATCGGAATAGGTATTATTGCCGGTGTATCCGGAGGCCTTCGGAGCACTGCCGGTGGAATAATCAACGGGAAGCAGGTAGCCCTTGTCCGAGAAGTCCTGCGGAACCAGCAGCTCCAGCGGTTCACCCGACTCCTGCGTGACAACATCGTCAGAGGGCCAGCTGTCTTCGAAGGGGACGTACTCGTTCCGCGGATGGAGATGGTTCTCACCAAAGTTTTTCAGGATCACTTCATAATGGGGATCTCTTTCGCGCTGTGTGATCATACGCCAGCCGCCGAGGGTGGAATAATGGGTGGTATTGATGATGGCGTTCGGGAAGGCTGCCTTGATCGCGTCCACATCGTCACCGACGGGAACGGCGTTGGCTTTCCGACTGGAATACATCCAGAGCCGCTTCAGGTTGGGCAGCTTCAGCACGGGACTGAGATCCGCAATCCGGTTGAAGCACAGGTTCAGGTCCATCAGGTGATCCAGCCCTTCCAGCGGGGAGATATCCAGGATCCTGTTTTTAAATACCTCCAGGTATTCCAGATGCTTCAGGGAAGCAATAGGGGTGATATCCTCAACCGCGTTGCAGGCGACGATCAGGATCCGGAGGTTAGGCAGGTCATACAGGAAATCCAGGTTGGTGACGTTATTGTGGCCGACATCCAGCGCCATGAGGTTCCAGCAGTATTTCAGCACGGAAAAATCCTCGCTGTTGTGCTTGGCGCTGGTATTGTTATGCAGCGTTGACCAGGAGGTATAGTCTGTACGCACCAGGTGCTCATGGTCCCGGTTGCGGATGACCATGGTCCAGCCCCAGCGCATGCCGGGATAACGGGCAGCCAGCATATCGCACTGTGCGGCGGTCATCCGGTTCTTCCACATATCTACCTGTTTAAGGGCAGGCATCTGGTCAAGAAAAGCGGTAAAGGCGTCAAAATCTTTCACGACAAAATTGCCGAGGTCAATATACTCGGCGTCCTGGGGGTAATCAGTTCCTTCATAAGAAACGGTCGTTCCGTCTGCACTGGCGAAAAGCGGAAGAACCAGCAAAAGCAGCAGCAGAAATAACAGAACGGGGAAATAACAACGTTTACTGTCCATCTTGTTCCTGGTACCGTGCGCGGTTGAATCTGTCGCCCAGATCGGCCGCATTTTCAAGCACCTTGTCCGGGTCCCTGAGATCATTCGATGCGGGGTTTTTCTTCTTCATCCAGAGGCCGATGAGTGCCAGCACAGCGAGCACGGCAAAGAAAACAATCATGAATGTTCCGAACATCGTACGGTACACCTCCTGAATACAAAATTAATATGATTAACGCGGGTATTATAAGAGATCATCATAGTGATTTCAAGCTGACGCAGGGGAATGTCAGACTGCCGGGATCCCTTCCTCCGGCAATTCGGGTTCGTCCTTCGGATAGTCGAGGACATGCCTGTCGATCTTGTTCACATAGGCGGAAGAGGGATCTGCCGGATCATAAAAGACGGGAATTTTCCGGCCGAGGAAATTTTCCTTGCCGTATTTCCGAAGGGTAAAGCGGGTGGCATCTGCGTGCGTCTCATAGGAGACGTCATTCACCGTATACTGAATGGTGCAGTGAAACAGGGTGACAGGATCATCATCCAGATCCAGGTGGGTTTCCCCGATGATCCGGGTGAGAGTGCCCGTGGCCAAGCCGGTGGCCCTGCGGTGCAGCGCATGAACGCGGCAGGCAGAACGCAGCCTGGGAGCAGCGGCAGCCAGCAGCATGAGGATCAGGATGCCGAGGGTGAGCCAGGTGTCCCGGGTGACATGGCGTATCTCAATATCCCGGAGAATCTGCCAGAGAACGAAGAAGAGAACCACACCGAAGGCGATCCGCAGGCCGACAGCGAGCGCAAGCGCAGCCTTGGAGCCGCGGAAGGAGGCAAACCAGTGGCTGAGCACGAGCATGTACAGCAGCGCCAGGGAACCGCAGACCATGGCCAGGGTGGTGCGAAGGGCACTGGCCGTCGGAAGCGCTTCATGCTGAATAAATGCAGTGATCAGCAGGCACAGGATGCCATAGGAATAAACCAGGAGCGATGGCCACTTCTTTTGAACAGCCTTATATACCAGCCAGTTCAGGATGACTGCGGCCAGGGCGGCCAGCAGAACCAGAAAGACCGCTGTGCCGGAATGACAGGCAGCCCGGCCGATGGGCTGTCCAAGGAAAATGACACACAGTGCCGGAGCAAGCGCATAAAAAAGCAGAAATTTCGGAAGAACCGCCAGGAAGAACTTTTTCAGGGCTTGCAATAAATCGGATTTGTTCATAAAAACATCCTCCGTATGCTTTTTACTCTCTAACGAACACCTCATTCCGGACAAAGAATAACAGAGTTAACCAATATATAAAAGGTTTGAATCCGCAAAATAATTCCCGCTATTTCGCTTTTGTCCTATTTTTTTGCATGTTTTTTCATTGTACAGGCAAAAAAACAGGGCAGGACTTCTGTCCTGCCCTGCCGTAAATGCCGTTATTATTTGCCGAAATACCTTTCCAGCAGGCCTTTGAAGGCCTTTCCATGTCTCGCTTCGTCGCGGGCCATTTCATGCACGGTGTCATGGATGGCATCCAGGCCCAGTTCCTTGGCCTTCTTGGCCAGGTCAGTCTTACCCTGGGTGGCGCCGTTCTCGGCTTCCACGCGGACGCGCAGGTTTTCCTTGGTGCTGGGGGAGACCACTTCACCCAGCAGCTCGGCGAACTTGGCGGCGTGCTCGGCTTCTTCGAAAGCGGCGGTCTTCCAGTATTCAGCGATCTCCGGATAGCCTTCACGGGCGGCAGCACGGCCCATGGCCAGGTACATGCCGACCTCGGTGCACTCGCCCTCAAAGTTGGCGCGCAGACCGGCCTTGATTTCTTCCGGAACGTCCTTGGCAACGCCGATCACATGCTCGGCAGCCCAGGTCATCTCGCCTTCCTGCTTGATGAACTTGGAACCGGGGACTTTACAAACGGGGCACTTTTCGGGCGGTTCGGGCCCTTCGTGAACGTATCCGCATACGGGGCATACCCACTTCATAATGACTACCTCCATATTCTTAATAGTAAAAATGTCTTTTCCGGCCACTTGCCTGGTCAGATTATACCATTGAAAACATTGTAAAGTAAAGAAAGAAATCAGGTCAGAAAAACTTGCTTTTGGTTGAAATGTATGGTAAAATCCATCCGATTACGCACCTTTTCCCTGCGACTGCTTGTGCCGCACACCGCGGTGGCCGGCCGCACAAGGGAAAGGGGTGGAAAATAACAAGGAGGGAACCCCTATGGCAGTCATTTCCATGAAACAGCTTCTGGAAGCCGGCGTACACTTCGGTCATCAGACCCGCCGGTGGAACCCGAAGATGGCGCAGTACATCTTCACCGAACGTAACGGCATCTACATCATCGACCTGCAGAAGACAGTCCGCAAGGTTGATGAAGCTTATGCTTTCGTCCGCGACATCGCGATGGAAGGCAAGAGCATCCTGTTCGTCGGCACCAAAAAGCAGGCCCAGGAATCCATTGAATCCGAAGCCAAGCGCTGCAACATGTTCTATGTCAACAACCGCTGGCTGGGCGGTATGCTGACCAACTTCAAGACCATCCGCACCCGTATTGAGCGCCTGAACCAGATCGACAAGATGGAACAGAGCGGTCAGTTCGACGTGCTGCCCAAGAAGGAAGTTATCAAGCTGATCCACGAGCGGGAAAAGCTGGAAACCAACCTGGGCGGTATCCGCGAGATGAAGAAGCTGCCCGGCGCCCTGTTCGTTGTGGACCCCCGCAAGGAGCACATCGCCGTGACCGAAGCCCGCATCCTGGGCATCCCGATCGTGGGTATTGTTGATACCAACTGCGATCCTGACGAAATCGACTACGTGATCCCCGGCAACGACGACGCTATCCGCGCTGTAAAGCTGATCGCCGGCAAGCTGGCCGATGCTGTGCTGGAAGGCAAGCAGGGCGAGCAGGTTGAAGCTGAAGCTGAAGAAGCTCCCGCTGAAGCCGAAGAGAAGCCCGCCGAGGAAGCTACCGAAGCTTAATCATTAACGGCTTGAACCTCTGACAAATAGAATAAGTATATTAGAGAGGATTGATTAATATGGCAGCAATTACTTCCGCTATGGTTAAAGAGCTGCGCGAGCGCACCAGCGCCGGCATGATGGATTGCAAAAAGGCTCTGGTTGAGAGCGACGGAGATATGGACAAGGCCATTGAATGGCTGCGTGAAAAGGGACTGAGCCAGGCTGCCAAGAAGGCCAGCCGTATCGCCGCTGAAGGTGTTGTGGCCCAGTACACCAACGATGAAGGCACCATCGGTGCGATCGTCGAAGTGAACTGCGAAACTGACTTCGTTGCCAAGACCGATAACTTCATCGGCTTCGCCAACAAGGTTGCCAAGCAGGTTGCTCTGGCCAACCCCGCTGATGTGGACGCCCTGATGGCCCAGGCTTTCGTGGACGACAGCAGCAAGACCATTTCCGACCTGGTCAGCGATGCGACCGTTGCGATCGGTGAGAAGATTTCCGTCCGCCGCTTCAGCCGCTACGAGACCACCGGTGTGGTTTCCACCTACATTCACCTGGGTGGCAAGGTCGGCGTTATGGTCGAAGTTGCCGCTGATGCTGCCGGCCGTGCCAGCGAAGATGTGAAGACCTTCGCTCATGACCTGGCCCTGCAGATTGCCGCTGCCAAGCCCGAGGCTGTCCGCCGCGAAGAAGTGGACGTTGAGAAGCTGGAGAAGGAAAAGGAAATCCTTCGCGCCCAGGCTCTGAACGAAGGCAAGCCCGAGAAGATCGTCGACCGCATGGTCGAAGGCCGTATCGAAAAGTACTACAAGGAAGTGTGCCTGCTCGAGCAGCCCTTCGTCAAGGATCCCGATAAGAACATCAAGGGTCTGATGGGCGAAATCGCCAAGGCTGCCGGCGCTGAGCTGGATGTTGTGAAGTTCAGCCGCTTCGAGCGCGGTGAAGGCATCGAAAAGCGGAAGGATGACCTGGCCGCTGAGATCGCCGCGATGCAGAAGTAAGTTCTGAAATAAAGAAGGCTGTCTGATGACAGCCTTCTTTTTTCAACATTGAATACTGAAAAAATATTATGGGCGGTGAGAAAATGAAGATTGGTCTGTTGATTGCGGTTACCCGGGAGCTGGAAGCTTTCCTGCAGAGCGGGGAAGAACTGACTGAAGAGATTGTAGCGGGCAGAACCATCTATAAGGCCCGGATGGAAGGACATGAAATCTACGCTGTATGCTCTGGCTGCGGAGAGATTGACGCTTCCGCGGGAACCATGCTGCTGATCGTGAAATACGGCTGCGAGCTGATCCTGAACTTCGGCGTGACTGGCGCGCTGCTGGAAGACCTGAAGGTGGAAGATCTGTTTGTGGCGGAGAAGGCGTGGCATTACGATTTCGATATCACCGCCTTCGGCGGAACAACCAAAGTAGGCCAGTACTCGGAATATCCGGATGAGTTCATTCCCCTGGATGCCGGGCTGGTGAACCTGGTCACGGAGAAAATGCCCGGAATCCGGAAGATCGCTGTGGCAAGCGCGGATAAATTTGTGGAAGACCGGAACGAAAAACTGCGCCTGCGGGAATCCGGCTGCGGTCTTTGCGAAATGGAGCTGGCCGCGATTGCCCGGGTATGCGAGCGAAGCGGCGTGAAGTGCCTGTCCATCAAGTGCATCAGCGACGCGTTTGACGGAACCGGAGCGGACTTTGAAAAGAACGTGAGGAGCAGTGCGGCGAAGGCATTCGCAGCGATCAGGCTTGTGCTGAAAGAACTCGCCTGAGCGCAATTCACAATTCATAATTAAATAAACAAGGAACCTGTAGGCAACGGTGAAATCTGCCTGCAGGTTTTTTGTTGGTAAAGTCGTGCAGTATGACAAATGGAAAGAGACTTAGTATATATCATTATGAATTATGAATTGTGAATTATGAATTGAACCAGTGCTCTGTTCGTTTTATGAATTAAAGGTTGTACAGAATTCGGCGGATGTGGTATACTTAATCGGTTACCAATAACAATACTATCAACCTGAGACAGGAGGAACCGATTCACATGCAATACACCAAAGAAGTGGAAGAAATGGTCTGTGTTGCGAAGGGTCCGAATCATGGCCCCGCGCCTATTCCCGAAGAGGGAAAATGGATTCAGGCCAAGGAGATTAAAGACATCTCCGGTTATACTCACGGCATTGGCTGGTGCGCTCCCCAGCAGGGCACCTGCAAACTGAGCCTGAACGTGAAGAACGGCGTCATCGAGGAAGCACTGGTGGAGACCATCGGTTGCTCCGGTATGACCCACTCCGCCGCTATGGCCAGTGAAATTCTGCCCGGCAAAACCATCCTGGAAGCCCTGAACACCGACCTGGTGTGCGACGCGATCAACACCGCTATGCGCGAACTGTTCCTGCAGATCGTGTACGGCCGCACCCAGAGCGCCTTCTCCGATGACGGTCTGCGCATCGGCGCCGGTCTGGAAGACCTGGGCAAGGGTCTGCGTTCCATGGTCGGTACCATGTACGGCACCCGCGAAAAGGGCACCCGTTACCTGGAAATGACCGAAGGTTATGTTGTGAAGATGGCACTGGACAAGGACGATCAGGTCTGCGGCTACCAGTTCCTGAGCCTGGGCAAGATGATGGACGCCATCAAGAAGGGCATGTCCCCGAACGAAGCGTACGAAAAGAACCTGGGCACCTACGGCCGGTTCAAGGCTGAAGACGGCGCGGTCAAGTGGATTGACCCGCGTAAGGAATAAGGGGAGGTGTGAGACAAATGGCTTTGTTTGAAAACTATGAAGGCCGCATGCCTCAGCTGCAGCCTGTTCTGGACAAGTACGGATTCAAAAACTTCGAGGAAGTTAAAGCTTTTACCAACGGCAAGGGCGTTGACGCTTACTCCATCGTGGAGAGCACCCAGCCCATCTGCTTTGAAAACGTGAAGTGGGCCTATGAACTGGGCGCCGCTATCGCCATCAAGGAAGGCGCCAAGAACGCTGCTGAAGCCGCCAAGTGGATCGGCACCGCTCTGCAGGCCTTCTGCATCCCCGGTTCTGTTGCGGACCAGCGCCAGGTCGGTATCGGCCACGGCAACCTGGGCGCCATGCTGCTGGACGAGGAAACCGAGTGCTTCGCTTTCCTGGCCGGCCACGAATCCTTCGCTGCCGCTGAAGGCGCCATCAAAATCGCCCTGAACGCCAACAAGGTTCGTAAAAAGCCCCTGCGGGTTATCCTGAACGGCCTGGGCAAGGACGCCGCCATGATCATTTCCCGGATCAACGGCTTCACCTATGTGCAGACCAAGTATGACTATCTGTCCGCTGACGTGAAGGAAGATCACGCGCTGACCGTGGTCAAGAAGACTGCTTACTCCAACGGTGACCGTGCCAAGGTTAACTGCTACGGCGCGGACGATGTGCGTGAAGGCGTTGCCATCATGTGGCACGAAGGCGCTGACATCTCCATCACCGGTAACTCCACCAACCCCACCCGTTTCCAGCATCCCGTTGCGGGCACCTACAAGAAGGAACGCTGGGAAGCCGGCAAGAAGTACTTCTCCGTGGCTTCCGGCGGCGGCACCGGCCGTACCCTGCATCCCGACAACATGGCTGCCGGTCCTGCCTCCTACGGTATGACTGACACCATGGGCCGTATGCACTCTGACGCGCAGTTCGCCGGTTCCTCTTCCGTCCCCGCTCACGTGGAGATGATGGGTTTCCTGGGCGCCGGTAACAACCCCATGGTCGGTATGACCGTTGCTGTGGCTGTGGCTGTGCAGGAAGCAATGAACAAATAAGTCCAAATAAAAAGCTCTCCCGAAGATTGTCTTCGGGAGACTTTTTTGTTTGGAAAAAATCATGAAACAGCGTTTTTGATTCCCTTTTTATTCGATTTTCCAGACGGCGGCATCGTGCGGGGGAAGAACGGCGCGGAGCTGCTTCGCTTTGCGGGTGCCCTTTCCGCTCCAGAGCTCCGTTCCCGTGAAGGCGGGGAGTTCTGCTTCATCGGCGCCTGCGGTGATTGTGCGCTTTTTATCGCTCAGGTTGAACAGGGCAATATACAGGCCTTTTCCGTCACGGCGCGGGGCGATCCAGACACTTTCGTCCTCCGTTGTGCGCAGGGGATGGGCACACCAGGTGGTGCTCAGGATCCCGAGGATTTCCTGCTTTGTCAGCAGATCCAGGGTGAAGTCATCGTTCTTTGTCATCTCACCGCCGATCATCAGCGGGGAGCGCATCATACACCACAACGTCATCATTGTCCGCTGTTCCGCCTGGGTGAACCGGGTCCAGTTGCCCGGCCCGTCGCATTGCCGAAGGGCGCCTACAGGCAGCATGTCCGCGTCCGGCCAGTGTCCGGGAGCCGCGTGGATGCACCACTTTTCCGCACGTTCAAACATAGCCTTCAGCAGCCGCCAGTCATCCCAGAAATCGTCCGTGATCCGCCACATGTTCGCATAACGCTTCAGGTGCTCCGCCTGCTCCAGCGGTGCGGGTCCGGGGGAGAGGGACAGCACCATGTCCCTGCCGCAATTGCGGCAGGATGCGGAGATCAGTTCAATCTCCCTTTGGCAGTGGGGATATTCCCGGGCAATGTCATCACACTTGATAAAGTCTACTTCCCAGGAGGCGTACAGACGGAAAATGCTGTCATAGTACGCCGCGGCCTGCGGCAGATCGCAGCGAAGGCCGTACATATCCGGATTCCACATGCAAATGGAATGCGGATTTGCTGCCGTGTCACAGGTGTAATCACTGCCCTCGATCGGCAGCTTTTTATGGGCGGCAATCCGGGGCATGCCGCGCATGATGTGGATACCGAATTTCAATCCCAGTGAATGGACGTAGTCTGCCAGCGGTTTAAAGCCTTTTCCGCCTTTGGCGCTGGGGAAGCGGTTTACGGCGGGCAGCAGGCGTCCGTATTTGTCCATGGCCAGATCCGCAAAGGGTTCATATCCGTGGCCGGACGCATTTGCCCCGGCCCACTGGATATCCACTACAATGTATTCCCAACCGTAAGGCTTCAGGTATTTCGCCATGTATTCAGCGTTCTTCCGGACGGTTTCCTCCGTCACCTCGGCGCCGTAGCAGTCCCAGCTGTTCCATCCCATGGGCGGTGTACTTGCAATCATAGGTTTGTTCCTCCAACGCAGCGTTTATACTTGTGGCTGCATCATATCATACTATGGGAAATCTGTCATCGCTGACAGGATGACAGGCTGTCCATGAGCTCCGCACCTGCGTGCAGGCTTGCGTTATGACTGTGTGTATATTAAAATAGAAAAGATGGAAAGAATTCCTCACTGTGTCCAGAACGACCCTTGCGGAGGAGAACATGAGCGGACAGAAAACGGTCTGGGTGACCGGCGCTTCCAGCGGCCTGGGACTGCACACCGCGATGCAGCTGCAGAAAGACGGCTGGCGCGTGATTGCCGGGGCCCGCAGCTTTGAAGAAGGCGAAACCGACGGCATGTACCGGCTGAAGCTGGACGTGACGGACGAGGAAAGCGTCCGGCGCTTCTGCGAGAAGGCGGCTGAGATTGCGCCGCCGGATGCCTTGGTGCAGTGTGCGGGCATGCTGGTGCTGGGTTCCTGCGAGGAGACCGGAACCGAGGAGTTCCGCCGGGTGATCGACACCAACTACCTGGGCATGGTCCGGGTAAACCGGGCTGTGCTTCCGATCATGCGGGCACAGGGCGGCGGTAAGATAGTGATGTTTTCCTCCATCAACGGCCTGCTGGGCATTCCTTTCCAGAGCGCCTATACGGCGAGCAAGCATGCCATTGAAGGATATGCGGAGTGCCTGGCCCTGGAGGTCAAGCCTTTCGGCATCCAGGTGATGCTGGTGGAGCCCGGGGATCACCGGAGCGGAAGCGACAAGTATCGTCCCCACGCGGCAGCCATGAACGACAATTCTCCCTATGCCGCGGAATACGAAAGCTCGGTATCCGTCATTGCCCATGATGAGCATAACGGATCCGATCCGGATGTGCTGGGCCGGAAGATTGCCCGGACGCTGGATAAAAAGAAGATTCCCTTCCGGAAACGGATTGCCAGTCCGGACCAGCACCTGGCTGTATATGTGCACAAGCTGCTGCCGGCAAAACTGAATGCGGCGATCCTGAGACAATATTACATTCGAAAGAAGAAACCGTAATGAACATGATGAAACGACTGCTGGCCCTGACCCTGACCCTGCTGCTTCTGCTGCCCGGCCTTTCCGGCGCTGAGGGCACGGAAAAGGACGGCTGGCATTTTGATGAAAAAGGCTTCCTGACCGGGGACGATAATCCCGGGGAGGAATATATTCTGGAGGATGAAAAACAGGGCGTCTGGCAGTATGCTTCCAAAGACCTGTCCATCAAGGTGACCCGCTTCCAGGAGAAAACCAAGAAAAAGAAACAGCAGATCTACTGCGTGGCGGATATCTGGTGCTCCGAGGAATCCCCCCTGGGCGTCATCCAGTCCGCCCCCAAGGAAAGCCTGAAGCTGAAGGGCGTGGCCTATGCGGGTATTGAGCAGCGCCATGTGGAGGACCTGATTGAAAAGAATCCTTCCATCCTGGCGGTATCAGACGATATGTACGGCCTGCGGATTACCCCCATCGGCAAGGGAAAAACCAAGTATGACTATCATGGCGTCATCATCCGCAACGGCGAAGTGATCGCGACCAAGACGCGCAACAGCCAGAAGAAACGGAACTGGCCCAACCTGGACACCATGGCGGTGTATCAGGACGGCAGCATGAAGACCTATGACTGTGATGCCCTCACCGCGGAAGAGTACCTGGAGAAGGGCGCGGCGCAGGTGTTTGCCTTCGGCCCCTGGCTGATTTCCGAGGGGAAAGCGAACCCGAAGCTGGAAAAGATCAACAATTATTCCGAGCCCCGGGTGGCCCTGGGCATGGTTGAACCTTATCATTATATCCTGATCGTGACGGCCGGGCGCCCCACCAGCAAATACCAGGGCTACAAACTCCGGTGGCTGGCGGACAAACTGGAGGAATACGGCTGCACGGAAGGCCTGAACCTGGACGGCGGCGCTACCGTGGCCCTGGCCTTCAACAACAAGATCATTCTCCACGGAGACATGGGCTCCAAGACGCTCCGGAACCTGGGAAGCATGATCGCATGGGGAATAAAATAATGCAAATGAAAAGTAATCGGCCTGAGGAATGATCCTCAGGCCGATTGCTATGTAACAAAGGGGACAAGGCGCTGATGTGACAGAGGGACAGACCAACTGTCACGTTCCTTTGGAATGATGACAGTTGGTCTGTCCCTGCTGTCACATCCATGCTCCTCTCACAGACTTGGTTTTATGACATAAACAAACTAACACAGGTTATCACTGTGGACAATAACGTTCTTCTTTATTTTTTCAACGAATGGTTGAGTATCCTTTTATTTCTTCCCGAACATCTTCAGGGCTGCCCCGGCTTTTTTGCAAACCTCGGCCAGGAACAGGCAGATGGCGCCGTAAAGTATATAGGGAAGGAGCGTTGACAGGAATACGGAGAAAGAGAAATTGATTTGCTGGACGTCGTTAATGTAGTAGTTGGTCGGAAGACGACCCGCCATGATTGCAAGGATCAGGCCGCCGAGGGTGATGATGCCCGCTGCAACGGTGAGGAGTATGACTACCCAATCCTTTTCTTTTTTCTCAATCAGTTTTGCTGTGGGGATGGGAGAACTCTGTTTCAACTTGGTGAGAACGGATTCCGGAATCTGCTTTTCTACGGCGGCAAATTCCTCTTCACTCATTTCCACCGGAAGCTTTTTCAGGACATAGTATTTCCAGTCAGAATACTTGGTAAGGTTGTTGTCGGTTGCCTTGTAATATTCGTATTCTTCCCGGGTGACTTCAATATAATCCTTTTTGCTCTCCAGGAGACCTGCATACTCAAGCACCCTGTAGCGGTACCTGGCCTCAGCCAGTTCCTTTTGATGTTCGCAATCGTTCAGGTATTCCCGTACCTTATCCTGCATAGAGCTCACTCCTTATTTTTGTGTCGATGGGAAGATGGTTATGGGGCAGTATGGAAAAACGCAACTCTTATGTAATCATTATATAAAAATACATACAATTTGCAAGAAGTGAGTCCGGACTGGCTCCTGCTTCCCATCCGCAACCTCAAACGTCGCTGCTTTTCCGCAATCTCAATGGTCGCAACTCCACACTGTGGAGCTTGCTTCCTTTCGATTGACCTCTCGGGGCTGCCGCCCGTTTTATGCTGATAAAGAGCCACTGGCTCTTTATCCGGGCGCTCCAAACCCTCTTAGGAATTTCAGCCACTGGCTGCCCTCAGAGGTTCGCCCTGGAGCGCACTCGCCGCTCGTTTCGGTTGACTCGCTCAGGTCGCTTTTGCCTTACGGCAAATGACCCACTGGGTCACCGCTTCCTTCACTCCCCTCCTACCTGATCGGTATCCCTTGATTTATAACCGATCATGAGGTATAATGCGCAGGCGCCTTATGCGCGGTGAGTTCGAGACCTTCCTCACCTAAAACAAAACTAAAGGATGGTAAACTGAAATGAATAACATCAAAACCAAGCAGCTTGTAACCGGCGGTATGATTGCCGCCATCTATGTGGTGCTGACGGTGCTCGCGGCCCAGTTCAACCTGGCCAGCGGAGCAATCCAGGTCCGCTTTTCCGAAGCCCTGACGATCCTGCCGGTGTTCACCGTCGCGGCGGTGCCCGGCTTGGCGATCGGCTGCGTGCTGGCAAACCTGCTGACAGGCTGTGCCGTCTGGGACGTGGTGTTCGGAAGCGTTGCTACGCTGATCGGCGCGGTCGGAACCCGCCTTCTGAAGAATAAGCCCCTGTTGGCCTGGATTCCCCCGGTGCTCAGCAATATGGCGATCATCCCGATCATCCTGATCAAGGTGTATGCCGTGCCGGACGCCTGGTGGTTCCTGGTGCTGACGGTCGGCGCCGGAGAAGTGCTCTCCTGCGGCGTGCTGGGTCTGCTCCTGTGGAGATCCCTGAAGAACATTCCGGCGATCAAAGAAATGAAATAAGTTTGCTGAAACAAAAACCCCGCTTTTTCCCTAAGGTCTCGGGAAAGGCGGTTTTTTTTCTTTTACTGTTGAGGCAATGGAGAACGGGAAAATGACAGAGGGACAGACTTACGGTCACAGCCTGACGGCCGTGACGGATAAATCTGTCCCGCAGTCACATTCCCGCATTGCGCGACGGGGAAGACACTATATCATTGTTCATTGTGCATTATTAATTGTTCATTGCTGTATCACAAATATTATTTGTGATACAGCTTATGGCTCTGGTAGCTGGGATCACAGGTCAGGGTGACGCCCAAGCGGCGGAAGGTGTTGTCGTCCACCGCGGGGAGAATGACCGTGGAATGGGCTTCGCAGTTCTTCAGCTTCGGAAGCTTGCTCAGGGCCCGGGCCGCGTTGTAGTTGGTGGCGGCGGAAACGGACAGGGCAACGAGCACCTCATCGGAGTGCAGGCGCGGGTTGTGGTTGCCCAGGTACTTGCACTTCAGATCCTGTACGGGCTCGATAACCTCGGGAGAGATCAGGTGAGCCTTCTTCGGGATCCGGGCCAGCTTCTTCAGCGCGTTCAGGATGACCGCGGCGGAAGGCCCGAGCAGGTCCGTGGTCTTGCCGGTGACGATCTCGCCGTTGGGCAGCTCAATCGCCAGGGCCGGATGACCGGTGGTTTCCGCCTTGGCACGGGCGGCGGCCATCACGGGACGGAGTTCATCCTCATTCAGGTTCAGCTGCTTCATGAGCAGGAGGATCTTTTCAGCTTCTTCCTTAGCGGCATGACCCTGCAGGAAGGAACAGCGGGCGGTGTAGTACCGGCGGATGATTTCCTTCTCGGCAGCCTCACGGCAGGCATCGTCATCGGTGATGCAGTAGCCTACCATGTTCACGCCCATGTCAGTCGGGCTCTTGTAGGGGGACTTGCCCCACACATGCTCGAACAGCGCATTCAGCACCGGGAAGATTTCGATGTCCCGGTTATAGTTGACGGTCGTCTGGCCGTAGGCTTCCAGGTGGAAGGGGTCGATCATGTTCACATCGCTCAGATCAGCGGTGGCGGCTTCATAGGCTACGTTCACCGGATGCTTGAGCGGCAGGTTCCAGATGGGGAAGGTTTCAAACTTGGCATAGCCGGCTTTGATGCCGCGACGGTTTTCCTGGTACAGCTGGCTGAGGCAGGTGGCCATCTTGCCGCTGCCGGGTCCGGGAGCGGTAACCAGCACCAGGGGGCGGGTGGTTTCCACATAATCGTTCCGGCCGAAACCGTCATCGCTGACGATGTGTTCAATATTGGTGGGATATCCTTCAATGGGGTAGTGACGGTAGGTTTTGATGCCCAGGGAGTTCAGCCGCTGCTCAAAGGCGACGGCGGCGGGCTGTCCGGCCCAGCGGGTCAGCACCACGGAGCCCACATACAGGCCGATGCTCCGGAAGGCGTCAATCAGCCGCAGGGTGTCCAAGTCGTAGGTGATGCCCAGGTCCCCTCGGATTTTGCTGGTTTCGATATCGTTGGCGTTGACCGCGATCAGGATTTCTTCCTTGTCCTTCATCTTCAGCAGCATCTGGACCTTGCTGTCCGGCTTGAAACCGGGAAGGACACGGCTGGCGTGGAAGTCGTCAAACAGCTTGCCGCCAAGCTCCAGATAGAGCTTTCCGCCGAACTCGTCGATGCGCTGCATAATGCGCTCTGACTGCATCCTGGTATATTTGTCATGGTCAAAACCCAGCTTCATCTTCCGTCTTTCCCCCTTGTTCAGATCGAATAAAACAACAAAAGTTATTTTACGCTTTCAGGGCGTTTCCGGTCAAGGTGTATACGAATCATAAGGCAAAAAAATACAATGTAACCCGCCGGACAAAGAAATACAAAAACCGGCAGGGAAAGAAGCCGCCGGCTCTTGCTTTTCATGGCGGAAAACGGTATACTATGCATTGCCGTTTGCGCGATGAGGATTGGGTCCTGTGCGATCCTCCGGTGTGAACCCTGTCAGGTCCTGACGGAAGCAGCAGTAAGCGCTTGCGAGGATGTGCTGCAGGGGTGCCCGGTCTGAGCGCAGGCGGTTTTTTTTCTGTTCCGGGCATTGTATGCATATGGAAATATTGCTATACTTGCTTGGTGCAATTTTCTAGAGAGAAGGGTGATTTGCAATGGAACTGGAACTGATCCGTCAGGCTGATCCTGAAGTAGCCGAGGCCATCGGGCTGGAGCTGAACCGTCAGCGGACCCATGTGGAACTGATTGCCAGTGAGAACTTTGTTTCTCCGGCGGTTATGGCTGCCATGGGTACCTGCCTCACTAACAAATACGCGGAAGGCTATCCGGGAAAACGCTATTACGGCGGATGCGAGTGCGTGGATATTATCGAAGACCTGGCCCGCACGAGGGCCTGCAAGCTCTTCGGCGCTGAACACGCCAATGTCCAGCCCCACAGCGGCGCCCAGGCAAATATGGCTGTCTACTTCGCCATGCTGAAGCCCGGCGATACGGTCATGGGTATGGGCCTGTCCAACGGCGGCCACCTGACCCACGGCAGCCCCGTGAATATGTCCGGTTCCTATTTCAATTTCGTTCCCTACGGCGTTTCTTCCGAAACCGAGATGATCGATTATGAAGATGTCCGCCGCATTGCCCTGGAGTGCAAGCCGAAGATGATCGTCGCGGGCGCTTCCGCTTATCCCCGCGTCATTGATTTCCCGAAGCTGCGTTCCATCGCGGATGAAGTCGGCGCCCTGCTGATGGTCGACATGGCGCACATCGCCGGTCTCGTGGCCGCCGGTGAGCATCCCAGCCCCGTCCCCTTCGCTGATTTCGTGACCACCACCACCCACAAGACCCTGCGCGGTCCCCGCGGCGGCATGATCCTGTGCCGGGAAGAGTATGCCAAGGCTATCGACAAGGCCATCTTCCCCGGAACCCAGGGCGGCCCGCTGGAGCACGTGATCGCCGGCAAGGCTGTCTGCTTCGGCGAAGCGCTGAAGGAAGACTTCCGCACCTATCAGCACCAGATCATCCTGAACGCGAAGGCCATGGAAAAGACCTTCCGTGAAGAAGGCGTCCGCATGGTGTCCGGCGGAACGGACAACCACCTGCTGCTGCTGGACTTCACCGGTACGGAAATGACCGGCAAGCAGATGGAAAACCTGCTGGAAGCGGCCAACATCACGGTGAACAAGAACACCGTGCCCAATGAGACCCGCAGCCCCTTCGTGACCAGCGGTATCCGCGTGGGTACTCCCGCTGCCACTTCCAGGGGTCTGAAGGAAGCGGAATTTGCCAAGGTTGCCAGCTGGATCGCCAAGGTCCTGCGCGAGGGCGAAGCCGCCGTTCCGGAAATCAAGAAGCAGGTCGAAGCCATGATGGCCAACTACCCGCTCTACGCGTAAGAAAGATCACCCCACGGACTGCCGTTCGGCAGTCCGTTTTTTATTTGTACTTTATGAATAAGTTCGTACTTTTGTTGCACAAATGCAGCTTGTACGAAAACAGGTTGCGGCCCTGAGATGTAGATATTGTCTCATTTTTTGCCGTAAAAGACAGGGGAAAAATCCCTGAAACCTTTTTATTGTAAGGGGTAGCGCTTTTCCAAAAACTGTGATATAATGTGTCAAAGTGTGAGCTTCATAACAGCGAACCATTGAAGACACTAGGCTATCTTTATGCCTGCGGTGTTTTCTGAAATTGTTGAATATTTGTACGTACGAAAGGAGGTTCACTGTGGGCACGAAGAGTCAGGAAAAGGAAGCCTCACGGCTGCGGATTGTCTCTCTCGGTGGTGTGGACGAAATAGGCAAAAACATGTATGTTTTTGAATATGAAGACGACATCGTCGTTGTGGACTGCGGCAGTGTGTTCCCGAAGGAAGACATGCTGGGCGTGGACCTGGTGATTCCGGATATCACCTATCTGATGGGAAAGCGGGATCATATCCGCGGTTATCTCTTTACCCATGGCCATGAAGACCATATCGGCGCAACTCCCTATATCTTAAAACAAGCGCCTTCGCATATATACGGCACCAAGCTGACGATGGCGCTGGTGGATCTGAAACTGAAGGAATACCGGGTGGAAGGCATCCCGATGCACGTGGTGCAGCCCCGGGATACCGTCCAGCTGGGCCAGTTCACCTGCCAGTTCATTCACGTCAGCCACTCTATTGCCGGCGCCTGCGCCATTGCAATCACCTGCCCGGCGGGCACGGTTATCTGCAGTGGCGACTTTAAGGTGGACTATACGCCCATTGACGGACAGATCACAGACCTGCAGACCTTCGCCAAATACGGTGAGCAGGGCGTGCTGGCCTTCCTGTGCGAGTCCACCAACGTAGAGCGTTCCGGCTATACCATGAGCGAGCTTAAGGTCGGTGAGACCTTTGACAACCTGTTTGCGCAGGCCGGCGGCCGCGTAATCGTCGCCATGTTCGCCAGCAACATCCACCGTATGCAGATGATCATCGACAACGCGATCCGTTACGGGCGCCGCGTCTGCTTCATCGGCCGCAGCATGGTCAACGTCAGCCGCGTGGCAATGAGCATCGGGGAACTGCGGATTCCCGAAGGCTGGCTGATTGACATGGACGTGCTGGATGATTATCCGGATAACGAAGTCCTGGTCATGACCACCGGCAGCCAGGGCGAGCCGATGGCGGGCCTGACCCGTATGGCTTATGCCGAACACCGGAAGCTGCAGATCCGCCAGAGCGATATGGTCATCATCTCCTCCACGCCGATCCCCGGCAACGAGAAGTTTATCTCCCGCGTGATCAACCAGCTGTACCGGCTGGGCGCGCAGGTCATTTACAGCCGCATGGCTGAGGTTCACGTTTCCGGTCACGCCTGCCAGGAGGAAATCAAGCTCCTGCATGCGCTGGTCCGGCCAAAGTACTTCATCCCGGTTCACGGTGAATACCGCATGATGTGGCAGCACGCCATCCTGGCGGAAGCCATGGGCGTTCCCAGCCAGAATATCGTCATTCCGGAGCTGGGCCAGGTGATTGAGATGAACCAGGATGTCCTGGCCCTGGGCGAACAGGTGCCCGTGGGCGGCGTGCTGGTGGACGGCCTGGGCGTCGGCGACGTCGGAAACGTGGTGCTCCGCGACCGGAAGCACCTGTCCCAGGACGGCCTGCTGATCGTTGTCCTGGCTATCGACCGGGACGAGCAGAAGCTGGTCTCCGGCCCGGATATCGTTTCCCGCGGCTTCATCTATGTCAAGGAAAATGAAGATATCATCGACAGCACCCAGGAGCTGGTCCGTCAGATCCTGGCCAAGAGCAGCCTGGAAGGCGACAACTGGCCGGAACTGAAGAACAACATCAAGGACGAAGTGCACCGCTTCATCTTCGACAAGATCAAGCGGAACCCGATGATCCTGCCGATCATCCTGGACGTGTAAGCACCGTCCGGAGCGCCGGTTCGTTGCGCTTTAAAGGAAAAATGGATATAATAACGGTCAGGAGGAAGCGAAACGCTCCCCTGACCGTTGTTTATTACGAGGAGGATGAGGGGCATGGATTATTCATCGACATACCGCCTGGCGCAGGACATCCGCGACAGTGAAGAATATAAAACCTATCATGAGTTGAAGGAACAGGTCATGGCGGAAGAAACCACCGCGGCCCTGGTGAAGGAATACCGGAAGCTGCAGATGACCATCCAGATGTCCGCCATGAGCGGAAAGGCAGCGGATGAGGAGGATATGCAGCGGTTTTCCGGCATATCCAGCCTGCTGTTCTCCAAACCGGAGGTCAGCCGCTTCCTGCTGTCCGAAATGCAGCTGCAGCAGGCGCTGGCGGATATCTTCAAGATCGTGACCGAGGCGGCGGATCTGGATATCGCTGTTCCCGGAGTCGAGGGCTGAGCATTGAGTAAAAGGGACACATACCGCAGCGTGCGGGATGAACGGGAATACGGACTCTACTGGTACAGCGGGCTTTGGCACATTCTCCGCCCGATCCTGGTGGGGCTGACGGTTCTCATTCTGGTAATCGGCATCGGAATGACCGTATGGAATAAGCTGTACGGCAGTTTTCTTGCGCCTGTGGATCCGGATGATCCTACCGAATACAGCTTTGAGATCAGCAGTGGCGACAGCCTGAACAAGGTAGCCACCAACCTGGAAAAAGCCGGATTGATCCGGAGCAAGAGCCTGTTCAAATACTACTGTGACTTTGCCGGTATGGGCCAGAAGATCCAGGTGGGCAGCTATACCATGACCAAGGGGATGCAGATGACGGAGATCGCTGATCTGCTGACCACCGGCGACGGCAACCCGCTGGTCCGCAACATTACATTGATCCCCGGCGAGACGATCGAGGATTTCGCGGCACGGCTGGTTAAGAACGGCGTGCTGGAGAACTCGGATAAGCTGCTGGCGATCTGCAAGGACGGAAAGGCATTCCAGGACTATTACTACATCAAGGACGTGCTGGTTGCCGGCCAGCCGGAAAAACGCAAATACGTGCTGGAGGGCTACCTGGCTCCCAACACTTACGAAGTATATGTTTCCGCTACAGAAGAGGAAATCGTCAAAAAGCTGCTGAGCCAGACCGAGACAGTCTTCACGGAAGAAAACCAGGCGCGGGCGGAAGAACTGGGCCTGAACATGGACCAGGTGCTGACCCTGGCCAGCCTGATCGAAAAAGAAGCAAAGGCCAGCGACTTTACCAAGGTCAGCGCGGTGTTCCACAACCGCCTGAAGGAAAACATGAAGCTGGAAAGCGACGTTACGGTTCATTACATTACCGGCGTCCGGAAGATGTCCCTGTCTGACAGCGACCTGAACACAGACAGCCCCTACAACACCTACCGGGTGACGGGACTGCCGCTGGGACCGATCTGCAACCCCTCTGCCGACGCAATCCGCGCGGCACTCTATCCGGATGAGAGTATGGTGAATGAAAAGTACCTGTTCTTCTGCGCCAAGGAGCCGGAGAGCGGGGAACTGTATTTCTCCAAGACGCTGGACCAGCACCGCCGCGCGGTGGAAATCTACGCGCCTTACTGGAAGAAGTATGACGAGGAGAGGGGGATCCAGTAATGAGGATCCCGGAACTGCTCGCTCCTGCGGGAAATATGGACTCGCTGCGCGCGGCGCTGCACTTCGGTGCGGACGCCGTATACGGCGGGATGAAAAAATACGGCCTGCGGGCCTTCGCGGGGAACTTTGATCCGGATGCCCTGAAGGAAGCGGTGACGCTGACCCATCAGGCAGGAAAAAAGTTCTACGTGACCATGAACAGCTATCCCTTTGACGATGAGCTGGAGGGATTCGCACAGGCGGCCGCCCAGGCCGCGGAGATCGGCGTGGACGCCGCCATTGTGGCGGATCCCGGCGCGATCGTGACCCTGCGCAAAAAGGTGCCGCAGCTGCCGGTGCACGTCAGCACCCAGGCAAATACGGTGAACGCTCCCGCGGCAGAATTGTACCGGGAACTGGGATGTGAACGGGTGATCCTGGCCCGGGAAATGAGCCTGGAAAGGATCCGTGCCCTGCGGAAGATCCTGGGGGACAGCATCCAGATTGAGACCTTTGTGCACGGCGCCAGCTGCATGGCTTATTCCGGCCGGTGTATGCTGTCCGCCTACCTGACAGGCCGCAGCGGCAACCGGGGCGAATGCGCCCAGCCCTGCCGCTGGCAATACGCGGTGGTGGAAGAGAAACGCCCCGGGGAATACCTGCCGGTGGCGGAGGATGAAAAGGGAACCTACCTGTTTTCCGCCCGGGATCTTTGCCTGATGCCCCTGCTTCCCGATCTGTGTGAAGCAGGCGTATCCAGCCTGAAGATCGAAGGCCGGATGAAGACGGAATACTATGTGGCCGTGGTGACCGGCGCATACCGGCGGGCTCTGGACCTGCTGGCGCAGGGACGGGAAGCCTTCCTGGAAAAACTGCCGGAACTGACAGAGGAACTGCAGTGCGCCAGCCACCGGAAGAGCGATACGGGCTTCCTGGAAGGAAACCCGGAGATTCCCGGAGAGGCGGAGGGCTTCTGGCAGGCCCGGGAATACGTGGGCCGCGTTACGGAAGACGCCGGGGAGGACGGCACGGCCAGGATCCTCTTAAAGAACCGGTTCTTTGCCGGGGATGAGCTTGAGCTGATGACACCTTCCGGAGTCCGGAAGATTACGGCAAAACCGTTTATCCGTGAAAAGACCGGAGAAACCCTGGACACGCTGGGCGTGGCCGGGGAAATCATCCGGATGGAGCTGCCGGGAAGCCGCTGCGGGGATATGCTGCGGGGACCGGTCCGCAACCACCGGAAAGAATAACAAGGAACACTGGAGAAGAGTACTGAAATGGCGAAACTGAAACGGTATGACCTGTACGAGGGCGACGATGATATCATCTCCGACCCTCTGCCGGGGAAAAAACCGCTGGGCCGGGATGAAGGACTGAAGGCCCGGGATGCGTATGACCGCCGGGTGGAAGAGGAAGCCCGCAAGCGGCGCTATTTTGCGTCCAATGAAAAGGACGACGGTCTTGGCGCGCCTTCCACGCTCTTCGATGATTTCGATCGCTTTGAATCCCATACGCCGGTGAAAAACACCCGGCCGAAATATAAGAGAAAAGAAAAACACCGCGGCGCCTGGGCGGCGGTGATTGTGTTCTGCCTGCTTCTGCTGGCAGGCATGGCCATTGCCATAGTGCCCCAGATGACCGGCGTCCGTTACAAGTTCCTGCCGAACCTGGCGTTTGTGAACGGCAACCTGATCATCCAGGACGGCGGACGGGAAGACTTCTTCGACGAATGCCGGAAAGAAGTATATACCGGCAAGATCTATCCCGGAGTCTATATCGATGACGAGCATGTGGGCGGCCTGACCAAAGAGGAAGCGATCCGCAAAATCTCCAGTCTCCACAACGATGCTTCCGGCGCTTTTGACATTACCGTATCGGTGGGCAATGAAAGCTGGCATGTGAACAGTGAACGGGTTCCGGTTTCCCGGAACACGGAGGAGATTGTGGAAAAGGCCTGGGCGGTAGGCAGGAGCAACACCTCCGGCCTGAAGGGCGGGGCGGTTACGCCTTTCCAGGAACACGTCAACCAGGTGGCCGATCTCCGGACCCATCCATCGACTTTTGCCACGAAACAGGATTATGACCATGAGGCGCTGCGCAACCTGACCGACGGCATTGTAAACTATGTGAACCGGGATCCGGTCAACAGCATGGTTTACTCCTTTGATTTCAATACCAAAACCTTCACCTTTACGGATGACCAGCCCGGTGCCAGAATCGATCCGGACCAGCTGTATGCGCAGCTGACGCAGGAACTGGATTCCCGCACTACGCAGAAGGAACTGCGGGTGGTACCGGAAAAGGTGATTGCGGACCTGACCAAGGCTGAGCTGATGAACTCCTTCGGCCTGATTTCTGCCTATACCACCAATACCACAAAGGATAAAAACCGGAACACCAACATCGAGCTGAGCGCCCGGGCAATCAGCGGCATCACCGTCCAGCCGGACGAAATCTTCTCCTTCAACGGTGCCACCGGTGAGCGGACGGCTGCCAAGGGATACAAGGAAGCCCCTGCCATCTCCGGCGGCCAGAGCAAGGACGAGGTTGGCGGCGGTGTCTGCCAGACCAGCTCCACCCTGTTCAACGCCGTTGTGCGGGCGGATCTGGAGATTATCGAGCGTAACGCTCATGCCTGGCCTTCCAGCTATATTGAGAAAGGCTTTGACGCCACGGTCAACTGGCCGGGCCTCGACTTCAAGTTCAGGAACAATACGAATCAGCCGATCTTTATCGTTGCCGGATACAGCAACCGACAGGTAACCGTGAATATCTACGGCATGAGCCTCGGACCGGGTGTGAAGATTGACCTGGAAAGCGAGCTGGTCCGGACGATTCCCCAGCCGGAAGGCATCAACTACGTAATCAACACCAGCCTGGCTCCCGGTGAAACCAAGAAAACCGTCACCGGCCGGAAGGGCTATGAAGTAAACACTTGGAAAGTCTGGTACCAGGGCGATCGGGAAATCAAACGGGAAGTCCTGTTCAAGACCACCTACAAGGCCTACCAGGAAACCGTGGAATATAACCCGCAGTAAACTTTCATTGCATCGAAAAAGGGATTATGCTATAATCCCCTCGATGCCGAAGTGGCGGAATGGCAGACGCCGCGGATTCAAAATCCGTTGCCCTCAAAAGCGTGCGGGTTCAAGTCCCGCCTTCGGCACTTAAATGGACACTGGGGACAGTCCCCAGTGTCCGTTTTTTGCTGTCGGAACATTAAGGTTGGAATGTGACAATAGGGACAGACCAACTGTCATCATTCCAAAGGAACGTGACAGTTGGTCTGTCCCTTTGTCACGTTCCTGATTCTACGCTCCGTAGCCTCCACGCTGTCATCCTCCGGAGATGTTAACCTTCAATTCAAAGGAACACCTTTTGTATAGAATCCATACTAATTGTTGAGGAAGCATCCGTGCTTTAGCACGGCTAATGCTTCCCATGCTACAGCTGTCAAAAGGCTTTTAAGCCTTTTGGTAACAGCGATCGCAGAATTCTGAATCCCCTTCTTCCCGTAAAATATGTAACGTTTGAGTAACGTTTTCCCTAAAGCTATAGCATCCGCCATCCCCTCTGTTTATAATAGCAGTAACATGACCGATCAGCAGCGGCAGAGAGGGTAAACTCATGAATCAAGATCTGGCTGATATCCGTTCACTGGATCATCTTCTGCATAGTTTATACACAATCCTCAAAAACGAGAAGGATCCGGAGACCCGATATGCGGAACGGACAATAGGCCGTATGGGAAACAATATCGGAATTGCCTTATCAGATGAACTGGCTGACTTATGTGAATTATATACGATTCTGAAAGCGGACTACAAAAGTCTGTTTCCGCCAAGATCCGGCCTGACAGTTTTTTATATCCGGAGAGAGGATGCTTTTCTTCAATGCAGGCTCAATGCTGATTATAAAAACATCCTGTCTCAGATTAAAGAAATTCTGGACAGGCACTGATAAGATCAAACCACAGACCGGGAAAGGCGAAAGCGGAGAAGAAAAGAACACCGCGGACACCTGATCCGGCTGCGGTTCTGCCGCGGATAAAGAATCTGAAATGAGGGCACTCAAATGGGCGCGTCGTTCTGCAACCTGTATTGCAAAAATGAGCATGCGGACAGCCTGAGGGAAAGGCTGCCGAAGGGAAGCCGTCTGCTGACCGGATATGGTGACTGGTCTGTGCTGCTCCTGGAAGAGTTCAATACCCGGAAACTCATGTATCTGGCCCGGTTTATTCCCGGCGACGTCCTGATCTTCTATCTCTATGATGAAGAAGCTTTCGGCCTGTATTACTACCGGGATGGAAAAAAGCTTTCCTATCTGGACTGCGGTGAGTATAACTCAAAGGTCAGGATCATGGCGGAGAACCTTTTCCCGGATGATCCCCTGGCCCTGAAGAAGCTGTGGGCCATCAAACGCGGCATGTCGGTGGATGAAAAACTCGCCCTGCTTGAGGAGACCTTCGGGCTGCCTTTTGACGCTGCCTATGAACAGGAAGAGATTCCTCCGGTGGCAAAGAGCTCCGAAACCTACGACCGGATGAACGCGCGGGCCAAGGCCCTGCGCAGCCGGCCGAACCGGTATGAACCGGAACTGCTGCCCCGGGAAGAATGGCCTGTGAGCATGCAGGGTGGGGACGGCAAATTGTTTCCGGGGATTATGCGGGGAATCCGGGTACTCATGACGAACTCAAAGGGCCATGGGATCATTTACCGGACAGGGGAAGGAATTATCTGCTCGGATAAACAGGGACAGGAACAATGGTTTTTCCTGCCGGACCTGAGCGCGCAGAGGTTTCTGTATGAACCGATTGTCAGCAAAGACGGAATCGTGGTAATCCGGGGCGACCGGGAGGACAGTGCGCGGTACACGGCATGGCGGCTGTCGCCGGAGGACGGATCCGTCCTGGCGCAGCGGGATTTTGACGATGACAACGTCCGGTATATGCGCTGGAACGATGAAATGGACTGTTATGTGTATTCCAGCCGCAAAACCGGAGCGTTTGTCTTCCTGGACAGGGAGCTCAATGAGATCCGGACTGCCTTGCCTGAAGAACATGTTTGCGGGTTTGAGTATGGTGATTATGTCGGACACTGTGCCTATACGTCCCATGAAACAAATGACGGCGGCTGGGAGATTATTCGGACGGATCTTACCAGCCGCGAAGTAAGCAGGATCCGGCTGGAGCTTCCGGTTTATCCCCAGCATATGATCCTTTCAGGGGCGTGCCTCTGCTGCGGTGTGACAGGCTTTACCTTTGATTCGGTTGTTTTCTTTGGCTGGGACGGCAAGGTGATCTCCCGGCATCACCTGGAGCATATCTGGCATGTCTGGGAAGAAGCCGGAAAACTGTATGGCGCGGCAGTGGATGATAAAACCCATCACATCATCGGTGTCTACCTTTTCCTTGAAAAAGCAAAACTCCGGGGATAAATCCCCGGAGCTTCTTTTATACGAACCCTAATTGTTAATTGTTAATTCTTAATTGTTCATTTGGGCTTCGCCCATTGCTTCCTACCTCATCCTAAGAGTATCTTCCTCACATTCTCCTCAATCGCTGCGCCGTCCATGGCACTTTGAATGAGCGGCTGTATCACTTCCCGGCTCTCCCTCATATGCGGCAGCCGGGAGGCCAGGGCGTTGGCCTTATCTTCTTTTCCGGCCTTCAGGTACAGGAAGCATAACGCGGCCCGGATGGTGGCCTTCTGCTTTTCATTTGTGGAAAGCGGCAGGCCTTTTTCCATCAGCTCAATGGCTTCCGCGGTATCGCCTTGCAGCGCCAGGGCTCCGGCCAGCCCCAGCATCATGCCGGGGTCGTTCGGATAGGTCAGCAGTGCTTCCCGATAGGTCTTCGCGGCCGCCTCATAATCCTCCTCCTGCTGATATGCCACCGCTTTGGCGTGGATCCCCCGCCGGGTTTCTTCCGCCCGGATCGTATCCATCCCCAGCAGCAGGTCCACGCTGGTTTCAAAGATATTTGCCAGCGCGGGCAGGAACGTGATATCCGGACAGGATTCCCCCCGTTCCCACTTGGAAACGCTTTGCGCCGTAATCCCCAGATATTCAGCCACATCTTCCTGGGTCAGTCCCTTCATGATCCTGTACTTTTTCAGGTTTGCTGACAGATACATCATAAGTGTCCCTCCGTCTTTTTATTTCCGGAACGTTCCAGAAGCATCATACCATTTATGCGGCAAAATCCAATAACGCAGTGGTTGTGTTCAGCTCAACCGATTCGGCGGAGGTGCGTGTGGAAAAATAGACCCCTGTAATTTGCTTTTTTCATCCTGTTTACTGACCAATACAAATTATATACTTTTTTCAAAACGAGGGGTAGGGTAAAATATATCCTACAGAAACCGTTGTCGATATCCGATCAATACCTTCCAAAATGAAAAAGGAGCAGAATACTATGTTGAGAAAACTGATTTCCCTGGCACTGTGTATGATCCTGTGCGTGTCGGCGGCCGTGATTCCGGCGTGCGCAGAGGAAACGGCTCCTGTTGAAAAAAGGATTACTAAGATTCAGAAAGCCGTTGAAGAGGGCGGGGACAAAGCGCTGTGGGAACTGGTAAACACCCATTACACGACCAATGCTTACAAGGAAGAGGGTTGCTCAGAACTGTATATCTGGGCCCCGGACGGTCCGGTGCTTCCGTGTGTAGGCCGGGAAGATGAACACGTAAAGAACTATTATATGGTCGATATGATGGTGACCAACAATGTAGGGCTTATGCTGGAACAGGTGCTTTCCTATACAGTGCAACCTGACGGAACATGCGTGTTACAGGATCTGAGCCAGGATTTGCTTCCTGCCGGGCCGGAACGTATTGCTCCCGGTTATGTGTTTTCCTATCGCTCCACTTATCCTGCGGACGGGACCAGCAGGTATGAAATTGTTGCGGCCGTCGGCACAGATGATAACGGGCATGAGCTTGAGTTTTACGGTGTAATCCAACGATTGAACTACATACCATATGACGCTGCAGAGATTGTTCCGGTGAACCCGGACTATGACATAGACAGGGTTCGCTATGAAGCGGATTTCCGAATGATCCTTGCTGACGGCGTCTGGTGGGTTCCGATCAACACGCTGGGGAAAACACGCTATACCAACCGGGAAATTGCCGACATGGTGGAGCACAGTCCGGAGGAGAAGCAGGAAGAAATCTCTACCTTGTACGAAGCAATCCAGCTTTTCAGGATCAGCGGTTTCACTTATACAGAAGACAACGCAGATATCCTTGAGAACGAAATCAAGTGGGAACATCATAAACCCGGACGCGATGCGGTGCGCACCAATACAGGCTGCTGCGCGGCAGACAGCAACTGGCTGAATTATATCCTGAGCGGGGATTATGAGCAAATTGGTTTCCTGAGCTATTCCTGTGCAGACAACAACGGACATGTGTTCAACTTTATCTATCAGGACGGATACTATTACTTTATTGACCTGACAGGTTATGAGGACAGTTATGAGAACGGACTGGCACGGGAGAGCGGAATGCCCAGGGACTATATATATTCGGGCTTGGCTACAGGATGCCTGATTAAGGCCAGGTCGCCAGAAGACTTTGTGAATTATTATGTCGGGATCTGCGGGAATGCTCCGAATCTGTTTTTCCTTTACCAGGGGGAGAATAACCTGCCTATTGCTGGAATAGAAATAGACGGATTGATGACGATGACTTATCCGGAAGGATATGACATCCAGATCCTGGACGGCAATGAACCTGACAAGCTGGGTGTGCAGTTTGTCGAGGGACCGAAGAAAGAATATAAGTGGTCTGCCCTGAAGGATGCGAAAATCAAGGTAAAGGATAAATACCTGCGTGACGCGGAAAAAAACGCGGCTGAGCCGCTGACAGCCTGGCAGCCGGGAGACGTGCTTACGCTGGAGGATAACAGCGATAAGGGCCGGGCAGTGATTGACGGAATCAAATTCGGTACTTCCAAAAGGGACGAGGTCCGGGTTGGCTTTGAGGACAATCTGTACCTGGACGGCAAACATGCCAATGGTGTTTTCGATCTCAGCCTGCAGCTGGAACAGCACAGCGAAGCGATGAAGGATATGGACAGTCTGGTGCTCGGAGAGCTGAACATAGATATCGTCAGGACGATCCCCGAAACACAGCTGGTGATCTGTACGCGGGAAGGCGATCAGCTGACCGTACAGGAAGTGACAGACGGAAAGTACTACGAATCCCGGCAGATCAGTATCCGGAAGGATGAGAACGGCAACTGGACGGAAGCACCTGAGTACTGGTACCTGATCATCACAAACGGCAAGAAAATGAAATATGAATTCGGACGGTTCAAATGCGAGCTTAACTAATGAACAATGAACCGGCTGTGGCCGGAAAAACCCGCTGTGCATTTGCACAGCGGGTTTTTATATTGGACACTGGGGACAGTCCCCAGTGTCCATTTTTGATCATACACTCAGCGGAAGAAATCTTCCAGCTTTGCTTCCCGGAACATAAAAGCCTGGTGGTTCATATCCACGCCCAGGATCATACTTGTGATGCTGTTGACGGAAACCATATACCACCGGTCCCCGTATCGGGCCACGGTAGGCATGCATATAATTGTCCCATCGCCGACAAAGGCCGTGGCTACTATATTGACCAATTCGTCCGCCCCGTACTGAGCTGTCTGCTTTTTGAGGGCTTCCTGGTTCTGTTCAAGGGAAAACTTGTTATCTGTTACTGAATCCGGCGTCAGGAAAGTGATATCCGACATACCGGTCAGCGCTTCAAGTTTGCCGTTGTCAAACTTCTGCAGAAAAGCTTCCACATCTTTTTCCTGCAGGGGGATTGCTTTTCCGTCCGGGTAATCCTCGCCCAGGATATATGCCTCCAGGGCATTGTAGATCATCCTGACCTCCGCGGCGCGGAGGGAATGAAGCGTTGCGGAAACCATAAAATCATTGGCGGCGGGCATTCTGACATAGCTTGTCGGGATATAAGCCTTTATCCTCTGAAGGAACTTCTCCACCGAATAATGGCTGGCCAGGGTTTCCCAGGCATAGGCGCTCAGCATCTGTTCAAAGTCCAGGTTCTTCAGGCCGTTCATATAGCAGGCAACCGCGTCTTCCGGGGTGTCGAAGCCGGCACCCTCATAGCGGATGGCGGTATTTGCGGCAGGTTCCTCCGCAAAGGCGCAGAAGGCGGCCAGCAGGATGGTCAGGGCCAGGAAAAAGGATATGAGTTTCTTCATGAGGATCGCTCCTTTCATAGCTGTTATGCCATTGTATCATACCATACATCATAAAGACTACTGCTGGGGGATTGTTCCCGATGTCCATCCAAAATCAATAGAATATAAGGCGTAATAACCATATGTTCCGAAAAAGGCACAGAGGATAGACTGTGCTGTACAAACTGAAAGACGGCTTGCCTCCGAGGCGGCAGGCCGTCTTTTTGATTCGGGAAGGATCAGTTGCCGGAAAGCTGGACGAACAGATCCGCCAGGTCCGCACGGGTAACGGCGGCATCGGGGGTGTCTGTGGTCATTTCGGCACCGATGGCGGTCAGGAGACCGCAGAGCAGATCTTCATGCAGTTCGGCATTCAGATCCTGATCCGCAGCGACCAGGCCGTATCCAACCAGCGTTTCCTTGCAGGCGTCGGGATCATTGGAGCCGCCGCCGATCAGCATATACAGACCGCCGAGGAAGTCACCCACGGTGGCAGGTTCATCCGGCGCGAAGAGGCCTTCTTCCTTCGCTGCCATCATGCCACTGGTGAAGGCGGCATAGATGGCGTCATGGTGTTCATTGTCTTCTGCCACATCGGAGAAGGAAACCTGGGACAGGTCTTCGGTGTGGAAGGGGTTCTGGATCGCGTCATACAGGTCGCTGTTGGCCTGCAGGGTGCCGATCGGTCCCACGGTGCCGCGGCAGCCTTTTTCCATCAGCTTGGCATAGGCTTCGGCAGCGGCCTTCACGCTTTCGGGCGTCACGCTCTTGTAGGCGCGCATCTGCTGCAGCTTTTCATCCGCGGGCCTGCGGTGCAGGATATTGGTCATCGCGGTCACAGCGCCGCCCAGTTCGCCTGCGGGTTTTGCCAGGCTGGAATACTGCTGCATGATATAGCCGTCGATCTGTTCCTGGGTCAGCTCCATGGCGGCGAGCTTTTCCGGAATGGAATCATACAGGTCGAAGGTAGCCTTGACGTTGGGGTCCCGGTAGGAGATCAGGTACATGGCGTAATCGCCGTCCGTGCCGCACCAGACGGAGTAGGCGCCCATCTGGTCCCGCAGGACGGGAATGAGCAGCTGGTCCGCGATCAGGGAACCGATCACGTTGAGGGAATAGTCCGGTTCGACGCCGATCTGGCTGAAGGCGGCGCAGTTGCAGTTGTACTGGATGTTGCCGTCCACGGAAACAGCTTCCCGGATCGGGGGAACCGGCAGGTCGTAAGCCGGATACTCCCGTTCTTCGGATGCGATATCCGCGAAGAAGGTATCTACCAGGGGAGCGTTCACCGCGATGGAAGCTTCGTTGCCAGCAAAGGTGGCGACAGCGCCGCTGCGGTTGGTGAAGAAGGACTGGATGTTCTGCAGGCGGGCAACCACCGTTTCCGGTTCAGAGGCCATCTGTGCTTCCAGCTCTTCCAGGAAAGCGTAATAGGAAGTGTAGTTCAGATAGTCATAGTACCTGCTTCTGGGATCGCCGACGCCTTCCTGGCGGGAATAGAGCGCAACATATGGATTGTTGTTGATGGAGTTGCGCACGTAGGCTTTCTGGGCAGTGATCCGTTCGGAAAGGGTCTGGAGATCCGTAAACTGGGTATGGAACAGGATTTCCTTCATCAGGTCATAACCGGCGGCGAGATCGTCGTCCAGCGCGACCCATTCAGCAATCAGGTAAGCAATGACGTCATCCTTTTCCGGGGTGTTGCAGGTATCCACACCGATGGTGCGGGACATCAGGTAGCGATCCATCAGGACGGCCAGTTCTTCCTTGCTGTGGGCGTCGGTGTCCAGCTGGCCCAGCAGGCGGGTGAACAGGCGCAGGTAATGGATATCTTCCTGGGGAAGGGTACGGGCGTCAAAGTACAGGTCCACTTTGCCCACGCCGTCCACACCGGCCACGGCGTTCATGCGGCGGACGCCGTCTTCACCGGTTTCGTCGGTGATGGCGTATTCGCGGACTTCCTCGGGCAGGTCTGCCACGGTGACGGGGGTCAGGGCGGCGATCATTTCGGCGTTTTCATCTTCCTCGGGTTCGGCATGGGTAGCGTCGATGATCGCCTGCTTTTCCTCGTCCGTCATGCCGGCTTTGATCTCCGCCAGCTTTTCAGCCAGGGCGGCGTCCTGCTTTTCCTTCAGGCCGGGTTCGGGGTAGGTGGTGGTCAGGGTATACAGCTCGGGATCCACATACCAGTCGGAGATGGCGGCGGTCAGCAGGCCCTGGGCGTTTTCATTCATGATATTGGCCTGGTCCTCTGTGGACTCGACATAATCAAAGGGGTTGCCGGTGACGGCGTAAGCATACGCCAGGTTGTTTATGACGGTATCAACAGGTTCTCCGCTTTCCAGCGCCAGCTTGTTGTTCAGCAGCTTGGCGGTCACGATGGAATCCAGCTGAACCGTATCAAAACCGTCCTGCGCAATCTGCTTCAGGGAGTCGTTGACCACCGTGCGGAATGCTTCGGCGTCTTCCTTGTTGACATTGTTTGCCACAAACACAAGGGCGTCATCTGGGGCGGCCAGTTCACGGCCGCAGGAGAAGGAACCGGAGGGGAAGGCTTTCTTCAGGTTCTGCATGAGCAGGGAACCGCTGTTGCCCAGCAGCTCCCAGACATGGTCCGCGGCACGCTGCTGCGCCTTGTTTTCCTTCAGGCCGGGGCAGATGATGTAGTAGTAGATGGTGGACTGGTTGGCCGTATCGGTGCCTTCTGCCACAGCGTAGGGAACGCTGGTGACCACAGGCTCGGTGATCCGGGTATAGCCGCTGTCAGTGAAGGAGAAATCCTTCTTCTCATAGGGGCTGAAGGCTTCGTCCAGCAGCTTCAGGAAGACGGTGTAATCCTCAAAGGAACCGTACAGGTAAGCGATACAGTTGGACGGATGGTAATAGGTGTCGTGGTAGTTCTTCAGGGCGTCCCAGGTCATCTCCGGGATCGCTTCGGGCTTTCCGCCGTAGTTGAAGGTCAGGGCGGCGCCGGGGAAGGTGACCAGGTTCGCGTTGTCCAGAGCGCTTTCCCGCAGGTCCATGGCGCCGGTCATCTCGCTGTACACGGTACCGTTCAGTATCAGGGGGCTGTCCATGTCCTCCATTTCATAGCGCCAGGCTTCCGTGCGGTAGATGTCTTCCCGTTCCTTGACGATCGGATGCAGGCAGCAGTCCGTATAGAAATCCGCCAGGGCCAGCAGCTGTTCTTCGGAAAGGGATGCGATCGGATAACTGGTCATCGCGTCCATGGTGTAGGCGTTCATGTAGGTCTGGTAGGACTGATAGATCAGGTTGAACCACAGTCCGGTGCTGGGATATTTCGCGGAACCGGACAGGGTGCTGTGTTCAAATACATGGGGCAGACCGGTGTTATCAATCGGCCGCGTGGGGAAGGTCAGCTGGAAGGCACGGTTGGTATCCTCATTGGCGATATAGAGGAGCTTCGCGCCTGTCTTCTGATGCTCAAACAGCACCAGATCCGCGCCGACCATCTCAAAAGGCCGGATTTCCTTGACTTCAAAGCCTTCGACTACATCGCCGACGGCGGGCAGACCGACGGTCTCGTCAGTGTCGGCGGGAGCCGGTTCCGCAATCGCGGGCAGGACGCTGACAAACAGAGCCAGCGCAAGCAACAGGGACAACAGTTTTTTCATTTTCTTCCCTCCGTTATAGTGTGTATACTGCTCCGGGACGCGGAACAGTCAGAAGAGCGGGAACGCTCTTGCTGCGCGGAAAACAAACGGTTCATTGTCCGGATCCCAGCTCAAAACACCGGAATGGATCCGGCCGGAAATGAACCCTCCTCTATTCAGAAACTATGAACAGTGTAATATAACAGAGCAATATTTGCAACTTGTATGTAGCTTTGCGCACATAGTGATCAGGCTCGAACGATACCGGTGGGACGGTTCCTGCGGTATTATTCTGCATTCTTAATTCTTCATTTGGCATTGCGTTGCGATGCCACCACCTTCTCCCGCCTGCCTGAATATCCGCCGCGGCGGATATTTTTTATAAATCTGCTGCCATCCCTAACCGGAGCTTCGTACCAAATAGCGTAAATGAAATAAGCACGATGCAAGAAAAGCAGTGCAGCTTTTGAGAGAAGAGGAACCCATTATGAAGAAAGTAAATGTAAAGAAAATAATTGTGATTACAGCCCTGGTCCTGGTACTCGCCGCCGTCGCGATCGTATGCGGCTCCTGCGCGAAGAAGGAAGAACCCGCCTATGAAAAGGGCAAAGTTTCCTACACTGTCGTGAACAACACCGGCAAGAACGTGACCGAAATCGTCCTGTCCGACAACCGCAGCGAGAACAAAGTGGTCTCCAAGCCCGGTGAAGGCGGCCTGCCGGACGGCCAGTCCGTTGGAATTGAACTGCCCGCCATGCTGGAGAATAACGGCGCTGACGTGATGTTCACCTTCACGGTGGAAGGCGGCAACAACCTGTCCGCGCACATCGGCCAGACGACCGGCACCATCACCATGGTGATTGAGAACGGCAGCCTCGAGTTCAAAATTTCCGAGCCCGGGAAATAATCTGTACGGGACAGAAGACGACGGAGATCATTCTCCGGCGTCTTTTTTGCTGTCCCTGATTTTTCCGTGCAGTTTTTCCATTTCCTCCTTGCCCAGGAACGGCATCAGGCACTGCACGCCCAGGAGATAATCCTCCAGCGTGATCTGCTCCAGACGGTCGGCCATGCGGCACAGGGCGTCCTGCGAAAGGAAGGGCGCGACGCTGTTGAGGATGACCAGGTCCTCCGGGACCACCCGTTCAGAAAGCCGGTCCATCCTTTCCTGCGGCAGGAAAGGTCCCAGCGCGGATAACAGGCCCGTGTCCAGCTCAAAATCACCCTGCTGTTCCAGCCGCTCCACCCATTTTGCGCACAGCTCAGGTGAAACAAAAGGAGACATTCCGAGGACGTCCGCAATGTGCGCGGGGGTGAGCTCCGCGCCGATTTCCTCCGCCAGCGCCGCGTCAATGAACGGGGCGATCTGCATGAGCGTACTCAGATTACGGATATCCGCCTTTTTCGCCCGCACCAGCTCCTCCAGCTCCCGGGGCGGCAGCATGGGCGCGATGGCGGCAATGGCGTCAACGGGCGCGCTGTCCAGCCTGTCCGGACTCGCCAGCAGCTCTTCTGTCAGCTCCTGGCTCTGTGAGGCACCGACCAGTTTATACAGATCCAGCTCCAGAATTTCGCACAGCCTGGCCAGGTTGGAAATGTCCGGCACGGAGGTGCCGCGTTCCCAGTTGGAAACCGCCTGGTAGGTGACGCCCATCTGATCCGCCAGGGCGTTCTGCGTCAGATTCTTTTGAATGCGTGCTTCCCGGAGCATGCGGGAAACATCGTTGATATTAAACATGAGGGGGTCCTCCGTTTCGTTTGCTTTCTGCCGGCGCCTTTATCCTAAATTGTTTCGGTTTTGAAGTCAATCAAGCGTTGCTTGAGAGGGTGGAACGATAGGGACTGTCCCTATCGTTCCATTTGCGGTACGGGGAGACAGGGGACGGTTCTCTGTCTCCTTTTCGGGACTGCGTCGCATTAACGTTGACGAAGGATCCTGAACCCAATCAAAACTCCGCTGCGCATCTGCGCAACGGAGTCTTTTTTACGCTTCGCCCCGTCAGTGCTGCTGGAACGTGCCCACCATGTGCGCCATCTGCTCCGGGGTTTCGATACAGCCTTTTTTAAGCCACAGCAGGAACACGTTATAGACCCCGCCGGAGATAAAAGAGGTCTGGTAGTCGGTGTATCTGCCTTCATAGTGGGCCAGCATCACCCGGTCAAACTCTTCCTGCACAAAATGGATCAGCCCGGCCCGGTAAATCACCTGCAGCCGTTCCTTGTATTCGGTCACATGGCGGAACAGCTTCATCAGGTAATCCTCCCGGCTGTCCCGGAGGAAGTCGATCCCGGATTCAGCCATGAACTGATCCGTCACCTTGCCGATCCACTTCCGGAGCACATCCTCCTTGCCGGTAAAGCTGCGGTAAAAGGACATCCGGGTGACGCCGGCCTTCTCACAGATTTCGGTAACGGAAATATCCTGCCATTCCTTTTTCCGGATCAGGATCAGCAGCGCCTCAAGGATGTAATCTGAAACCCGCCCGTCTCTCTTCGGTTCCATGTTACAAACCATCCTCCTTTGTCACAATTCCGCGGCCGTGCCTTGACGCGGGATGACCATCATGTTACGGTTGTAACATGTTTTGCGAAAAGATGCAAGCACACTGCGGGAAGGGAGGCAGCACAGCATGATACGCTATGAGCAGATCCGCCGGGAGGACATTCCGGCCTGTACCGCGCTGGCGGCCCGCAGCTTCATGGATTATGAATACTTTGCCAACTATTTTCCGGATGCAAACCGCCGGAAGCGGTTCCTGGAAAAGATGCTGGAGATTGAGTTCCGCCTGTGCTTCGGTCAGACGGACATCTGGGGCGCCTGGGACGGGGATACCCTGTGCGCCGTGGCGCTGCTTTGCCCGCCGGAGTGGGTAAAACCTTCTGCCTGGCAGTATATGCGGGCGGGCTACGGAAAGGTGTTCCTGGCCGGCGGAATCCGCCGGGTTTCCGACTGGGACGATATGAATGCCGCGGCCATGAAACCCTGCCACGCGGAGAAGAATGCCTGGTACCTGAGCTCCCTTACCGTGGATGCGGATCAGGAAGGGCAGGGGATCGGCTCCCGGATGCTGCGGGAATGCCTGGTGCCCCGCGTCCGGTCCCGGGGCGGAAAGCGCCTGGTGCTGTTCACCAACTCTGAGGATAACCGGCATTTCTATGAAAAGAACGGCTTCTGGCTTTTCCGGGAGGAAAGCTACAGCTACCACGGCAAAACCATGGGCAGCTGGAGTTACGCGATGGATATCAGGGAGGAGCAGGGTATGATCTGGCAGGAGGAGACAAAACTCCGTCTCAACGATTTTGATCAATACGGCAATCTACGGGATGAAGCGCTTTTCCAGGTGCTGGAATCCGCGGGAAGCCATCACTCGGATTACGCCAACGACAGCGTGATCGCGGGCAGCCGGGCGGGGATCGTCTGGATCCTGTCCGAGTGGCGGGTCCGGATTACCCGGAGGCCCCGGAGCAATGAAACGCTGCATATCAACACCTGGGCCCGGGGCAAAGCCCCCGCGGCGATGATTTACCGGGACTTTATTGTCAATGACGATGAAGGGAATGAACTGCTCCGGGCGGAGGCCGCCTTTGTGCTCCTGGATACGGCAAAGGGCCGCCTGACCCGGATTACGGAGGAACTGTTCCAGGCCTACCAGCCGCGGGAGCAGACCGTGTTTGACGATAAACCCGGCCGGCTCCGGGCGCCGGAAGTCCCGCAGAGCACCTGCGCCCTTTCCCTGCGCCGCAGCGATATTGACTATAACGGCCATGTGCATAACACCCGCTACCTGGATCTGGCCCGGGAGGCGCTGCCGGAGGCAATCCTGCGGAAACAGTTTGAACAGATCCGCGTTCTGTATTCCAAAGCCGTTACCCCGCAGGATGACGTGACCGCGCAGTATACCGAGGAGAACGGGGTTTCCACCGTGGCCATCCTGGCAAACGGTACCGTCTGCGCCGTCCTGGAGTTTCAGTAAAACAACCCGGCCTGAGAGAAAAACATCCGCCCTGTGAACATTCGCTTCACAGGGCGGTTTCAGTTTCATTTATATCACGGGATAATACACGTCCGCCGAAAGATCCTTGTTGTATACTTCGTAAGCTCTGCCGGATAACTCCGTTTTGTTTCCCTCCGCATACCGGTGGATGATTTCGTGCGCCTTTCCGATCTTCGAAAAACCCCCGGTGAAATGCAGATGCAGGCATTTCGCTTCAGATACACAGATCACATTCCCGTTGCCGCCGCCGGAAACCGGCAGGCAGGTCCGCATGGAAAACCCTTCTTCACTGTTCAGGTTTTCATAGAGGACAAAATGGCTTCCCTGGGCGGAAAGTCCCTCCCGCGCCGCCTGTTCATACAGTCTGCCCACCGATACCCCCAGGTCTTCTTTCTCCACATTTTCATCAATATACAGGCAGGTTTTGCATTCAAACGGCCGGATGTCCGGAAGGGCGTCCCGGGCGGCCTCCTCTTCCTGCTCCCTGCCGGCGGCAAGCTCCTTTACAGCCTGGAGCTGTTCGTCCATTTCCGTGATTCGGCTCCGGACCGCTTCTTTCTCATCTGCTTTTCCTTCCAGCACCTGCCGGATTTCAAAGAGGGACAAGCCGATCTGTCTCAGCCTCCGGATCTTTTCCAGTACGGCGAGCTGCCCTTCCTCATAATAGTGATAACCGTTTTCTTCGTTGATACAGGCCGGAACAAGCAGCCCTTCCTCGTGATAAAGGCGCAGGGCTTTCCGTCCCACTTTTCCGATCACGGCAAACTGACCCCTGGTATACATCAGTCTTTCTCCTTTCTGTTTTTCGCTCTCCGGACTTTCCTGAGAAATCCGAGATGGAGCGGGAGAATCCTGTATAATGTGTAACGCGCATACGGCTCATAGCCGCTTCTGCGGTAAAATTTTACTACCGCGTCACAGAGGGAGGCAACACAATTCTCGTTCAGCATCTGTCCCAGTTCCGGGGAGGCGTGCCGGGGAGAGCCCATATGCCCGTATGCTCCCATGGCTCTCAGCTGTTTTTTCCGGAAGATCATATCCCTGTCCGTGATCCGGGTATCCGGCAGGTCCCGATATCCCTCCCGGACCAGGGCCGGATCCATATCCAGCAGGCTGGAGGTTTCCACCCATCCCGCATGGTAGTCATCCGGGTGCTTATCCTGGAAACTTTTCAGTTCTTTCTCTTCTTCCACACCCGTCCCCATAAAGATCGGTCCCATGGGGGCAATCGCCCGGACGCCGTATTTCCGGTTCACCTTCCGGACGGCTTTCTCAACGGCAATCTGGTGCTGGGGATCCGCGTGGGAAGCGATGACAACGATGTGCTTAAATCCCATGCAGCATAAACTTTCCAGGATTTCCCGGGCAACGGTACAGGTTGTCCTCATGGAAAAATGAATGGAGCCGTAGAATTCGTTCACGGATGCGGCGGCCACGGGAAAGGCCGGCAGGTAAAAGCATCCGGCGTCCAGTTCCTCCTCCGCCCGGGCCAGGGCGCCCCGGCTCCAGTGTTCCCCCTCCAACAGGTCGGTGGCCAGGGGCAGATGCCACCCGTGTTCCTCTATCGGTGCCAGCACAACGGAGACTATGCTTTTGTCCTTGTCCAGCTCCTTGATTTCCTTCCATGTCAACAGGCTCAGATCCTTCATAATCCGTCCTCCTTTCGGTTTTCGGGCAAAGGATAAACCCGGCCCTTGCGGCCAGGTCAATACCCCCTGAAAAAACAGGAGAAGGCGCCTGCCGGGTTTTGTGAAACAATCTGCCTGCCTCCTTCGTTATATTGTCAGGTGACGATCAACCCCCGATCCCGGGGCAGGCATGAAACAGGAGGCGAACAGGATGAAAGTACCGTTCCGGAGAATCATATGCGCGGCGCTGGCTGCCTGTTTGCTGCTGCCCTTCGGGCCGGCCCGGGCGGAGGGAACGGATATTGCCGCCCTGCAGGCGCGCCTGATCAGCCTGGGATATGAGATCGGCAAGGCGGACGGGATCATCGGCAAGAAGACTTCCGCAGCCATTGCCCTGGCCCAGAAGCTGCTGGCGGATGAGGGCATCGCTGTTCAGCCCACCGGCATTCCCGACGCAAAGACGGTGGAACAGATCATGAAGGAAGAAAACACTGCTCTCCTGAAGACGCTGGTCAAAGGCAGCTGGGGCAGCCGGGTCAAGGAAGCCCAGCAGACGCTGATCGGCCTGAACCTGCTGAAGGACAAGGCGGACGGACAGTACGGCGGCAACACGGAAACCGCAATGAAGGCCTTTGAAGAGTATATGGCCAAGCGGGAGCCGGAGAAGATCCGGCCGGACGGAAAGATTTCGGAGCAGGAATACCTGCTCCTGACGGGAGACCTGAAGGGCTATGGCTTTGAGGCGCCGCTGTGCTTTGACGAAGCACATCCTGAAAAGCTTTCAGGCGCGTACCTTTATGCTGAAAAAGTCTGCCTGATCAACGCCTCCACCGGGGAAGTGCTGCTGGAAAAGGCGGCGGATGAACCGGCGGAGCCCGCCAGCACAACAAAAATCATGACGCTGCTGACGGCCCTGTCCCTGTGTGATCCGGACAAAGCCGTTGTGATCCCGGAGGAAGCGAAGGATGTCCCGCAGGACAGCACCCTTGTGCCGGTCACGCCGGGGGAAACCATGGTGATGCGGGACCTGCTCTATGGCATGATGATCCGCTCCGGCAATGACGCGGCAAACGCGGTGGCTGTGCTTTGCTCCGGCAGCGTGGAAGCTTTTGCGGAAGAAATGAATCAAACGGCAAAGAAGCTGGGAATGGAACATTCCCACTTTGTGAATGCCCACGGCTATACGGCGGAGGGACACTATACCACCGCCAGGGACCTGGTAACCGCGGCCCGCAACGGCCTGACGCAGCCCCTGTTCCGTGAAATTGTAACCTGCCTGAAATACACCCTGCCCGCCACGGAGAGAAGGGGAGAACTTCCGGTCAACGTGAAATGGGAAATCTTCAATCCCCTGTCCCCATACTATATTTCCCATGCGGCTGGTGTGAAAAGCGGCTATACCTCCACCGCCGGTTTCTGCTATGTGGGCGCCTACCAGGAAAACGGCATAACCCTCATCGCCGCCGTCATGGGCGGCCAGACCCGCAACATGGCCTGGACTGATCTCCGGCGCCTCTTCGCCTACGGCATGGCGATGGAAACGGAAAACGACGATGAAGAACCCAAAGGCTGATCGGAACACCATCACGTCAAATTGTCATCATGTTCCCGCCGCAGCGGATTATTCTGCATTCTGCATTTGACCGAAGGTCACTGTCTCCCCGCCCGCCGACGTAATTTCCGCCGCTGGCGTTCTTCTGTTGATGAATGCCAGCGGCGAAAACTTTCTGCCAAAAATCCAGAGGATATGTTAAAATTGGGATCGGTAACCAGTATGGGCTTGCCAAAATATCTTTTGAAATTGTCGGCTATGGCGAGATAAGGGATCAGCCCCGCAATAGGAGGAATACGATGGATCTGAATTTATTTCATTGGACAAGAGAACCGAAAGCCTGTGTTATTCAGAATGGGATCATTCAGGTTACAACTCTGCCGCATACTGATCTCTGGCAGCGTACATATTATCATTTTAGAAATGACAATGCCCCGGTATTTCAGATGGAGACGGATGAGCAATACTTCAGTTTTGTTGTGAAAACCAGCTTTGAAGAAAGCCACCTCCGTTTCGATCAGTGCGGGATTGTTATGTACCTGGACAGTGAAAACTGGATGAAGGGTTCCATTGAGTATGAGAACGCGGTATTTCAGCATCTGGGAAGTGTTGTGACGAACCATGGATACTCCGACTGGGCCACTACAGAAATCCCGGCTGATGTGAAATCAATGTGGTATCGTTTCAGCCGCAGGGAGGATGATTACTGTATAGAGTGTTCAGAAGATGGCAGTACATGGAAACAGATGAGAATCTGTCACATGGCTGAAGGAAGTGGCAAAATCCGATTTGGGATTTATGCTTGTTCTCCTGAAGACTCATCATTCACAGCAGTATTCAGCGATATGCAGCTGACAGAATGCGCATGGAAAGCGCATGATGGTCAGCAACCGGACTGATGAAAGACAACACTGTATCTTTTGATTTTCTGTTTCATAATAACGATTCAACTGAAGGAGACTGGCAAAGCGAATCAGAGAATATACAGAGGCAGATCTGGAACAAATGATTCCGATATGGAATGAGATCGTCGAGGAAGGAATCGCCTTTCCACAGGAAGAATGTCTGGATATGGAAAGCGGAAAAGCCTTTTTTGCCTCCCAGAGCTATACCGGCGTAGCGGAAAATGACGGTAAGATTGTCGGATTGTATATCCTGCATCCTAACAACGTCGGGCGCTGTGGGCACATCTGTAATGCCAGTTATGCAGTATCATCCGCATGCAGGGGCCAGCATATCGGTGAGAAACTGGTGCTGGACTGCCTGAAGATCGCAAAGGAGCTTGGCTTCCGTGTTCTCCAGTTCAACGCCGTTGTTGAGAGCAATATCCATGCCCGGCATCTGTACGAGCGGCTGGGGTTTGTTCAGCTTGGAACAATCCCCGGCGGATTCAGGATGAAGGACGGGCGCTATGAAAACATTTGCCCTTATTATCACGTACTTTAACTTTTGAAATTGTTGACTAAGGCCAATCGGGATTTGCAGAAAGGGAAAAAATGATAATTCGAGATTTTGAACCGAAACATACAGAGGAAGCAGCGGAAATTGCCCTTGACGTATATAATTATCCATATCCATCAGAGCAAATAATTCAAATTGTCAGCCTGTACTTGTGCTGAAAGAAATTGTATTCCTGCTTATATTCCTCATCAGCATTTTTGAGAGCACGCTGGTTTTCGTGTATGTTCATAGTGTTGCCTGCCGAATCAAGGACACATCCCGAAATATTTGAACAATGATCGGACACCCTTTCAAGATTCGACAGAAGATCTGACCACACAAATCCCGCCGCCACGGAACATTCGCCCCTTTGGAGTCGTAAAAAATGACGGGTTCGAAGATCTTCTTTCAGTGTATCAATGACTTCTTCCAAAGGCTCCGTTTTACGTGCAGCTTCAATATCTTCGTTTGAAAATGCAGAAAAAGACAGATTCAGTATTTCTGTTACCGCGGCACATATCGTTCTGTATTCGGCTACGGCATCTTCGGAAAACACAACATTTTTGCTTACGATTTCTTCTGCTGACTCCAGAATATTCACTGCATGATCTGCAATTCGTTCATAGTCTCCGATCAGCTTCAAATATTCTGTTGCTTTCACACTTTCTTCATCTCCCAGATGGCGGGAGGTCAGTTTCAAAAGATACGTGCTGATCAAGTCTTCAAGATGATCCGTATTATCTTCTGCTTCACGGATACGATCTGCAATTACTTTATCATAGTTTAGAACGCATGCAGCGCTATCCCGAAATGCCCGGATTGACAATTCTGCCATGTTACCGAGCACCTGCCTGCATTGGTTCAGCGCAAGAGCAGGGCTTCCGAGTAAACGCTCATCCAGTTCCTGAATCTTCTCCGTTGTCTTGGCATCAGGAAGAATCCTGCAGACCATATGCTCAAGAACCTGGCTGAACGGAAGCATCAGTAAGGTGCAAAGAATGTTAAATACCGAATGGAAAACCGCGATCCCTATCAGACTGGCAGCCTGTGCAAGAAATACCGGAGCAAAAATTGTTTTTACCAGCCAGAAAACCGTCAGCCATACGGCGGCTCCCATGAAGTTGAAAGCAAAATGAACAAGCGCGGCTCTTTTTGCGTTTCTGGTTGTACCGATTGAAGAAAGTATTGCCGTTATGCAGGTACCGATATTCTGTCCCATAATGATCGGGATGGCCGCACCGTAAGAAACTGCTCCTGTGGAAGCCAGGGCCTGCAGAATACCGACGGAAGCAGAACTCGACTGAATGATCGCTGTAAGGACCGCACCGGCAAGAACGCCTAAAATGGGGTTGGTGAAAGTCAAAAACAGCTGTTGGAATTCCGGTACATTCCGCAGCCCCGAGACGGCGCCGGACATCGTTTCCATTCCAAACATAAGGGTAGCAAATCCAAGCAGGATCATCCCTGTGTCTTTACGCTTACTGTTTTTTGACATCATATAGAATACAATGCCGACTAACGCGAGAATCGGGGTAAAAGAAGATGGTTTGAAAAGGCGTACAAAGAAACTGCTGCTTTCTATTCCGGCAAGACTTAAAATCCATGCGGTTACCGTCGTACCGATATTTGCCCCCATGATCACATTGATGGATTGCCTCAGCGTCATGAGCCCAGAATTGACAAATCCAACTACCATCACAGTAGTTGCAGACGAACTCTGGATAATGGCGGTTACACCAAGTCCCGTCATGAGTCCGGCAAACTTATTCGCTGTAATACGCTCTAAAAGCGTTTTCAGTTTATTGCCAGCGCGTCGTTCAAGTGCCTGACCCATCAAAGTCATACCGAACAGGAACAGACATAAGCCGCCAATCAGGTTCAACGCATTAAATAAATCCATAATCATTCTCCACTCTGTTTCTTGTTACAGATCCAGAATAGAGATTCAATGTCAAAATCATTATCTCGCCTTAGTAAAATTCGTGTAAAGCGAAGGCTAAAAAAACGCAGGGGCCCGGTAACTCCTGCAAGATTTTCTGCACTATATCAACTGCTGTTCGTTAATCATCAACTTGAATTGAAGCCCAAGCTTTTCAGCTGCTTTCCTGCATAAAATCATACGCTGCATGAATATTTCAAAATAGTCCATCACAGAACCATAACGGGTATCAACGGAAAGCTTCAGTTTGATAATTGTATGTGCTTCATTGATTTTAAGCTCTGCTTTTTTGACTGAATAATTCACACGATCATGAATATCGAAAGTCGATATGTCCTGATTTCGTACACGGTTTCGCCGCACATCGCTTTTATCAGCAAGTATTAAAGCAGCTGCAAGCGGACTGACCGGAGTGCCTGTTCCTTCATCATGATTCCCGATTGCAGTAACAATCAATCCTACTTCCTCAGGAGGGAAGTCAAGATGATCCAGTATTCGGAAGGCAATAATGGCTCCGGATTGACTGTGTTCTTCACGATTGACGAGATTCCCGATATCATGAAGATAGCCCGCTATTTTTGCAAGCTCAACAAGCCGTTTGTCGTAACCGAGAGTCTGCAAAATATAGCCTGCTTTTTCTGCCACTATCGTTACATGCGCAAAACTGTGCTCAGTATATCCCAGGGCAGAAAGTGACATATCTGCCTGGCGGATATAAGTATTGATTTCTTCATTATCTCTTATTTCCTGATACGTCACAGCTTAATCTCCTCTGGATGGTTCGGTATCGTAACGATAAACTCTGACCCTTCCCCAACTGCGCTTTTCACTTCAATTCCTCCGTTATGAATCATAACCGCGTGTTTAACGATAGACAGGCCAAGACCTGTTCCGCCAACCTCTTTGCTGCGGCTCTTATCCACACGATAAAAACGCTCAAAAATACGTTTCTGATCCGCTTCAGGAATGCCTATTCCTGTATCTTTTACCGACAGTACGGTGCTATGCTCTTTTTGCGCAACCGTAACAATTACATTGCCTCCGGTATGGTTATACTTGATCGCATTATCACAAAGGTTATACACAATGCTGTACAGCAACTGTGGGATTGCTTTTACGGTCGCACTTTCTCCACCAATATCAATCGTAATATCCATCTCAGAAGCAGCAGCCTCCAGAGAATCGACAGCATTTTCTGCAATACGATACAGATCGCAGTCCTCCCACTTCATATCAACATCGCCACTGTCCAGCTTTGTCAGATCAATAATATCTTCGATCAGTTTCGTCATCCGCAGCGATTCTGCGTGAATCTTTTCGGCAAACGGCTTGATATCCTCCTCTTTTACCAACCCGGTTTCAATAAGCTCCGCATAGCCAGATATGGCATGGAGCGGTGTTTTCAGCTCATGTGACACGTTTGCACTGAACTCCTGCCGAATCCGGGCCGCTTTTTCGATCTCTTCCTGATCCTGTCTTAACTGTGCCTGCTGCACTGAAATATGGTGAAGCAGCGGCTCAATTTCTTTATAAGCTTCCTGCCCATAGTATTGGTTTGGATGTTCCAGATCGATTTCATTAATGGGCTTGACGATCTTTTTGGCGATCCGGGACGCCAGAATAAATGAAAGGATCAATGCGGCAAGGATGACAAAACATATCGGTTGAGCAAAGCCGAGGAGAAGGCTCCATACAGAAAGCTGAGCGATTGACATACGGAAAACCGACCCGTCAGGAAGTCTTTTAGCAGCATAGTACTGCTGATCTGCCAGGGTATAGGAATGTCTGGTAGATTCTCCGAATCCCTCCTTCAGGGCCTGCTGGATCTCCGGTCGTTCCAGATGATTCTGCATCGATGCTGTATCTGCTTCGTTATCAAACAGAACAGTTCCATCCGTGCTGACCCAGGTGATGCGATAGTTTTCTATGTTCAATTTGTCAAGATAGTCCATTCCGGACATGGCAACACCCTGTGCCGCCAATTCAGTCTGATTGCGCAGCAGATTTCTCTGTAAGGACGAAAAATAGTTGTATAGTGTTCCCATAATCAGCAACAGCGAGGCAAGGAAAACCGAGATGGCAACGATCCAGATTGCCTTAAATATCTTACTGCTCATTTTCTTCCTCCAACTTGTACCCAACCCCTCGAACGGTCCGGATATAGTCTCCCGCTTTCTCCAGCTTTGTCCTTAAAGTCCCGATATGAACATCCACTGTTCTTGTTTCACCTGCAAAACCAACGCCCCATACACTGGATAGTATATTGTCTCTTGTAAAGACTCTGCCGGGGCTTTCCATAAACAGCTTCAGAAGTTCATATTCCTTCAATGTGAGCAAAACCGCCTTCCCGTCAATGGTAACAGCGTGCCTGTTTTCATCGAGGACGATCATCCCATATGAAAGAATCACAGACTGTCTGTTGCCTGCCCTGCGAAGAACTGCTTTGATACGGGAAACCATTTCCATCATTCCAAACGGCTTAGCAAGATAATCATCCGCACCGGAATCGAGGCCGATCACTTTGTCATATTCACTGTCCTTTGCCGTAGCCATAATAACGGGAATATCTGTCGTTACAGGAGAGGAGCGCAGTTTACGGAGGATCGTCAGCCCATCTTCCCCGGGCAGCATCACATCCAGAATAATAAGTTCCGGCCTTTGCTCTTTCATGGCTGCCCAAAAGACAACATCGTTCTCAAAGCCTTGCGCATCGAATCCGGACACTTGCAGCGTGTAGACCATCAGATCCCGAATGGCGCTTTCATCTTCAACACAATAAATCATAGGAAAACCTCCTCTGTCACTCTTAAGCATAGTTTTATATTGTAAGTCCTGCAACCTCTGTATTGTAAAATCGGCGTAAAGTTATTTAGATCCTTTATCCTTTAGCCGTATATTTTTGCAGGACTATGCCTTTGTTAAAAAGATGATTATCCTTCTCACCGCTTTATGCTGTTTCTACAATTTATCTATGGCTGCTTGCAACCACGCCGTTCACACGTACGCAGGCGCTAAAGGCAGACCGATTGCGGGCAAAAAAGCCATACCGAATCCACCACAAAAGCTACTATACAATATGGTACTTTTGTGAGTGAGCACACTGTATACGCAACAGCCGTGTACCCCGGGGTACACTTTACCGGAAATGGACAAAAAGAAAGAAGCCCTTGATCTACAAGGGCTTCAGAGTGGTGGTGACAGTTGGACTCGAACCAACGACCCCATCGATGTGAACGATGTGCACTGGGCTACCGGTCAAGTTGTCAAACTGAAATGTGGACGTGAACACACCTGAAAAGCCTTTAAAATAAAGGCTTTTTCTATTTTTGGAGGTGTTCAATGAAAAGGTGTTCAGGGGTGTTCAGGGGGTGTTCACGGGCCAGGAGTGTAAAATACTCCCCATAGAATGGACAGATGAATTTAACCCGATCCCGGTTTGTGGACAGATAAAATAGCCGAAATCCTCAAAAATGGACAAGACTATTAACACAGAGTCCTCATACCTGGACAATGGAAATAGCACACTAACAAGAAAAGCAATGCAGAATGCTTGCTGGACAAAGGATGGAGGTGATATACCAAACGAAAGGAAGGATAGTTGACAATGGCTAGAGATTCAAAGTTTACAGAGGAAGAGATATCTATTGTAAAGAGTTCTAAGATTAGCCCCCTGTATTCATTTACGGTTTCATTATATACATTCTTCTTGTCAATACATACATCGCCATAAGTGATTGCTGCTTAAACCCAAAGATGACGAAAACCCGCAGAGCAGATTGTGATAAGCTCTGCGGGTTTTCACATGACACTCGAAGGGCAATTATTTACCCCGATTTATCCATACCGTTCATCTCAAAAAGGGAAGGGAACGGTACAGGATCATATGTATTCCCTTTGGCGACTCTCGGACAAGATTATATTCCGAGAAATATTTTGGTCTCTGAATGCGGAGACGCATCCTGTTTTTGATGAAGAATTTTTGTTCTAGAGGATGCCTTTATTTCCTGTGAGATTTTTCAATGCGGTTCGTGATCTCCTCCCCCGCCACGGCGTCGGCCAGGCCGATGCCGTACAGGTAGGCCGTGCATTTTCTGGCGTCCCGTTTATCCAGCAGTGTTTTAAAGGTATAGTCTTTTTCATCCCAGGGAAATTCATCCCGGAAATGAGCTTCCAGTTGTTCCGGGCTGTCCGAATAATTATCCCGGGTTTTCCGGAAGGATTCATCCAGGTAATACCCGCTATCCAGAACGATGATCAAATCCGGGCCCATCAGAAGGTTGGCGCTTATCATTTCCTCCCGCCTTGTGGCGGAAGTGCAGATAATCACGGTATCGCAGGCGTTAAGATGAATCATATCCTCCGTGTCATCCACTTTCGTTTTTCCGTTAACCAGCAGGAAATCCCCGATGTTCTTGTCGACGTTCCTTTTGCTTCCGCGGATTACGATTCCCAAGGGAGAGAAGCGCTCGCAGATTCCGATGCAGTTCGCTAGGTTCGTGCGGCCTGTCCCGATGAATCCCACGTTTTTCGGTTTTTTTCGCATCAGCTGTTCCATCGCGAAAACCGTCATCAGGGAACAGCGGTATCTCGTCAGCGCCAGATCCCTGTATTCGTGTTCACTTCCATCCCGCTCCCGAATATCAAGAATTTCCTCTGTTTTTCCGTTTACGTCATTTGTGTAGATTTTCTTCAGACTGCTGACGCCGTCGATCGTCAGCCCCCGAAGAAATCCCGTAGAAGCAGTCACGATGCCCGCCGCGTCCCGCTCGTCCACTTCCACATCTTTGATTGGACACATCTCCGTGTCGTATTTTCCCCCGAAGGCACGGATGTAATTTTCCCGCATCATCTTCAGTGAGTCAATAAAAAATCGATTCATAAGGCTGCCTCTCAAGAGTGTGAATCAGAATAAAAGGCCAACCGGACGGTCTTTCGATTCCGCTGAATCATTATACTTCTTTTCTCTGAAAAGGAAAGAAGGAAATATATTCCTCAGAGGTCAATTGCAAAAGGAAGTTTTGATTTGTCGACAGTTCTTTGAATTCAAAGTTAAGTGGTTTTTCAGATCCCGAGTTGTCGAACCGATGTTCCTAACCAGTATTCTGCCATCTTTCCCGAGTCTCCTGCAATCAAAGTGAAACTTTATGGCTGAAACCCTGCGCGAACTGGTAGTCGCGCTGTCGCTGGACTCCAGCAATTTCTCGCGCAATATGCGCACCATCAACCAGCAGATCAAGGAAGCCGAGCCCACCTTCCGTCTGGCCGGGGCTGGCGTTGAAAACTATGAAAAGACCATCGCGGGCACGGAAGCCAAGCTGTCCATGCTGGGCAACAAGCTCACCCAGCAGCAGCGGGCTGGACGTCATGTTTTCATGACGGAAAGCCGCTGGCATTCTTCTGTTGATGAATGCCAGCGGCGAAAATTTTCTGAAAAAATCACCAGGATATGCTATCATTGGAACCGGGAATCATTGTTAGGCATAAACAGACAACCTTGACTTCCGGTTAAGGAGGAGCGCCGTCATGAATGCGACAGGCACAATGCTGATAGATCTTGTTCTTCTGTTTTTCATTTATTCTCTTACGGGATGGTGTATTGAGGTTTGTCTAAAATATATCCAGTATCACCGTTTTATCAACCGTGGATTCCTTACAGGGCCGATCTGCCCTATCTATGGAACCGGGGCAGTACTGATCACCGTTGCGGTACACCTCTTGACTCCCTTTGAAGAAGCCTTTGGTACAACCTTTGTCATATCATTTCTATTGTGCGGTGGAGTAGAGTATTTTACAAGCTGGTATTTGGAGAAACGCTTTCATGCCCGTTGGTGGGATTATAGTCAAAAGCCCATGAATCTGCATGGTCGGGTGTGGATAGGAAATTTGATTCTGTTTGGATTGGGTGGTGTTGCGATCGTCCATTTCTTTAATCCGGTACTTTTTACAATACTGGATAGGATTGCTCTGCTGACAAAAGAAATTGCAGTTGGAGTGCTGGCCGCGGTCTGTGCTTCGGACTATGCCATGACTCACTTTATCCTGAAACTGGTGAAAACGAGCGTTGAGTGTAGTCAGGCAGACAATACAGAGGAAATTAGTTTGGAGATCAGACGTACGCTCACAGATAAATCTGTTTTTTATCGCCGCTTTGCTGAAGCCTATCCGGACGTGATTTATAGGACTGACCGCATAAAGGCGCGGTTGGCTGAAATAAAAGCAGAGACAGAAATGCTTAAGAAGGAGGCAGAACAAAGAGCACAGGACCTGACGAAAAAGGTTGGGCAAATCGCTGAGCCAACAGCTTTGGTTAAAGCCAGTCTGATTGAGCGACAGGGAAATTTGATTGCATTGTTATACGATGAAAAAACGGCGAACGAGGAAGTAAAAGCTCTGAAAGCGACAATAGATGCGGATCTGGAAAGGCTGGAGAACAGACCCATTACTAAGATCGAGAATATTATAAGGAAATAGAAGCATCAATGCAGTATGCCTTGAGTCCAAAGAAGTACTCTAAGGATACCACACCGAGTGTAAAAATATAAAAAAATAGTACTCACCTCTTGGCAGTGCTATAATATATGTCGAACAAAGGAACAATGATCTAATAAATTATCGTTCCAATGCCCAAAATCAACATGTCATGGCTGTCACAGCAGCCCAACACCCGAACCCAGATCAAATAAGGAGAGCTGGTGCATGCTATTTCAAACATTGGATAAACTCAAGCGGCAGTCAATACTGGCTACTATCCTCATGATGGCATTCGGCGTGTTTATATTGATTTGCCCCGAAAGCTATGTGAATACTCTTGTTGTGACTGTGGGTTATGGGATGGTCATCTTTGCGATCGTGGAGATGCTTGAATTCATTTCGAGCAAAAAAGCCCCGATCCACTACATCATTTTTACCGGTGCCTTGATCATCGCTTTCCTCGGCGTTTTCATACTTATTTACAATCAGGATCTGCTTAAAGCCCTAGGTTGGCTATTTGGATTCGTGCTGGTGCAGGATGGTCTTTTTACGCTGTTGAACGCTCTGTTGTTTGCTCGTCGCTCCAATCGGAAGGGCTGGTGGCTGCTGATCGTGCTGGCTGTCGTGCTCATGACGTTGGGCGTGCTGATCTTCGTGAACCCCTGGTGGGATTCCCCGACCATGCTCACGAAGGTCATCGGCGGTGCGCTCCTGTTCTCTGCCTTCGTGAGCACTCTCAGGCTCATTTGGGTGTGGCCGTTCAAAAACGGGAAGGAGAGTGCGGAAGATGCCTCTGAATGATAAGGCTCAAAAACTGGTGAACAAGCTTGAAAATGAAAAAGACCAGATCAAACACAACACGGAGGAAATGAGTGCGGAACTGAAACAACTTCTCGAAAGCGAGATCGAAGCGTTTCAGAAACGCGAGAAGCACCGTTCTGCCGAAATGGTCAATATCTTTGCCAAGCATAATTTCTACGCCAACGGCTTTACACCGCAGGAGCTTCGGTCAACCTTAGAAGATCTTGGACCTACTTATGTAAAGATCGGACAGATCATGTCCAGTCGGGTCGATCTGCTGCCAGCCGGGTATTGTAAGGAGCTGGCAAAACTGCGTGAAAACGTAAAACCTCTGGATCCGGCCGTGGCAAAAGCTGTCATCGAACAGGAAACCGGCAAAAAAATTAACGAGATCTATGCTGAGTTTCGGGATGAGCCACTGGGATCGGCATCAATTGCTCAAGCCCATTATGGTGTCCTCAAGGATGGCACCCGAGTTGTCATCAAGGTGCAGCGCCCTCTGATCGCCGACATGATGCGAAAAGATTTCGTTCTTCTCAACAAGCTGGCAGACCTGGTGAACATCGTCGAAGAAGATTCCGACGAACAGGTCATCGACTTCAAGTCAGTGATCGCAGAGGTTGAACGAGTCACCAAAGCTGAATTAGATTTCCGCATCGAGGCAGAGAACACCCGTCTTTTTAAGGAAAAGTGTATTGATGACGAAGAGCAGATCTCCTGCCCCACAGTCATTGACGAGCTGACCACCGAGCGCATCTTCACCATGACCTACATCGACGGCTACTCTGTCGCCAATACGGAAAAGCTGGTTGCGGATGGCTGCGACCTAGACGGGATCGGGCGTGTGATCGTAGATAGTTACCTGCATCAGGTGCTGGATGTGGGCACATTCCATGCTGATCCGCACCAGGGCAACATCCTGGTCAGCCACGGCAAGCCCTATTGGATCGATTTCGGGATGATCGGGCACGTCACAGACAAGGATATCGACCTCATCCAGGAAGCAGTCAAGGCGTTGCTGATTCAGGACGCTGACGCCTTGGTTAACGCGGTCATGGGTATGGGCGCTGCTTCGGAGAAAACCGACCGTACCAAGCTTACCCGGGACGCAGAAGTGTTCATCCAAAAGTATATGAACGTTAAGAGCGTCAGCGATATCAATGTGACCGAGGTGTTCGATGAAGTGATGAGTCTGGCCGCCCAAAACCACGTTTCCATGCCGGGCAGGTTCACCATGCTGGCCCGCTCTCTCACCACCATAGAAGGCGTTGTCGAGCAGCTTTGTCCCGATCTGAATTTATTCGATATTCTTTATGACAAGCTGAAGGAGCGTGCGCGACAAAATATGAACATTCCGCGCGAGCTTCTTGAGAAGGGGCAAGAGCTGGTCAATGCAGGGAAAAAGGCAGCAAAGATCCCTCTCCTCGCTTCGGAAGTTCTGGAGGGTATGGTGAAGGGAAAGACGAAGGTGCGCTTCGAGCTGTCCGGTTATGAGGAACCTCTGAACCGGATTTTCCACTTCTTACGGTACACTGTGCTGACACTGGTAGCCTTAGTACTGTTTATCGGCTCCTGCATCCTTTGCACCACCGATTTCAAGCCGATCCTGGCCAACGGAGTGCCCTTACTAGCCGTAGCTGGGATCATCTTTTCCATCGCGCTAGCGATATACTCGATCAAAAAACTGAAATAGCCGACATCCGACGTAGTATGACGATACTCTAAAGATTACAGGAAAAAATTTCTGCAAAATTAGCACTCACCTATTGACAGTGCTAACAATAGTGCTATAATATGTACCGAACAAAGGAACAGCGATCCAATAAACCACCGTCCCAATGCTCAAAATCAACATGGCGTGGCTGCCACAGCGGCCCAACACCCGAGGAGGTAAGAGTTATGTTGATGCCGAGTATTTTTGCTGAGAATTTGTTCGATGACTGGTTCGATTTCCCGTCTGTCCGGAACATGGATCGTCAGCTCTACGGCAGGCACTTTGCCCGTGAGATGAAGACCGATGTGCATGAGCATGATGACCATTATGAAGTGGACATTGACCTGCCCGGCTTCCAGAAGGATCAGATTCAGCTGAGCCTTGAGAATGGTTATCTGACCGTCACGGCCACAAAAGAGGTCGAGAAGGATAAGACGAAGAAGGGCAAGACCATTCGCCAGGAGCGCTACGACGGAACGCTGCAACGGAGCTTCTATGTGGGCGATGCGCTTACGGAAGAAGATATTACCGCAAAGCTGGAGCAGGGTGTGTTGAGCCTGAATATCCCGAAGAAGGCAGAGAAAAAGCTTCCTGAAAAGAAACTGATCGCCATCGAAGGATAATAAAGACGTACATCCCAAGCAAACTGAACCAATCGAGGGGCTCATCACCAACCGTGGTGAGTCCCTTTTCTTGTCAAAGCACGTGAGTTTATCAGGCGTTACGGTCTCCTAGCATAAGGTTGTATCATATTTGCACTTTTTATACAGTTGATTATTCTCTGATTCCAATGGAGTATAAGGAACGAATGCAATAGAAGTTTTCAAGAGGCAACATCGGAGAGACAACGTTATAGATGTGAACGAGTTGCCTCCAAGGGTACGCAGTTTTCTGACGATTTGCGTACCCTTTTTGCGTACCCCTCTGAAGAAAAAGTGCGTACCTCTGACTTCAAAAAGTGCGTACCCTCAGAGGGGTACGCATAATTTCATTAATGTTCGTATTTTGAAGACCCTAGCTTCTTCAGCGGCAGATCAAGCATTGTCAATCCCGGGCACAAGAAAAACCTTGCAAGTATTATCCTGCAAGGTTTATGGTGGTGACAGTTGGACTCGAACCAACGACCCCATCGATGTGAACGATGTGCTCTACCGACTGAGCCATGCCACCGTGTATATAAATTATGATGGCTATGCAACATATAGTATGACGTTCAAGCCCAAGGCGAAGGTTGGGTTAATGACAGCGGCGAAAGTTTTCTGCCAAAAATCCAGAGGATATGTTAAAATTGGGATCGGTAGCCAGTATGGTCTTGCCAAAATATCTTTTGATTTTCTTTTCCATCAACGCTGAGAATCGGGTGATTATTCATGAAAGAATTACGATTTGCAGTCAAAAACACGATCCCGATATTCTTCACTTATCTGTTCATCGGCATCGCCTTTGGCGTATTGATGAGTGACGCTGGATACAGTGTGTTGCTCACAACAGCTTCCAGCTTTTTCATTTTTGCCGGATCGATGCAACTTGTCATGGTACCCATGATGACATCCGGAGCCTCCCTTCTCTCGCTGGCAATCATGGCGTTTTTTGTCAATGCACGGCATATTTTCTACGGGATCGGCTTTATCGAAAAGTTCCGTAAAATGGGCTGGAAATACCCCTATATGATCCTGACTCTGACCGATGAAACCTATTCTGTTCTCTGCTCTGTAAAGTATGATGAAGGACTTGATGAAGATAAAGCAGCTTTCCTCATCGCCATGCTTGATCATTTCTACTGGGTCTTCGGGTGCTTTATCGGGGCATGTGCAGGACGGTTTTTGCACTTTGACATGCGTGGGATCGAATTCTCCGCCACAGCGTTTTTCCTTGTGGTTGTAGTGAACCAATGGCGTCAGTATCGTACACGGCTCCCTTTTCTGACCGCTGCAGTATGTGCTTTAGGGTTTTATCTGTTGTTGGGAAAAGAATATTTCCTGATTCCCACACTGGTTACCTGCCTGGCAGCGCTGTTATTCCTTCGTAAGCCTGTTGAACAGCAGGAGGGCATAAAGGATGAATAACACAATTTATCCCCTCGCGGTTATCGGAGTCATAGCGGTTGTTACCTGGGCTCTTCGCGCATTTCCGTTTCTGCTTTTCGGAAACAGGCCTTTGCCAAAGGTGATCCGGTATCTCGGAAAAGCGCTCCCGCCTGCCATTATGACAGTGCTTGTAATCTACTGTTTGCGTGATATTTCCTTCAGTCAGTCACCGTTTGGCATTCCGGAACTCGCAGCCTGTGCGCTGGTAGTTATCCTTCAGGCTGTACGTAAAAACATGTATCTGTCAATTATTGCCGGAACTGTATGCTATATGGTCCTGATTCGCGTCATGTAAAACGAATCTGTTCAGGATTGCAAATGAAACGTAATGGACACTGGGGACAGTCCCCAGTGTCCGTTAAGATAACTTTTCAAGAGTTTTCTGAAAAAGACAATCTCACCTGCTTCAGAAATCGTTCCGCAACAGGCGTAAAGCTTTGATACTTGTTCCAGATCAGATACATTTTCATCTCCAGATACGGGGTCAGCGGACGAAAAACCAGTCCACTTTCTTTGGATGTGTCAATCAGGTTATTCAGCGTCAGGAGAATACCCAGCCTCTCTTTTGCAAACATTGAACCGTTATAGGAAAGCCGGAAAGACCCTTCCAGATGCAGCTGGCTGAACTTCTCTTTTGCCCACGGGCGAATATCGTTTTCCCAGCTCTGCTGTGAGCAGAACAGCGGCTGCCCGATCAGGTCATTGACGGTAATCCGTTTTTTCTTTGCCAAGGGTGAATCATCCGGAAAAACAGCGCCGAAACAGTCTGCTTCAGGAAAAACGATATAGTTGTATTTCCGCTCATCCGGTACCTCGCAGATCACGGCGAAATCAAGCAGTCCCTTATCCAGCTTTTCCGTAACCTGTTCCGTATCTCCGCTTGTTATGTGATACTGGAGAGCCGGACATTTCTTTTTAAACTCATGGATTTCCCTGGCCAGGTAGCGGATCTGATAGGACTCTGCCAGACCAAAGTAGAGATTCCCCCCGGTGATATCGTCCAGCGAAAAGAACTCCTGCTCAATCTTGTCCGCCATAGATACCAGGTCTTCTGCCCGGTTCCTGAGGAGAATACCTTCTTCCGTCAGGCGGATACTGAAACTGTGCCGGGTAAACAGTTTTTTGCCAAGTTCCTCCTCCAGTGACCTCAGTGCTTTGGAAAGCGTGGGCTGCGTTACGTGTAGCTGTTCCGCGGCTTTTGTCATATTCTCTTCCCTGGCCACGGCCAGAAAATACCGCAGGATCCTGATATCCATATCATCCCTCCATGAAATGCCAAATCGGAATATCATGATATTCATTATAACCATTAGCGCGGTCTGATTCAAGATGCTATGATCGGTATGTCCTCAGGGACCAGCGAATGCTTCGGGAGGAGACTATGAATACCGGAAACGCAAAACAATGCCTGGCGGATGTCGGATGCAGCCCGTCAAAAGCGGAACGGATCATTACATTCCTGGAGGCTGACCAGCTTCCGGAAGTCCGGCAGGCGCTGAAATGCCTGCGCTGCGATCTGATGGAGGAGCTGCACAGGGCCCAGCGCCGGGTGGACCGGATTGACTGGCTGATCCGGGAAACAGAGAAACCACAGGCGGCTGCAACGAAATGAAAGGATGAAGAAAGCAATGATGAAAGCAGAATCCCTGAACATGACACAGGAATGGGACAAAACCTTCCCCCGGAGTGAAAACGTGGATCACCGTAAGATCAGCTTTGTAAACCACTTTGGGATCACCCTGGCTGCAGATCTGTATCTGCCGAAGAATATCACCGGAAAGCTGCCGGCCATCGCGGTCTCCGGCCCCTTTGGTGCCTGCAAGGAGCAGTCTTCCGGCCTGTATGCCCAGGAGATGGCGGAGCGCGGTTTCATCGCCATGGCCTTTGATCCGTCCTTCACCGGTGAATCTGGCGGGTATCCCCGGGCAATGCATTCCCCGGACATTGATGTGGAAGATTTCCAGGCAGCGGTGGATTATCTGTCATGCCTGGACTAGGCCGATCCGGCCCGGATCGGGATCATTGGCATCTGCGGCTGGGGCGGCATGGCGCTGCAGACAGCATGTATTGATACCCGGGTGAAGGCTACGGTGACATCTACCATGTATGATATGTCCCGTGTAGCCGGAAACGGCTATTTTGATTCCGCGGACAACGAGGAGGCCCGGCACCGGATGCGGGTGGATATCTGCACACAGCGGACAGCGGATTATCTGAGCGGCCAATATGCCCGTCAGGGAGGTGTGGTCGATCCGCTGCCGGAAGATGCCCCGTTCTTCGTGAAGGATTACTATGATTATTATAAGACCGCGCGCGGATACCATCCCCGTTCCCTGAATTCCAATGATGGCTGGACGGTGAATACACAGACGTCCCTGATGAATACCCGGCTGTTTACCTACTCCGGAGAGATCCGGAGCGCTGTGCTGATGATTCATGGGGAGAAAGCGCATTCCTGCTATCTGAGCCGGGATACCTACGCGAACATGACTCAGAACAGTCAATATGCTGACAACAAGGAGCTGATGATCATTCCGGGCGCTGTCCACACAGATCTGTATGACCGGAAGGATATCATTCCGTTTGACAGAATTCAGCAGTTTTTTGAGGAGAATCTGAAATGAGCAAAGTATTGGTGATTACTGCGAGCCTGAGAGCAAATAGCAATTCCGATATCCTGGCTGAAAAGATGATTGAGGGAGCGAAGGACGCGGGGCATCAGGTGGAACGAATCAGTCTGAAGGATAAGACAATCGCGTTTTGCGAAGGCTGCCTGGCCTGCCAGAAAACACAGAAGTGCGTGCTGAAGGACGATGCGATTGCTATCGCGGAAAAGGTGAAGGAAGCGGACACCCTGGTCTTCGTAACTCCGATTTACTACTATGAAATGAGCGGCCAGATGAAAACACTGCTGGACCGCATGAATCCGCTGTACGCTTCGGACTATCAGTTCCGCCATGTGTACATGCTCTCCGTAGCCGCTGAAGATGAGGCCTTCGTTCCGGGAAAAGCAATCAGCGGCCTGCGGGGCTGGACCGACTGTTTTAAAAAAACGGAGTTTGCAGGTTCACTCTTCTGCGGGGGAATCAATGCCCCGGGGGAAGCAGCACGCAAAACGGAAGAACAACAGAAGGCCTTTGACTTTGGCAGAATGCTTCAATAAAACATTGTGAGGGGAGTATCGCGGTCGTGAAAAACAGGTTGTTCATTATCCTCTTTCTTGTCATGATCACAACGGTCGGTTCATGCTTCGCGGAAGCGGATCCGGAGATCGAAAACTATACCCGCTACACGGATTATGAACCGCAAAAGGCTGATCCTATAGGCTTAATTCCCGGCGAGAATCACAATGTGCTGGTTGCCTGGTTCTCCCGTGTCGGCAATACAGTATTTGACCCGGATGTGGACGCGGTTACAAGAGCCACCCTGCAGTATGACAGCCAGGGAGAATTGCTGGGAAATGCACAGATGATCGCAGGCTGGATTGCGGAGGAGACCGGTGCGGATGTGTTTCCGATCCAGACAGCTTATACGTATCCGTCCGATTACAACCAGACAGTTGCCGTGGGAGAAGGTCAGGATATCGACTTCGTCAGTCTGAAGCTTGCCGCATATCTGGATGATGTGAGCGGTTACGACACAGTTTGGCTGGTGGCGCCAATCTGGCATTATACTGTATGCACACCCCTTCGTATATTCCTGTCAGAAACGGATCTTTCCGGTAAAACAGTGTATGTGGTAACGACTCACTGTGGCAGCCGTTTCGCGGATACAGTGGAAAGAATCCGGGAGATGCAGCCGGGTGCCAAGGTTATAAAAGCAGTTGCCGTGTCCGGCTCTGATCCCAATAGCTATGAAGAAGAAGTCCGCAAGTTTGTTCAGAACGCGATGGAATGAGGAGGAAAACAATCATGAAACGTATTTTCACTATGCTGATTGCTCTGATGCTGGTAATGTCCCTCTGCCTGAACTCCGCGTTTGCGGAAACCGGAAAACGTGTTGCCAAAGAAGACGCTGAAATGCAGGCTGATGATCCGACGATGCCCACCCGGCTCCCTCCGGAAAACGGCACAAAGATCCTGCTGCACTTTGGTGACACGGTGATCCCGGGAGTACTGAATGACAGCGAGACCGCCCGGGCATTGATCGCCAAGCTGCCCTACATCCAGCACATGAGCCGCTATTCCCATGACTTCTGCGGCGTGACTGAAGACCTGCCTTACAATGAGGAAGAAGAGCATTACGGCTGGCTGAACGGCGATATCGACTATGCCACCGATGCGCCTTACTTCACTATCCTGTTTGAGGATCAGGACGAATCAGAGATCTACGGCAGTCAGGTGAATATCGGCGTGATCACCTGCCCGCTGTCGGACATCGCGGCTCTGAACGGAAGCTATGACGTGCTGATCGAGCTTGACGGAAGCGAAGAGGAGGAGGAACCCATGATGCAGATGAAGATCAACGATACTCCGGTCACCGTGGCCTGGGAAGACAACGAATCCGTTTCCGCGCTGAAGGAACTGGCAGCGAACGACCTGACCATTCAGATGTCCATGTACGGCGGTTTTGAGCAGGTCGGCTCCATCGGTCAGCGCTTGCCCAGCAGTGATGTGCAGACCAGCACTTCTTCCGGAGACATCGTGCTGTATTCCAGCAATCAGCTGGTGGTGTTCTACGGCAGCAACTCCTGGGCCTATACCCGGCTGGGACACATCACTGACAAGACCCCCGAGGAAATGCGGACGCTCCTGAGCAACGGCGATGTGACCATCACCCTCTCGGTGCAATAACATGAAAAACAGAATGTGGAATGGACGATCAGCCAGTATTTTCACCCTGATTATCGTTATCCGCTGGCTGAACTGATTCTGGTGGAAAACGCCGGGCATGTTCAGCACAGCTGCAATGCCCGATATGCCTGGGATTTTTTCAAACACTTTGTCCGGACGGAAGATGGAAGAATCATTGAGCTGGCAGAATAAGAATTCTGTACAGAAATGAAAGGAGAGAATACCTTGCTTTTCTACTTTACAGCAACCGGAAACAGTCTCTATGTGGCCAAGCAGTTGGAAAACGATCCGATCAGCATACCACAGGAACTGAGGAAAGCGAACAGACACTATATTTCAGACAGCATCGGCATCGTATGCCCGTTGTTTGAATTTGAAATTCCAAATCTGGTGAAGGATTTCATTCAGGGATCTTCTTTCGAGACCGATTACTTTTATCTTCTCATCACGTATGGGTGCCATCATGGCGGCGTGGCGCAACGCACACAGGCCTGGTTGGAATCCATTGGCAGGAAAGCGGACTATGTGAATACGATCATTATGCACGACAATGCGCTGATCGTGTTTGATATGGATCAGCAAAGAAGCATCGAGGCGGAAAAACAGGTCGATGCGCACATTGCGGCAATCAAAGCGGATATTAGTGTGCGGAAGAGCTATGTGCAGGAAGCCGCTGCTGAGGAGATCGATTTTTATCAGCACTTCACTGAATGGATCCGGCAAACAGGTCCGATGTACAGCTTTCCGCTGTATCAGGTGATGGACAGCTGCATTGGCTGCGGCACTTGCGTCAGGGTATGTCCGAAAGGCTGCATCCGGATGGACAGCGGGAAACCGGTCTATGATTACCAGCATTGCGCCAACTGCATGGCATGCATCCAGGCCTGTCCCACCAAAGCGATTCAGTTTGCAACGGTCAAGGAGCCCAATCCCCAGGCGCGCTACAGGAATCCTCATATCAAGCTTGACGAAATCATCAGGGCAAACGAGCAAGCATGAAAAGCATACAGATTCATCCCTGAATCAGTTTTGCCTTGACGCTGACCATGGACGACTGAAGTATCCGAATGAAATGGATGCGCCAAACCGCATGATCCGACAGTTTCAGCGATATGGGAAGATGGAATGAGGAGACAAGGATGCTGAGCAGAAAATGGAATGACGGAAGACACTGGCGCAGGTTCGCTGCGCTGTTTTCATGTTCCTTTCTGATCATCTGTTTTTTGATTCACAAAGCAAAGGGAGAAAGCTCCATGCTATTGAAGCCTGAAATTAAACAGAATGGAACCTCTATAGAAGGTGTATTAAGAGGCTGCTATATGATAGCTTCAGGAGGGGAAACGCCATGACGATTGAGAACAGTATGGGGACGGAAAAAATCAGCAGGCTGGTTCTGAAAACAGGGATACCGCTCATGCTGAGTCTGCTCATCAATTCCCTGTATAATTTCGTGGATTCAATCTTTGTTTCCCGGGTCGCGGAAGACGCACTGACGGCACTTTCACTGGCGTCTCCGGTGCAGATCTTTGTGTCAGCGCTGGGGCTGGGCAACGCGGTCGGCCTGAACGCGGCGATTTCCAGGGCATTGGGCGAAAAGAACCGGGAACAGGTAAAGAAAACAGCCAATGCCGCGATCTTCCTGGCAGTCTGTGCCTGGCTCCTGATATCTGCTGTCTGCCTCCTTGGCGTCCGCTGGTATTTCTCCTGGCAGAGCGGCGGAAATGAAGTAATTGCGGCTTACGGCCGGGATTATCTGAGCATCTGCATGCTGTTTTCCCTGGGCCAGATGGGACAATGGGTATTCGACCGGTTTGTGATTGCCAGCGGCAAATCCCACCTGTTTCTGTTCACGCTTTCGGCTGCTTCGGTAACGAATCTTATACTGGATCCCATCTTCATCTTCACCTTCGGCCTGGGCACCAAAGGTGCGGCAATCGCGACAGTAATCGGGCAGTTTATGGGGCTGTTCGCCGGGATCCTGATCAACCGCAGATGGAACAGGGAGATCACATTCTCCTTCACTCTGAAACCGGACTGGGAAAGCGTCCGCACGATCCTCCGGGTTGGCATTCCTTCTGTGCTGGTCCAGGTGCTGACTTCCTTTGTAACGGTCATCATGAATACCATCCTGCTCGCTTTTTCTTCCACCGCTGTTGCGATCTACGGAGTGTGCAGCCGGATGATGGGGCTCTGCACGGTCGGTGTGCATGGCATCAACAACGGGCTGATCCCGATTGCCGCGTATAATTACGGAGCCCGTAAGGCAGGACGGATCCAGGATTCTGTGAAATGGGCGATGCTGTATTCCGGATTCATCTATCTTCCCATCCTGTTTGTTCTGGAAATGTTCCCTGACATGGTTCTTCGCCTGTTCAACGCTTCGGAACATATGATGGCCATCGGCATTCCGGCGGTACGGATTATGGCGGTTGCCTGGCTTGTGCTTATTCCGGGCCAGGTCCTTGCGGCAGCTTTGCAGGGACTGTCCATACCTAAACCCAGCATGCTTCTGACCATGCTGAGGCAGGCAATCCTGCCCGTGCTTCTTGCGTTTCTCCTGAGCCGGACCGGCTGGCTTCCTTCTGTCTGGCTGGCATTTGTGGCCGCCGAACTGGTCTGTATTCCGGTGGCGATGCTGTTCTGGAAAAGAAACTGGAGTTCTCTGCGGATTTCGATGGAAAGTGCTTCGTAAAAAAACGACAGAATTGGGAAAGGACAAAGTGAAAATGAAAAAAGCCATGGTTTTTCTGGCCGCCCTGCTGGTGATCTGCGGTATTTCCCTCGCAGAGGACGCTGTTACTTCCGCCACGCTTTCTGTTGACCGGCTTCCCGCTGTTGAATCAACCGGAAGCAGCATCCTGGTGGTGTACTTCTCCACAGACGATACAATCCGCGCGGCGGCGTATACAGTCGCGGAGGCCCTGTCCGCGGACCTGTTTGAGATTCAGCCTGCCGAGCCGTATACAACGGATGATGTCAATTACCATAACAGACAAAGCCGGACAAGCATCGAGCAGAATGATCCGCAGGCCAGACCGGCCATTGCTTCCCTGCCGGAAGACCTGCGCCGGTATGATACAGTCATCCTCGGATATCCGATCTGGTGGGGGCAGGCTCCGAGAATTCTGTATTCTTTTGTGGAAAGCGCTGACCTTTCCGGAAAGACAATCATCCCGTTCTGCACGTCCGGTTCTTCCGGTGCGGGAAGCAGCGCGTCCAACCTGCAGAAACTGACAGGCGGGAACAGTGTCTGGCTGGAGGCGAAGCGGATCAGCAACGGCAGCAGCGCGGAAGAAATCCGGGCCTGGGCGGAAAGCCTCGGCCTGGGCAGGGAGGAAATCGGTATGTTTTATATTCATGTCAACAGCGCGGTTCTGGCTGTCAAAACAGAAAACAATTCCTCATCTGAAGCGCTGTTACAGCTTCTGAAAACCGGTGATATCACGATCGCCATGCATGACTACGGAAGTTTTGAAAAGGTCGGTTCTCTCGGTGCAGATATTCCCCGCAATGATGAGGATATCACCACAGTCCCCGGGGATGTGATCCTGTACCAGGGGAATCAGGTCACCATTTATTATGACGAAAACCGCTGGAATTTCACAAGACTGGGACATATCGATATGGATCAGGATGAACTGAAATCCATCCTCGGCAGCGGTGATGTAACAGTCATTCTTTCGGTCAATCCGTAAAAAGAAAGAGTTTGCGGGACGGATTATGCTATAATCAAAGAACCACGAACATTCTTAAAGGATCATGACTCATGAGGAGGAACGCCATGATTACCAGACAGTTTCAGGAGCTTACGCTCTCCGCTCTCGGCTTTGGCGCGATGCGCCTGCCGGTGCTTGACGGCAAAGACAGCCGGATTGACAAAAAAGAAACCTTCCGCATGGTGGACGAAGCCATGGCGAAGGGGATCAACTACTATGATACCGCATGGGGATACCATGGGGGAAACTCGGAGATCGTCATGGGGGAAGCCCTGGCAAAGTATCCCCGGAACAGTTATTATCTCGCCACAAAGTTTCCCGGGTATGATGTTTCCAACATGCCGAAAGTGAAGGAGATATTTGAAAAGCAGCTTGAAAAAACCGGCGTGGAATACTTTGATTTCTATCTGTTCCATAATGTCTGTGAGATGAACATCAACGAATATCTGGATCCGAAATTCGGGATTTTCGATTATCTGATGGAACAAAAGCGTAAAGGACGCATCCGCCATCTCGGCTTCTCCTGCCACGGAGAGATGGATGTGCTGAAGCGCTTTCTCGCTGCCTACGGCGAGCATATGGAATTCTGCCAGATCCAGCTGAACTGGCTGGACTGGGAATTCCAGCACGGAAAAGAAAAAGTGGCTTTGCTGAACGAATGGAAGATACCGATTTGGGTTATGGAACCTCTGCGCGGAGGAAAACTGGCAAAGCTGGATGAAGCATCCGAAAAAACGCTGAAAGCCCTCCGCCCGGATGAAGAGATCCCGGCGTGGGCCTTCCGCTTTCTGCTGTCAGTTCCGGGCGTGACGATGATTCTTTCGGGGATGTCCACTTTCGAACAGCTTCAGGCAAACCTGAAGACCTTTGAAGAAGAGAAACCGCTGAAAACAGAAGAAAACGCAGCCCTGTCAAAGGTCGCGGAGAGGATGATGTCCAGGAAGTCCATTCCCTGTACCGCCTGCCATTATTGCGTGAGCCATTGTCCGCAGGGGCTGGATATTCCCCGGCTGATCTCCCTGTACAATGAACACCTGCTGACTGCAGAGGATGGCGGAATGGCGTTCATTGCGCCGATGGCCCTGATGGCAATCCCGGAAGAAAAGCGCCCTGTCTCCTGCCTTCACTGCCAGAGCTGTGAACAGGTCTGCCCTCAGCAGATTCATATTTCTGATTTCATGACCGATTTTGTGAATAGGATCGGATAATAACAGAGCCGCAGTGCCAATCTGCCTGCATATAAAACTATCAGCCAAAGAAGGAGAGTGAAGAATCATGGAATTCACAGGCAAGAAATCCGTTATTACCCCGGAGAGTGTATTTATCATCGGAACGTATGACGAAAATGGTGTACCGAACGCCATGAACGCGGCCTGGGGCATGCAGAGCAATATGGGCGAGATTACCCTGATGCTCGCGAAGCATAAGACCACCGACAATTTTGAGAAAACCGGCGCTTTTACCGTAGCCTTCGGTACAGCGGACACGATCCTGATTTCTGACTATTTCGGCGTGGAAACCGGGAACAAGGTCAACAAGATTGAAAAAGCCGGCTGCCATGTGCACAGGAGCGCGCATGTGAACGCGCCGATCATCGAGGAGTATCCGCTGACGCTGGAATGCAAGGTCAGGAACTGGGATCCGGAAACCGGTTACCTGATCGGTGAGATCGTGGCATCCCAGGTGGATGAAAGCATTCTGACAGATGGAAAAGTGGATCTGGGAAAACTGAAACCGATCATCTTCGATCCTTCCTTCAACGTATACCGCGAGGTCGGGGAAGCAGTCGGAAATGCCTTCCGGGACGGACTGAAGCTGAAATAACAAAAAACAATGACGGGCAGGAGTCGGAAAGCACTGCCCATTATTGTTATATGTGCTCCTCATGCCCAATGATCCTAAAGTGGACACTGGGGACTGATATGTACCCAGTTTCCTGGACACATTGAATTATGATCGAGGCTCAACCCATGGATGCCATCCTGTATTTTACGGGTGGCATCCATTTTGTTTTTGCCTGGATGCGCTCATTGTTGTAGTAGTCAATGTACCTCGCCATGGCTGAGGAGAACTCCTCATATGATTTGTAGTCTTTCTCGCATCCATAAAACATCTCGTTCTTTAGTCGTCCGAAGAATGTCTCCATAATACTGTTGTCATAACAGTTTCCTTTTCGGGACATGGACTGAATAACGCCACGTTTCTCAATCGTATTTCTGAAATAAGCATGTTGGTACTGCCAACCCTGGTCAGAATGAAAGATCAGACCATTAAGTGAGGAAAACCTGCTTAATCCTTTCTCCAACATCCGTCGGATCTGTTCCATGTTTGGACTTAACGAAAGATCGTATGAGATGACCTCGTTTGTGTGCATATCCAGAATTGGAGAGAGGTAGCATTTCCCCCAAGATAAATTGAATTGAGAGACGTCGGTTGTCCATTTTTGCAAAGGCTTTGTTGTACTAAAGTCTCGGTTAATGAGGTTATCTGCCACCTTTCCAACTTCTCCCTGATAAGAATGGTACTTTTCTTTCGGACGTTTACCTTTAAGGTCCATGCAATGCATTAAGCGCTGGACCTTTTTGTGGTTTACCTTATAGCCTCTGTTGATCAGTTCGTGGTGTACTCTCCGAACACCATATCGACCTTTGTTGTGTTCAAAGATTTCCCTGATCACACATGCGACTGCTTCGTTCCTTTTCGCTACCACGTCTTCTTTTGAAACTTCGTAATAGTACGTGGATCTGGAAAGGCCATCGCTTTAAGAAGGCACTTCAGTTGGTATCCTTCTTCTCTAAGTTCTTTGATGATCGCTGCTTTTTCGCCTTGAGTCGCGCAGCCTCTTTTTCTTCTCTCAAGGCGATCTCTTTTTTTATGACTTCGATTTCTGCTTTAATGTATGCGTTTTCGGCCCTCAGTCTCACAAGCTCTTCATACTCGGATTCATTGAGTTTCCTAGGGTTGTTGTAATTGATTTTCTTCATATGGGGCTCCTTTGATGGTCGGCCTTTTCTCATGTTTACCAGACCATTATACCCCTCGAGCTTATATTTGCGAACCCAGCGAGAAAGTAAGCCGTTGTGTATACCTGCCTCATTAGCTACTGACAGGATTGATGAACCTGCAATAACCTTGGCAACCAGCTCATATTTCTCTTCTGGAGTCCATTCCTTATTAGTCCCCCGGCGCTTGAGAACCTCCGGCCCATTTGCTTCTTCTGCATGGAACCATCGCAGGATCATCCTGTGAAAGTTTTTAGGATCTTTAATACTTGTGGGAGTCTCTGGCCACCTTCCTTCTCTGTACATCTCAACGCATTTCCTCTTGTACTCATAACTGTAATGCATAAAAATACCCTCCTTACTGGTGTCCAGTAAAGAGGGTACACATCAGTCCCCAGTGTCCACTTTAAATCAGAGGAGAACATGTAAACGAAAGGGACCTGAAAAAACATAAGTATGATGTATTCCGGCTCCTTCAGATTGCGGACAGAAGCCAGCCTGTGGCTGGTTCGGGTCAAGTCAGAGCAAATACCGCACGATTCCTGGAGGAAATTGCGGAAGAAAATATACCGTTCGCGCAACCGGGATTGCCATTCGATATGAACGAAGCGCTTGGATACCTGAAAGAGCTTTATGGAGAATAATGATATAAACCCATAACGATTTTCCCTTACTGGTTGAGTTCCATCACCAACCCGGTTATTGTTATTTCCTCCCGGTCACGCTATGATAAGCCTGTCATCTGATAATACTACCTGTGGAGGAACTCAACCATGGATTTAAATATGGGAAACGTCATCCGACGTCTGCGGACTGAACACTCGGTCACCCAGGAGGAACTGGCTGCACACCTGGGCATCTCTTTCCAGGCAGTCAGCAAATGGGAAACGGGAACCACCATGCCGGATATTACCCTGCTGCCGAGGCTGGCGGCCTTCTTCGGAGTCCGGATAGACGAATTGTTTTCCGTGACTCACGAGGATGAACTGGAACGCATTGACAATATGCTCAGGCGGGAGACTATGACAGACGCCAATTATGCCTATGCGAAACGTGTGCTGGACCGGATCCTGGAGGAAAACCGGCAGGATACCGGCGCCATGAAGCGGTACGCAAACGTCTATCTGGCCAAGACGAACACCGACCTGCTGGCAGCGGGATGCCTGCTGGAAAAAGCAATGGAGCTAACCCCGCTGGATGAGGAAGTATACTCCCTCTACCGGGCCGTGCGCGGCGGAGGGGAGTATGAGCAGCACAGCGGTAACGACTGGTTTATCCGGGTCTGTGAACCCTATGCCAGGAAGTATCCGCAGAACAGTAACCTGTATCGTATGCTGATTGAAGCGATGATCAGCAAGAAGTACTTTGACCGGGCGGAGGAACTGCTCTCCGCGGTATCCTTTGAAGGGGAAAACCGGTATATGAAGGAGATCCTCCTCGGCGATATCCTGCTGGCCAAAGGCGAAGAACAGAAAGCCAGGGAAACCTGGAACGGTATCCCCAAGGATGACTGGCTGGGCCAGAGTGAAGCGGGTGAGCGCTTCAACCGGATCAACGAGTATGAAAAGGCCATTGAATGCTTCAACAATGCCTATAGCGCCCAGCCAGCACCGCACAAGCTGGACATGGTATACTCCCTGGCTTTCCTGTACAAGAAGCTGGGACGGTATGCGGAGGCAAAGAGAGCTTGGAAGCTGATTGCGGAAACCTTGATCACGGAGTACGGAATGACAGAAGAGGACAATGACGTACAGTGGCCCAGGCGTGAGATTGTCCAGCTGGAAGCGTTGATACAATAACGGTTGATATAGGAAAGATGCGGATTGAATAAGCTCAATCCGCATCTTTCTATATATTAAAGTATGATCAAAGGAAGAAGTCGATAATGTCCAGGAGGGCGGAAGAAATCACGCCGATTATACTCTCTTTACGCTTTTCTGCCTTCTGGAATTCTGTGAATTCCTCATCGGTAAGAGGTTTGGGATCCGTTCCCTCGCGGGTCATATCGTAACTGTTGCTGTTCATTTTCTTTCCCTCCTGTGCAATGGATTTCAATCTATGTAAAAAGCCTCTGTGTGAGTGCTTTCATGAATATATACGTTCATTCGGAATGAATGGCAGTAATGAGTATTATTTTTGGCAGACATATTTTGGAGACTGGGAAAGGACGAATGATCAGGAATTCCGAAGAGGCTGCTGAGTTTATCCAAAGCCTGAAAGAGCTAAATCAGTCGATGACGAAAGAATAACTGCAGAGAAGGAAATCATAGTAAAGACGCGGATCAAACTGATCCGTGTCTTTTTTGAAACTTCCCGGTTTCCAGGATTTTTTTCCATACTATTCTCAGCGATAAAAAGAAAATTGCGAAAAACAGAGATATAGAAAAGCTCATTTTGCCAAATTGGTTATTTATACCTGAAATAAAAGAAAATAAAGTAGTTATAGAAAAGGGTAAGCAGCGTCAAAGGAATGAATATCTGCATGCCCTGCTCTATAATCATTTATTGTTATTGCGCCTTGGATTGAAAAATGGTATTGTAGGTGCAAACATTAGCTGCAAACATGAAAAACGGGTATGAGCTGATACCGGCATAAGGAAAGAATCTATTTTGCAAAAGCGGAGGAGACCGGAATGAAAAAGGGAACGACATTATTCATTGCGATTATCTGTATTCTGGCAATAACCACGGTTGGTTTATATACAGGGTATGAAGAAAAAAAGGAACAAGTTGAAACACTGCAGCAGGATATGCTGATCCGGGATGATATGGACGGTGCTTTCAGTGAGGAGATCGCAGAAAAGGACAAACGGATCCAGGGACTGGCAGACGTTCTTGAAGAGAAGGATCGGAAGATCCAGGATCTGAAAGACGATGTTAAGGAAATGGAACAGCAGATTACTGCACTGACGGATGACGCGAAACAATATGTGGAGCGTATCAATGCCTTAAGCGAAGATGTATCCTCCAGGGACAGCCGGATTGGGGAACTGGAAGCATCCATTACTGAGAAGAGCGGCAAAATCGGGGAGCTGGAGACAATTGTTGCCGGGAAGGACAGCAAAGTCGGGGAATTGGAGGCTGCCGTTGCTGAAAAGGACAGTAAGATCAGTGAGCTGGAAGCTGCGGTCTCTGAGAAGGATAACAAAAGCGGGGAGCTGGAAGGCAGTGTTTCTGCAGCACAGGAGCAGATAAATTCCCTGAGTACGGATCTTGCAGATAAGTCGAAGTCAATTGAGACGTTAAACGCGGATATCCAGAACAAGGACAGCCAGATTGAAGAGCTGACCGCGGAGGCGGCCAGCACGAAGGAAACGATACAGAACCTGGAAACGGAACTGAAGGGGAAAGAAGAAACTGTTGTAAGGCTGGAGACGCAGCTGACTGAGAAAGAGAAGACCATCAAAGAACTGAATGACAGTATTGCGGAAAAGGATAAGACCATTGAGGGCCTGGAGGTGAAAAACCAGAATCTGCAGACGCTGCTGAATACCTTTGCCCAGAACCAGGACCAGAATAAGGAGAGTGCAGAAACAAACGGAATGGCCTCCTTGCCTCCCAAAGTCACGATGGATTTTGACACAAATACACTGTCCGAGCCCGGAAAAATCCATGTCGTTATAACGGTGACCAATGCCGGTGAAGAAGACATGAATGAGCCTGTGACACTGTATTATCCTGATGACAAGAAGGTGGAGGAATTCGGTGACGACGGGCTTCCTGCCGGGGAAACAAGAAGCTGGACGGGCGAATGGGATGTGACGCAGGAACAGCTGGACGAAGGGAAAGTGGCCTTTATCATCCGGTACTCCATCTATGACGGTGAGGCCGGCGCGGATGGGCTGCCTGCACTCAGACAGCACAAAACGGTCTTTTCAAAGCATATTATCAAGGGCAAGTAAAAATATGGTGTGAAGGACGGTTTTATGCGGCGGATTCCCAAAGAACACACTCACTATTCATCCGTTATTCACATATTCATAAGCTGAAGATAAGGTAAGCCGGTTATGATACAGATGTCAAAGGGAGATGCGGCCGGCTCCCGCCAATGACGAACATCATCCCGCCGGTTTCCGGCAGTGATGTTTTGAAGATAGATGTTTACACCCACTCCTCTTTAGCGGTGCTGCACCATGCAGCACCGTCTTTTTGTCCTTGGGAAGCGGCAGGTGTTCCGCTGCGTTTGTTTAGTAACAGGGAAGGCTACGGAGAGCGGGAACGAGACAGAGGGGACAGACCAAATGTCACACTGCGCGTTACATTTGGTGCTGTCCCCGCAGTCACATTCCCGCAGGGCGTTGGGGTGTTGCAGCTTTCGGACGAAAAAGGACTGCCCCTGCGGGCAGTCCCTGGTTGTACCTTGGGGTATCTTATTTGCCGGTGAGCTGTTGTGCTTACCAGGTGTAGTTCTCCACATTTACCTTATCCGGGTCGGTAAAGGGTGCCAGGGTGGAAATCATCTTAACAGGCTTGTCGTACCGGTTGAGCACGTAGTGAATTTCGCCAGGCTCGATGTGGATCAGCTGGCCGGGGGTGAGGTGATTGACCACACCGTCCACGATCACATCGACTTCACCTTCCAGGATGAAGAAGTTCTCTTCCATGACGTTGTGATAGTGGGCCTTGAAATCCTGTCCCGGCTGGAACTGGACGATGGCGAAATTCATCCTGGGCCCCTTCATCAGGTACTTCGGGCCGCTGTCTCCGAAACGGTACTCCCTGTCGTTCTCATGAATAATATACATATGTGCTCCTCCAAATCTATATACCGGCCGATGGCTGGCCAGCGGTTACTGAAGTCCGGGTGCCGCCCACATATACCGGGTGATGCCGGCGTCGCTGAGGGCGAGCTGTGCGTCATAAATCTTTCTCCATACTCCATACATCCGGTCATAAACCTGATGGGCTTCCATATTCGGTTCAAACACCTTGGCCCATTTGACCAGCTGCCGGGAGGCGGAGCTGATGTCGCTGTAGATGCCCGCGCCGTAACCGGCAATAATCGCGGCACCGAGTGCAGTGGCTTCCCGCACAACAGGTACTTTTACGGGAAGACCGAGGACGTCGGCCAGGATTTGGCACCAGATATCTCCCTTGCTGGCTCCGCCGGCAAAGACCACTTCCTGCGGCGCGCCTCCGGTGGATTCCCGAACAAGATCCATATGGCCCCGGGCGATCAGGGCGGTGTTTTCCATGATGGCCCGGTAGAAGGTGTACTTGTTGTATTTCTCCGCGTCAAAATCGAAATTGGTGAAGGTGGGTGCCGCATGACGCCAGGCAATGAAATTCATTACGTCGCTGAAGGTGCACATCATGCCGTAGCAGCCGGCGGGAATCTTCTCCGCCTGCTCATTCATCAGCTGATAGGGATCGGTGCGCTTTTCCTTGGCCAGGCGGCATTCCTCCTGGCAGAAGGCGTCACGGTACCAGCGCATGGTCAGGCCGGGCTTGAAGGCCAGGGCCTCATACTGCCACATGTTGGGAACGGCGTGGCAGTTGACGCGGACGCGGCACTGCTCGTCCGTCTTTCCGTTGGGGGTGTTGAATTCATACTGCCAGAAGCTTCCGCCGAAAATGGCAGCCTGGCCGGGATCCACCACGCCGACGCCCACGCAGCCCAGCTGGGCGTCTCCGCCGCCGGTGACCACCCGGGTGCCTTCCGCCAGCCCGGTTTCCGCTGCGCCTTTCGCGTTGACCGTTCCGATCACCTGGCCGCATTCAGCTACGGGCGGGAAAATATCGTCCTTCAGGCCTACTTTGCGCATGATTTCCGGATCCCAGGAACGGCTCTGGAGATCGAAAATGCCGGTGGTGCTGCCGTTGGAAGGCTCCACAGCCAGCACGCCGGTGAGCTTGTAAATCAGCCAGTCGTTGAACATGCCCACGGTTTTGACTTGCTCATAGATCTCCGGCATTTTGTTTTTGACCCAGAGAATACGGGGCAGGGCACCCAGGGCGTAGGTCTGTCCGGATACCCGATAGATTTCCTTTTCCAGTTCGGGGTTCATCCGGATCAGCTCGGCAACCTCGTCGTTGCTCCGGGCGTCCACATTGGCGCAGGCCCAGATTTCCTCCCCTGCGGCGTTGTACAGCACAATGCCCTCCCGCATGCAGGTGGTGCTGACCGCGGCGATTGCCTTCGGATCAATCCCTGTTTCCGCCAGCACACCGCGGATGCAGGAGCTGGCCAGGTCCCAGTTGTGTTTCCAGTCAAAATCCATACTGCCGGGGAAACGCGGATCTTCCGCGTGCGTCCATTCCTGCTGGACGCAGCCCAACTGGTTTCCTTCCGTGTCGAAAAGAACCGCCCGGACGCTGCCGGTTCCGGCATCCACCGCCATCAGGTACTGTTTTTCCATCTGTGCTTTTCCCTCCCGTAAAAGATCCTGTATCTGTACTGTGTAGATTGCTTATTCCGCGTCATCCATTTCCTGAATGGCCTGCGCGGTATCCGTATCGGTGATCAGGATATCCAGGAAGTGTCCCTTCAGGGCGGAACGGATTGCTTCCGCCTTGACCTTGCCCGCCGCGACGCCGATCACATGGTGCAGGTTCCGCAGCTTGTCCAGGGAGGTGGCGATGAGACGGTCCTCGATGGGACTGCTGACCGGGTTGCCTTCGCTGTCCAGGAAATGGCTGAGCACGTCGCCCTTGGCCCCCTTCATGGACAGGTAGAGCAGGTCGTTATTGTTCAGTATGCCGGAATGGAAGATGGTGGCGCTCATATCCATGGAGCCGATGCCAACCACCGAGAGCTCCGCATGGGAAATCATCCGGCTGATCTGCTGCACGCTTTCCTCTTTCCGCATGGCCTCAGCCATCTCGCTGGTGGAGGCCAGCAGGGGAGCGGGAATCAGGTGAAGCTTGGCGTTGAACACGTTGCTGAGGGTGTTCGGCAGGTAATAGCTGACGCCGCCGGTGAGGGAAACGCAGGTGATGGTGCTTTCGGCCATGGTGGCCAGGTTGTTCAGCACCCGGCCGGGGGTGTCCCCGTAACCGATGTTGATCACGCTGTTTTCCTTCAGCCGTTCATTAATATACATGCTGGCGGCTTTGGCGATATTCGCGTTGGTGCGGGACGGGTCCGCGGGACCGGGCACCAGGAAGACGTCCTCCAGGCCGTAACGCTCCTTGAGGCGCTTTTCCGCCTCCAGCCGGTCTTCACTGCCCCGACGGAGGGAAAACTGGATCATGCCGGTTTCCCGGGCTTTTTCCAGCAGACGGACAACCCGGAGCCGGGTGACGCCGATCTGATCGGAGATCTGCTGCTGAGTGAGGTTTTCAAAATAGTAGTACCAGGCGGCCTTCGCCATCAGCGCTTCTTCATAATCCATATCGCTTCAGCCCTCTTCATACAAAAGTTTAAGTTGTAAACAAATGTTAATCAAGATGGAGTATAGCATCATCCTGTGCAGATGTCAATGGAATTCAGCACTTTCTTACTGTATTTCCTTATAAATATTGAATTACAAATGATCAAAGGCACGCAAACTGATAATGGAAAAAGCTGTTGACAAATGTTATGCCGGCATATATACTGTTTCGTGAGTGAACAAATGTTGCGTTGTGAAATAAAATATCTACTTCGCTGGGAAAGGAAAGAAAACCCGTGGCTAATGTAAACGCAGACAGCCGTGCTGTCTGCACACTTTCGGTCAGCAATATCCGGAAGGCCTTCGGCATCAATGAAGTGCTGAAGGGCGTCAGCATATCCCTCCGGGCCGGAGAGGTTCTTGCGCTGATCGGCGGAAACGGAGCAGGCAAAAGCACCCTCATGAAAATCATCATGGGGATCTATCGTGCTGACAGCGGCGCCATTGAAGTGGACGGCTGCCCCGTGAACATGGTCAATCCGTCCGCCGCCCTCTCGGCCGGTATTTATATGGTTCCCCAGGAACCGATGCTTTTCCCCAACATGACGGTGGAAGAAAACATCCTGATGGGATTTAAGGATAAGGTGCCGGAGCTTCGGAAACGCCTGGCCACCCATATGAAGGAACTGGATTTCCGGCTGAATCTCCAGCGGAAGGCCAACACCCTTTCCATTGCGGAGCAGCAGCTGGTGGAAATCCTCCGCGGCCTCCTGCGGGAAGCCAAGGTGCTCATCCTGGATGAGCCCACCAGCGCCCTGACCTTCGGTGAGGTACAGTCCCTGTTCAAGGTCATCGGGGACCTGAAGAGCAAGGGCATCAGCATGATCTACATCACCCACCGCCTGACAGAAGTTTTTGAGGTGGCAACGGATGTGGCCATCATGCGGGACGGTGTAATCACGCTGAAAGGCCCGGTAGGGGAGTTTAATAAGGAAATGCTGATCCGGGGCCTGCTGCCCTCGGACGTGGAAATGTGCACAAGCGGCAGATGCGCGTATGTGCCCGTGGATTACGAACACCTGGATCCGGTCATGGAAGTGCAGGGGCTGACGGGCTATGGTTTCAAGGATATTTCCTTCAAGCTTTATCCGGGCGAGATCCTGGGCATCGCCGGCGTGGTCGGCGCGGGACGCACGGAACTGATCAGCACCATTTTCGGCCGGGACAAGACGCTGGCCGGCAAGGTGCTGCTGGAAGGCAAGGATATTACGGGGCTGTCCACCGGCCAGCTGCTGAGGGCGGGCATCAACTTCGTTCCTGAAGACCGGCATTACCACGGCCTGTTCAAGATCCGCTCCATTTCCTCCAATACCACTTCCGCCCTCCTGAATACCCGGGAGATCGGCCGGGTGGATATCAACCGGAAAAAGCAGAAGCAGATTTCACAGAAATATGTGGACGATTTCCGAACCAAGATCGTTTCCCTGGAAGACCTGATCGGCAGCCTTTCCGGCGGCAACCAGCAGAAGGTGGTTATCGCCCGGGCACTTTCCACGCTGCCCAAGGTCGTGATTCTGGATGAGCCTACCCGCGGAATCGACGCCGGTGCCCGCGGCGACGTCTACAACATCATTCATCAACTGAAAGAGGCGGGAGTTGCGGTGCTGATGGTTTCCTCGGACATTGAAGAAGTGGTGGAAATCGCGGACCGCGCCGTCACGGTGTTCCAGGGCAGGATCAACGGGGAATTCAGCCATGATGAGATCAACCAGGACGTCCTGACCAGCGCATCCTTCGGGATCGTCGGCAGAAAGGCGGTGACGGAATGAGCATCGTGAAAAAACTGCTGAAGGCCCGCTGGAGTTCCAGCCTGATCTTCCTGATTCTCCTCTTCCTGATCACCGGCCTGGCCAATGCCTCGTTCCTGAGCTACTCCAATATCATTGCCTGCTTCAACACGGCAACCATGTATACCCTGCTGGCTATCGGGATCGCCTTCGTCATCATGACAGGGGAAATTGACGTTTCCATCGGTGCGGTACTGGGACTGGCGGCTTCGGTCACCGGCATGATCGCCCAGGAGGGCGGCAGCATCGGGAAGATGCTGGTCTGCGTACTGCTGATCGGCGCGGCGGTGGGACTGTTCAACGGCATTGGGGTTTCCTTCTTCGGTGTGCCGTCCCTGATTTTCACCCTGGGTACCAACGGCGTGCTCCGGGGCATCATCTACATGGTCACCGAAGGCCGGACCATTGAAAACTTCGGCGGCCCCGTGGCTGTCTATGGCAATATGTCGCTTTTCGCAGGGATTTCCCTGTATTACCTGATTGCGCTGGTGCTGGTGGTGATCGCCCACCTGGTAACCACCCGGACCCGCCGGGGCAAGTACTTCATCGCCGTGGGCGACAACGCGGGCGGCGCGACCCTGGTAGGTATTTCCGTGCTCCGCACGAAGATCACCGCTTATGTGATCTGCGGCGTCATGGCCGGTATCGCTGGTTATGTGTTCGCTTCCAAGTACGGCCAGGTGATGAATGTGGCCGGCAACGGCTATGAAATGACAGCCATTGCGGCCTGCGTGCTGGGCGGTATCTCCCTCAGCGGCGGCCTGGGCAACATGGTGGGCGCGGCCATCGGCGCGGTGATCATGTCCTCCATCAGCCGGCTGCTGGTATTCATCGGCCTGCCGTCCACCTACGACAATACGATTACCGGCGTGATGCTGATTGCCATCGTGGTGGTGGACGCCCTGACCCAGCGGCGCGCGATTGAAGCGGCCCGCCGCAAGCGGCTCCTGAACCGGACGGAAAGCAAACCGGAGGAAGGAGGGATCAAGGCATGACGATCCTGAAAAAACTCCTGAAACGCTGGGAAACTTTCCTGGTCCTCTTCCTGATCCTGGAGTTTGTGGTGTTCGGCGCGGCCAATCCGAAGTTCCTTCGCCCGGCGTCCATTATGACCGCCGTGGTGAACTATATCAGCGTCTGCATTATCACCCTGTTCGTGACGATGGTCATGATCGGCGGGGGCATTGATATCCAGGTGGCTTCCATCATCGGCCTGACCAGTATCATTGAAGGCGTGCTCTGGAGCGACGCGGGTTTCAATATCTGGGCGGCTGTGCTGTGTGCAGTGGCTGCCGCGGCCCTGTGCGGCGCGCTCTCCGGTTTCTTCGTGGCCTATTGCGGCGTGCAGCCCATGGTTGTGACCCTGGGCGGAAGCTTCCTGTATTCCGGCCTGGCACTGCTGGTTTCCGGCATGTCCGCCACGCCCGCCTACCAGGGCATCAGCGGCTTCCCGGAAAAGCTCAAGGGAAATATCTTCGTTGATTTCCGTTTCCTGGGCAAGGGAGAGCTTTTCGGCATTCCTTTCCAGATCATCATTTATGTGGTGCTGATCCTCTTCTGCGTGTGGCTCCTGCACCGTACCAAGTACGGCGAGCGGCTGTACCTCATCGGTGTGAACAAGGAAGCGGCAGAATACTCCGGTATCAATACCCGGGCTGTGATCATGAGCACTTATGTGCTGGCTGCGGTGAGCGCGGCGATCGCAGGCACGCTGCTGACTTCCAACGTCAACTCCGCCAAGTATAACCTGGGCAGCGGCTATACGCTGGCCATCATCACGGCGGTTGTGCTGGGCGGCACTTCCAATACCGGCGGCAAGGGAACCATCCTCGGAACGGTCCTGGCTTCCCTGATCATCTGCATCATGCGCTATGGCCTGCCGCTGTGCTTCGGTGTCAGTACTCAGAACCTGGATCTGCCTGTCGGCATCATCCTGGTCATTGTGGTGCTCGGACGGGAGATTGCCGGAAAGCATATGATTTCATCCATGTTCAGGCGGCTGAAAAGCCGGTCCGCCTGACCTGAAACGGTTGTTTCCCGGGGCTGTTGAGACCCCTGGAGATAAATAAATCACTTTTATAGGAGGAACCTATCATGAAAAGGATTCTGTCTCTTGTGCTGGCCCTGTGCCTGGTCCTTGGCATTTCCGCAGCGTTCGCGGATGGCAAGAGCCCTGTGGACGGCCTGACCGTTGCTTTCATCCCGAAAGTATCCGGTAACAGCTTTTTTGAAGCAGCCAACGACGGTGCCCAGAAGTACGCGGCCGATTGGGGCCTCACCGTGAAGTACATCGGCTCTCCCGATGCTTCCGTTACCACCCAGCTGGACCTGATCCAGCAGGCCATCGACCAGGGCGTGGACGCTATCAGCATTTCTTCTGTTGATGCGACCGCGCTGGATGAGAAACTGCAGGAAGCGCAGGCTGCCGGCATCTATGTCAGCACCTGGGACTCCGACGTCTCTCCCGACTCCCGTGCGCTGATGGTTTCCCAGGGCACCGCTGCCGTGCTCGGACCGATGCTCGTTGAAATGGGCGTTGAATCCCTGAAGGAACGCGGCGTGGACGTGAATGGCGAAGTCAAGTATGTGTGGCACTATTCCAACCCCTCCGTTGCGGACCAGAACTCCTGGTACGTAGCTGGCGAAGAATACATCAAGGCCACCTATCCCACCTGGGTAGCCATCCATGATCCCTACTATTCCGAGCAGGATGCCGCCAAGTCCGTGAACATCGGCGAAGCCGTGCTGGATGACAACCCTGACGTTGACCTGATCATCTGCAACGACTCCACCGCGCTGCCCGGACAGTGCAAGGCCGCCCAGAACAAGGGCCTGACCGCTGAAAACGTGACCATCACCGGTTTCTGCCCGCCCTCCGGTATGACCGAGTACCTGGAAGCCGGTGCCTGTACCCGCTGGGGTCTGTGGGACTGCGGTATCCAGGGCGCCATGGGCTGCTACCTGGCTGCTTACATCTCCGCCGGCAACACCGTGCATGTGGGCGACAAGGTTGACATCCCCGGCATCGGCGAAGTCGAAATCCTTGCCAACAGCGATTTGGTGGAAGGCCAGGAGACCGCTGAGGAAAACAACGGCGTCGTGCTGCTGCCCGAACGCGTTGTGTTCACCAAGGACAACGTTGCACAGTACAACTTCTGATCCCCATATTCCGGAAGGAGTCCCGCGGGACTCCTTCCATTGCGGCGGAAGCTGCGGCATGACGCGGCTTTTGCCTTTTCTTGCATCAACGTACGGAAAGGATGATTCTCTTATGGCAGATAAAGACGGCCTGAAAATCGCGAAAGACTATCATACAGAAACTCCCTTTGCCAACAACCGTGCCTTCCATGTGAAGGGCGCGGAGCACCTGGACTGGGGCATGAAAAAGCACCTGGCGAATATCTTTGATCCCAAGTCCGGCAATACGGTCATGTTTGCTTTTGACCACGGCTATTTCATGGGCTCTACCGCGGGCCTGGAACGGCTGGACCTGGTTGTGCCAAAGCTCATGCCGAACATCGACTGCCTGATGGGCACCCGTGGAGCGTTGCGTACCTGCGTGCCGCCGGAAAACCGGAAGGCGGTGGCGCTGCGTGTATCCAGCGGCTCCAGCATGCTCAATGACGACCTGAGCCATGAAGTGGTGGCGGTGGACATTGAGGACGCAATCCGGATGAATGCGGACTGCATGGCGGTTCAGACCTTCATCGGTGCGGACGGACAGCTTGCTTCCATTGATAACCTGAGCAAGGTCATCAACGCCGGCTTCCGTTACAGCATTCCTACCCTGGGCGTGGTGGCCGTGGGCAAGGACATGGAGCGAACCGACCGCTTCTTCAAACTGGCCACGCGGATCATTGCTGAAATGGGCGTGCAGATTGTCAAAACCTATTACTGTGAAAACTTTGAGGAAGTAGTTGCGGCATGCCCGGTGCCGATCGTGGTGGCCGGCGGCAAAAAACTGCCTGAAGATGAAGCTCTGACCCTGGCTTACAAGGCCATCCAGGGCGGTGCCCGCGGTGTCGATATGGGCCGGAACATTTTCCAGAGCAACCACGCCATCGAAATGAGCCAGGCGATCAGGAAGATCGTTCATGAAGGATATACAGACAAGGAAGCCTTTGAATTCTTCCAGGATGCGATCCACTGATCACGGGTATTTTCCGGGGAAGCCGGCCGGTTTTGGGCCGGCTTCTTTCACACTATCCTGCTGAACCCAACCGGATGAAGGAGGAATGACCATGTTTCTTTCCATTACCAGGATGGTCGTGCCGGTGCTGCTCATGTTCCTGCTTGGCTGGTTCTGCCACTGGCGGCGGATCATCAGCGCCGAGGGGCTGAAGGGAATCAAGGATCTGGTGAGTAGCGTGCTGCTTCCGGTGGTGCTGTTCAACGCCTTTTTTACCGCGGAATACTCCGGGACCATTGCCCTCACCTTCGGTACCGTATATGTGGCCTGTGCCCTGGGACTGGCTGTCGGTTTCCTCCTGCGCCGCTGTGCCGGGAAACATGGCCGGTTCCTGCCCTTCCTGGTCACCAATTTCGAGGGAGGCATGATGGGTTACGCACTGTTTGCCCTGCTGTATCCGGGACAAACGCATATCTTCGCCATGGCGGACATCGGGCAGACCCTGAATGCATTTACGGTGTTCCTGATTACGATGCAGGCGGTGAACTCCGGCAAAGTGAATCCCCGTGCGCTGGCAAAAAGCGCCGTGACCAACCCGGCATTGATTGGATCTCTGCTGGGTGTCCTGCTCGGTGCCACAGGTATTGGAAAAGCAGTGCTGTCGTCTCCGGCCGGAGGAGTTGTATCTGACGCTATTTCTTTTATTGCGGCTCCGGTATCCGGACTGATCCTGGTGATTGTCGGATATGAGCTGAACTTCAGGAAGAAACTGATGAAGCCCGTCCTGATCACCGCCGCACTGCGGATCGCGGTGGCGGCAGTATTGCTTGGGCTCAGTTCCCTGCTGATTTTCAGCATTATCCCGTTTGACAAGCAGCTGTTCACCGCACTCATGCTGGCCTGGTCACTGCCGGCGCCGTTTATTATTCCCCTGTTTGCGGATATGGGCGAGGACGCTGAATATATTTCCACGACGCTGTCCATGGAAACGATTCTTTCCATCCTGCTGTTTATCGGCGTCGCGGCGTACAGCATTGCGTAGAAAAGAGATATTTATCATGGCTGCCCCATACCTTTTTGCGGCGCCGCAGAATGCGGCACCGATTTTTTGTTATGATACGATTACTGTCTGAAGGGAACCGGCAGGCGCTCCACAACGTTTCTATAGTAACAGAGAAGGTAACAGGGGAGTGTGAAGTATCATGGCACGGAAAATTGTCAGGGGCCTGCTGATTGCTTTCTGTATTCTCGCTCTTCTGATGGCTGCTTTGTGGATCTGGACGGAAGAAACACCTGATCCGCTGACTGCATGTTATGGCAGTAAGGAATATGATATCGACCGGCTGGAGATCACTCCCTTTTTGCAAGGACAGTTGAACGACCCTGTACGGGTTACAGAAGACCGGACGATGATTGAAGAATATAAGAAGGCTTACGCCTGGAAAAACAGTAATGCCATATGCTGCGATGAAGATACTACTTATATCTTTACTGAATATGATGACGGGAAAGTGATAAGGAGGGAGTCCTATCAATCACTGCTGTTTTCCCAGTATCACAATATCGGATTCCGTTGGAAACAGTTCTGCCTGATTCATCAGATTGAGCCGCTGTATATATGGGGAGGCCTGATCTGTATCGGTCTGGTAATGGCGCTCTTCTATATCAGAAAGCATCAGAGGAAAACAGTTCCTGAAAATGAGGGAATGAACATGACAAAAAGGGCAAAATTCCTGAAAGAACTTCGAACAGACGCCTGGCTTGTTTTCTGGGGATTTGCGATGATCGTCATCACCGTGTGTGCGGGCGTGCATTTGTGTGGCGACATTGAACATTTCTGCAGAGAACCAGAAATAACGACCTGGGAAACGGATCCTTTTCTGCTGGAGGCACAGGACGGGGTTATTTGCGTAGGACTATTCGGCATCCTGGCCCAGCTGGTACTTGTCGGCCCACGGGCAATCAGAAAAGTAGCCAAGACTGCATGCGTAATGACCGTTATAGCCGCGGTTCTGTCGATTATTATTTCCTATCGGGTAATAAACCTGCCGCTGCCCTGGGGTGAAGGGATTCATGAAGCGACAAGAGATTCCAATATGTTCCTGGGCTTTGGCCTGAAAGCGGTCGGTATATGTGCCGTAAGCCTGGCACTGTATCTGGTTATCAGGAGAATACAGGGAAAGCGCGCGCTGACGACAGGAGAGAACGCATGATGGAGGTAACAGCATTCCGGGAAAGGTTTCGGAACGGTAGGCTTGTTTTCTGGTGGATTGCATTCGTTTTATCGGGAACGCTTTCGTGCGTCATGTTTCTCCTGTTTATCGCATTCGTCAGTGAGAGGCCGGGTATGACGACATGGGACATTGATCCCTTTATTCTTGATGCCCAGATTGGGGTTTGCTGTGTAATAATGTTCGCGGTTACCACAATACTGGCAATCCTGAGATATCCCCAAATGAAAAGAACAGCACAAGCAGGTATTGCCGCGACGGGCTTTACCGCGGTACTGGCGATTATCGTGTCATACTGTGTCATCTATCTGCCGTCGCCTTATATAAACCAGGTTGATTACAATGAACCCACAAAAGATCCATATGTATTTTTTGCACTGATCATGGGAGCTGTTGTTCCGTGGGCTGTGTGCCTGGTCTTCTATTCGGCGATCAGAAGAATCCGGGAAAAGCGTGGTGTAAAGTGTTCCAATGAACGATAAGAAAAAAGGACTGCTCAGGTGAGCAGTCCTTCTTTATATCTGGGAAAGATTACTTGCCGGTGAGCTGGATGAACAGCGCTGCCAGTTCGGCGCGGGTGACAGCCACATCGGGCGTCTCCGTGGCACCGGGAACACCCAGGGCGGCCAGGATGCCGCCGAGGAAGCCCTCATTCACTTCTGCGTTCAGGTCCTGATCCGCGGGGATCAGGCCGTTGGCGCTCAGGGCTGCCTTGCAGGCTTCCGGATCATTGGTTCCGCCGCCGATCAGCATATACAGTCCGCCGAGGAAATCGCCTGCAGTGGCGGGTTCATCCGGCGCGAAGAGGCCTTCTTCCTTCGGCTGCATCAGGCCGGCTGCAAAGGCGGTATAGACGGCATCATGATATTCACTGTCTTCCGCCACGTCGGAGAAGGAAACCTTGGACAGGTCTTCCGTATGGAAGGGATTCAGGATCGTGTCATACAGATCGCTGTTGGCCTGCAGGGCACCGATGGGGCCGGCAGTACCGCGGGCACCTTTTTCTACCAGCAGGGCATAGACGGCCGCCGCGTTTTTCACGGTTTCAGGCGTCACGCTCTTATAGGCGCGCATCTTCTGCAGCGTTTCGTCCTCGGGACGGCCATTCAGGACTGCGTTGATCTTAAGGATGGCTTCTGTCAGTTCGCCGGCAGGCGTCGCGATGGATGAATACTGGCGCATGATATAGCCGTTGATCTGGTCCTGGGTCAGTTCCATGTTGGCCAGCTTTTCCGGGATGGAATCATACAGGTCAAAGGTGGCCTTCACGTTGGGATCCCGGTAGGAGTAGATCATCAGGCCGAGGTCGCCGTTTGTGCCGCAGGAGGCACCGTAGGCGCCCATCTGGTCCCGCAGGATGGGAATCAGCACCTGGTCGGTGATGATCGAGCCGATGACGTCAAAGGTGTAATCCGGTTCAATGCCGAGCTCCCGGAAGGAAGCAGTCAGGCAGTTGTACTGGATGTTGCCGTCCACGGAAAGGCCTTCCTTCCTGTCGGCTGCCGGCACGTCATAGGCGGGATACTCCCGCTTTTCATTGGGGAGCTCCGCGAAGAAAGCATCCACCAGGGGCGCGTTGAGCGCAATGGAGTTCTCATTGCCGGCATAGATGGCCATGGCTCCGCTGCGGTTGGCCAGGAAAGACTGGATCGCCTGCAGGCGGGTAACAACCGCTTCCGGATCCGCTGCCATCTGCTGCTCCACGTTTTCCAGGAAGGTGTAATAAGGGGTGAAGCTCAGGTAGTCCTGCACCCTGGACTGGGGATCGTCAAGCCCGGCCTGGCGGGCTAAAACCACCGTATAGGGGGCAGCGGAAATGATGCTGCGGGCAGTGGATTTCAGGGCTGAGATCTTTTCGGCAAGCGTCGGGATGTCTGTAAACTGCGTATGGAACAGGATTTCCTGTTCGAGGTCATAGGCAGCCGGCAGGTCCCTGTCCAGGGCGACCCACTCGGCCGCCAGGTAGGCGGTAACGTCGTTCTTGTCAGCCGTATCGAAAGTTTGGATTTTGTAGCTTCCGCCCGTCAGGTAACGGCCCATGAGCAGGGCAAGCTCTTCCTTGGTATGGGCGTCAGTATCCAGCTGACCCAGCAGCTGGGAGAAAAGGCGCGCATACTGCAGGTCTTCCTGGGAAAGACCGCGGGCGTCCAGGAACAGGTCGATCAGTCCGATTTCATCCACGTTGGCTGTCATGTTCAGACGGCGGACGCCGTCGGCGCCGGTTTCATCCGTATACGGAATCTCACGGACTTCTTCGGGAAGGTCAGCCACGGTGACAGCCGTCAGGGAGGCGACCATTTCAGTGGTGTCTTCCTCTTCGGGCTTCGCATTGGTGGCATCGATGACGGCCTGCTTTTCCTCTTCCGTCATGCCGGCCTTGATCTCTGCCAGCTTTTCAGCCAGGGCAGCTTCCTGCTGTTCCTTCAGGCCGGGTTCCGGATAGGTGGTGGTCAGGGTATACAGCGCCGGATCCACCAGCCATTTTTCAATAGCGCCGGTGAGGAGACCTTTTTCATTTTCCTCCCGGATATGGGTCTGGGCTTCCATGTTTTCGCAGTATTCAAAGGGATTGCCGGTCAGGGCATAGCCGTCGGAAAGCTTGGCGACAACGCCTATGATCGGGCTGCCGCCTTCCGTTGCCAGCTTATTGGTCAGCTCCTGGCGGGTTGCGGTCGCGTCCACCTGCACAGGATCAAAACCGTCCTGCACAATCTGCTTCAGGGAGTCGTTGACGATTTGGCGGAAGGTTTCCGCGTCATTCGCGTTGACATTGTCTGCTGCAAAGAGCAAAGCGTCATCGGGTCCGACGGAGTCACGGGAGCAGGTGAAGCTTCCGGCAGGGAAGGCTTTTTTCAGGTTTTCAATCAGGAGAGAACCGGTGGTGGCCAGCATGAGATCCGCATGATCCACGATCCGCTGTTCTTCCTTGTTTTCCCTCAGGCCGGGGCAGAGGATATAGTAATATACGGAAGACTGATTGGTGGTATCCGTACCTTCTGCCACCGCATAGGGAACGCTGGTGACCACAGGCTCCGTGATCCGGGTATAGCCGCTGTCGGTGAAGGTGAAGTCCTGCTTTTCATAGGGAGCGAAGGCTTCATTCAGCAGCTTCAGGAAAGCGGTGTAATCCTCATAGGAGCCGTACAGGTAAGCGAGACAGTTGGACGGATGATAGAACCGGTTGTGGTATTCCTTCAGGGAATCCCAGGTCATATCCGGAATGTATTTGGGAATGCCGCCGGAGTTAAAAGCCGCCACGGAACCGGGGAAGGTGGCAGCCCTTGCGTTGTCACGGGCGCTTCTCTGCAGCGTGAGGGCACCGGTCATTTCACTGTACACGGTACCGTTCAGCGTCAGGGGACTTTCCATATCCGCCATTTCATACCGCCAGGATTCCGTGCGGTAGATGCTTTCATCCGTCATGATCATCGGATGCAGGCAGGAGTCTGTATAAAGATCTGCCATGGCAAGCAGCTGCTTTTCGGAAAGGGAACCCACCGGATAACAGGTCACATAGTCGTCGGTATAAGCGTTCACAAAGGTGGTATAGGACTGATAAAGAAGATTGAAAAACAGGGCTTTGCTGGGATACTTCTCTGAGCCCGACAGGGTGCTGTGTTCAAACACATGGGGCAGGCCGGTGTTGTCAATCGGCCGGGTCAGGAAGGACAGCTGGAAGGCGCGGTTGGTATCTTCATTGGCAATGTAAAGAAGCTTCGCGCCTGTCTTCTGGTGCTCAAAGGACACCAGGGTCGCGCCGACCAGGTCAAAGGGACGAAGCTCCTTGACTTCGAAGCCTTCGACCACGTCGCCCACGGCCGGCAGGCCGGCCGCTTCGGCAGCGCCTGACGGAGCCGGTTCCGCCAGGGCGGGCAGTGTGCTGACTACCAGCGCCAGCACAAGGAACAGGGACAGTATTCGTTTCATCTTTCTTCCTCCGTTTTGTTTTTCCGTTTTCCCGGATGCGGGAAAAACGGTTATACGAAGACAGCCGATCTCCATCCGGCCGGATTGCCGGACAGGAAACCAGATATCGACGAATCATTCATTGGTTTTTCGGGAAGATATGTCAGGGCAAGTCTTCTCGAATATTTATCGGAACCCCGCAGCACATTCAGGATGTCATCCTGAGCAAGCAAAGCGCGTCGAAGGATCCCTTACTACGTCCGAAGGACGCATGTGACAGAGGGACAGACCAACTGTCACGTTCCTTTGGAATGATGACAGTTGGTCTGTCCCTGCTGTCACATCCCGTTTCCACGTTCCGCAGCCTCCACGCTGTCATCCTGAGCAAGGGCGCTTGCGCCCGCGTCGAAGGATCTCCCAGCCTGTATGTAATCGGGAACCTGATCGGAACCTCACGATGTCCAGTATAGTGTGTCATCCCGAGCAAGCAAAGCGCGTCGAAGGATCCCTTACTACGTCCGAAGGATGAATGTGACAGAGGGACAGACCAACTGTCACGTTCCTTTGGAATGATGACAGTTGGTCTGTCCCTGCTGTCACATCCCGTTTCCATGCTCCGCAGCCTCCACGCTGTCATCCTGAGCGCAGCGCAGCGGAGTCGAAGGATCTCCCAGCCTGTATGTAATCGGGAACCTAATCGGAACCTCACGATGTCCAGTATAGTGTGTCATCCCGAGCAATGCAAAGCAGTGTCGAAGAGAACCCATTAATTCTGCATGCGGTATTCTCCATTATTCATTTCGTACTCTTCCCCAATACTGTTGCCTCTCTGCTTCAGTTCCCACATCACCCCTTCAATCTTATCGATCAGGGCGTCAATCCGGGCACGGCCGTCGTTGATTTTCTGCTGCACCAGCAGATCACTGAAGAAGTTGTCGCAGAAAATATCCAGCATGGTGACCAGCGATCCGGTATCGACCTGCAGGCCTTCGCCGTCTACATCCCGCAGCTCCTTCGCGAAGCGGCGCAGGTCCCGGTTGGCCTGATCCATCCATTCATTGGCCTGGTCGATTTTGCTGTGCTTGATCATGCTGGAGATCACGCCGCCGCCGAGCATGTCATAGATGCCCCAGTTCCGGGCGGAGTTCAGCTGGCTCTTGGCTTCCCGCAGGCTGTCCAGGGCTTGTTCACCGGCGCGGATGGCTTCGTTGATCTCCCGGATTTCCGCGTTGGGATCTGTGTTCCGGGGCTCTGCATAAGACAGGTTCCGGGTCGGGTATACGGGTTCCCGGGGCTCAAACCGGGCCTCTTCCTCATAATCATCGTCATAGTCTTCATTGCGGTTGCTGCGGTTTTTCCGGTACAGGGCGAGACCAATACCAATACCAATAATGACGGCTAAGAATTCCATTTCCGTATCCTCCTTGGGGAGAAGTGCCTCCCGATGCTCATATCCTAACTGACAGCCGAAGCAGAAAACAGATCGAATCAGGATAAATAAACCCGTCTATTTTTCCATGTGCCGGCCAGGAAGAGGGGCGCATGCAGGCTGGATGTTTTGATATTCAATGCCTGTGGGGCGCAAACGTGTATTTACAATTTGCGATCTTTTTTATAAAAATAAACAATATATTTTTTTCATCTGAAGGGGGATGAGTTACGGAGAATAAAGCAATACACTCCCTTGACAGCGCCGTTTTCGGGAATATAATAAGTGCCGAACAAAGGAACAGCGATCTAATAAACCACCGTCCCTGTGCTCGAGGAGACATCACCAACGGATGGGCGGCAGATCGCTGGATCAGACAGAACGGCATCACGGCTCATCATGGATACATGGTGGGCCTTTTCATATGAAAGGATGCGATCAATACTTATGCAAACGCTTCTGCTGATTGCGGTTGCCCTGTTCTCCGGACTATTGATGACCCGTCTGTTTGATAAGTTTCACCTGCCGGATGTTACCGCCTACCTGGTGACCGGCGTGCTGATCGGCCCCTGCGTCCTGGGACGGCTGGGGGTTTCGTGCCTGGGTTTCAACACCTTTGAGCAGGTGGATTCCCTTTCGATGATTTCGGACGTGGCCCTGGGCTTCATTGCCTTTGCCATCGGCCATGAGTTCCGCCTTTCCGCCCTGAAGCAGACCGGGAAGCAGGCAACGGTGATCGGTATCATCCAGGCCTGCTTTGCCACCCTGTGCGTGGACGCGGCACTGATTGCCCTGCACTTTATCATGCCGGACCTGCTGCCGATGCCCGTGGCTGTAACCCTGGGCGCGATCGCGGCAGCTACCGCCCCGGCTGCCACCCTGATGGTGGTCCGCCAGTACAAGGCCAAGGGGCCGGTGACGGACGTGCTGCTGCCGGTGGTTGCCCTGGACGACGCGGTAGGCCTGGTGATCTTCGCCATCTCCTTCGGCATTGCCCAGTCCCTGAAAGACGGGGATACCAACCTGGCAGCCCTGATCCTGGAGCCGCTCATGGAGGTGTTCCTGTCCCTCGCCTTCGGCGGACTGGTGGGCCTGGTGCTGACCTGGCTGGAGCGGTTCTTCCACTCCCACCGGAACCGGAACGCCCTCATTGTCGGCAGCGTCATCCTGACGGTGGCCGTCAGCCAGCTGAAGATCCCGGTGGGTCCTTTCACCTTCGGATTCTCTTCCCTGCTGGTCTGCATGATGCTGGGCACCATTTTCTGCAACTTCTGCCCCCTCAGCGAGGACCTGATGCTGCAGGCGGACCGCTGGTCCGGCCCGGCCGTGACCCTGTTCTTTGTGCTCAGCGGCGCGGCGCTGAAGTTTGAGGTCTTCGGCGATCCCGCCGTGCTCCTGATCGGCGTGGTCTATATTGTTGCCCGGTCGCTGGGCAAATACCTGGGCGCCGGCCTGTCCTCCTCCATGGTTCACAGTCCCGAACCGGTCCGGAAATACCTGGGCATCACCCTGCTGCCCCAGGCCGGCGTGGCCCTGGGCATGTGCGCCACAGCCTACCGGGTGCTGGGCGGCACGGAGGGTACGCTGGTCCGGAATATTGTGCTTTTCTCCGTGCTGGTCTATGAACTGGTAGGCCCGAGCCTGACCAAGTGGGCCCTGACCAAAGCCGGGGATATCCGGAAAATGCCGGACGAGGTCGCTTCCCGCCGGGAAAAGGAACTGCAGGAGACCGCCAAACCGGTGCCTGCCGCCTTCCGGAAATAACCTGTGACAGCAAAAAAACCCGCCTTTCCTTCCGGAAGGCGGTTTTTTGACGGGATTGATTATACGCCGAAGAGGGGTGTGGAATAATACCGCTCGGCGGTGTCGGGAAGCACGGTGACCACGGTTTTGCCGGGCCCGAGTTTCTTGGCCAGCTTCAGGGCGGCGGCCACGTTGGTGCCGCTGGAGATACCGCAGACCAGGCCTTCTTCCCTGGCCAGGCGTCGGGCGGTTTCCAGGGCTTCCGCGTCGGTAACCACGTAGATATCGTCATAGATTTCCCGGTTCAGGATATCCGGGATGATGCCGTCGCCGATGCCCATCTGGATATGGGTGCCGATGGTGCCTCCGGCGAGAATGGCGGCGTTTTCCGGCTCCACCGCCCAGATCTCCATATCCGGATACTGGGCCTTCAGCACTTCGCCGATGCCGGTGAGGGTGCCGCCGGTGCCGATGCCGCTGCAGTAGCCGTGGATCGGTCCGGCCACCTGGGCCATGATCTCAAGGGCGGTATGCTTTTTGTGGGCCAGGGTGTTGTTCGGGTTTTCAAACTGCTGGGGAACGAAGACCTTCGGGTTCTTCGCCTTCATCTCCATGGCGCAGTTCAGGCATTCTTCCATGCACTTGCCGATGTCCCCGGCGTCATGGATCAGCTTGACTTCCGCTCCGTAATGGCGGATGAGCTTACGGCGCTCTTCGCTCACAGAGTCCGGCATGATGATGATCGTCCGGTAGCCCTTGACCGCGCCGACCAGCGCCAGGCCGATGCCCTGGTTGCCGCTGGTGGGCTCCACGATGATGCTGTCAGGGGAGAGCTTGCCTTCCTTTTCCGCCTGCTCGATCATATTCAGCGCGGTGCGGGTTTTGATGGAACCGCCCACATTCAGGGCCTCCACCTTGACCAGGATTTCGGCGCTGCCTTCCTCCGGCATCCGGTTCAGCCGGACCATGGGCGTGTTGCCCACCGCTTCAAGAATCGTATTATATACCATAACCGTTCCACCTCCGGGAATTATCCTGTAACATGCAGGGTTTATTATATCGAAATCAGAGTGCTTTGTATACAGGATCATTCGTGGTATACTCTTTTAGAACAAACTGAGGAGGCTCCCTATCCATGACAGAAAAAACAATACTGCGAGGCAGGAGGACTGTCCGAAGAATCGCAGTGCTGCTGACGGTGATTTTGATGACGTTTACCGGTTCCGGGCAGGCGGTGGTAAAGGAATCGGCAATGCTGGAGGCGGCGTTTGAACTGCTGGAAGAGGCGAATCCTTTTGTTGCCCGGTATGAACAACTGACGGGACGGGTGATCAACACCCTGTACACCGACGGCGTTCCCTATTACTTCGGCGGACTGTCCGGGACCAAGTGGAACGGATATTTTTATATGTCCTATCCGAATTATCACGTGATCACCTGCGAGACCAAAACCGGATATTTCCAGCGGGGAAAAACGTATCTGTACGGCCTGGACTGCACCGGCTTTACCCGGCATGTGTTCAAAGCCTGCGGACGGGAGTCGCATCCGCCGCTGTCGGAAATCCTGAACAACTGGGACCAGCGGCCGTTCCATGTATTTGACAGCCGTGAAGGGTTTGAGGCGCCGCCCTATCCGGAACTGAAGAACACCCTGCAGGAGGGCGATCTGCTGGTCATCAAACACGAAAACTCCGAAACCCGGCATGTGATGATGTATATCGGAACCCTCCGGGATTACGGCTATAACACGACAGACGAACCGGAACTTGCCAGATGGCTGGATTACCCGCTGGTCATTCACTGCGGGCTCAGTCCCTTCTTCGGCGAGCGGTTTCAGCAGATCATCGATGAAAACCCGGATCTGTACGAAGGCTGCACAACAACGGACGGTGGCGTGGCCATCTCCATTGTGGGAGTGAACCCGGAAGACGCGCCGGTGCATGAGCATGTGCAGAAGACGGATTACGACTGGTTTGTAATGAACGACGGCGGATATGTGCTGTCGGTGGTAAACCTGAGCGACGTGAAGACTTATGCGTGGTACAGAAGCAATTAACAATTCTGCGATCGCCGTTACCAAAGTGCCTATGGCACTTTGACGGCTGTAGCATGGCAGTTGTTACCCAAATCAGAGATTTGGACAACTGCTCAACAATTCAGAATTAATGGGATCCAGACGCATGGGATTATTCGCAGCGAAAAGGTGTCATCCTGAGCAAGCAAAGCGCGTCGAAGGACGAATGTGACAGAGGGACAGACCAACTGTCACGTTCCTTTGGAATGATGACAGTTGGTCTGTCCCTGCTGTCACATCCCGTTTCCACGCTCCGCAGCCTCCACGCTGCCTTCCGGACGAGGAACCGCCCCCTGTCCGGAAAAGTGAAGAGTGTAGAGTTGTTGCGACGGTGACTGTTGTCACCGCGCCAACTGTATGGTATGATACAGACAACAAAAGGAAAGGAAGGGACGTTCATGCCCGCGAAGAAAGAAACCGTCAAAAAAGAAGCTCCCAAGACTGAAGCTGAAAAGAAGACCGTGAAGAAAGCCGCGGCAAAGGCCGCTCCCAAGGCTGCCGTGAAGGCCGCCAAGACCGCCGTGAAGGCTGCGGAGAAGGCTGTAAAGGCCGCTGCTCCCGCCAAGAAGGCTCCTGCGAAGAAGGCTCCCGCGAAGAAAACCGCGCCTGCCAAGAAGGCCGCAAAGACTCCCGAAGTGATCATCCAGTCTCCTCTGGGCGGCATTATCACCCCCGAAGAGATCCTGAAGAAGGTCGGCAAGGTGGACAAGGTGTACGTCCGCGTGGACCAGAACAAAGCCCACTGGGTCCGTGGAGACGAAGTCGGCAGCGTTGATCTGTGGGACTAAGACATTCAAACGACTGGCAAATGCCGCCGGAGTGAATACTCCGGCGGTATTTATATGGGCAGAAGGAACGAGAGAAAGACAGGATGCGGCGTCCGGGAGAATTGTGCACCGGCATTTCACAATGTATAATATAATAGCAATGATAGTGGCATCGCAAAGCGATGCCAAATGCATAATGCAGAATGCAGAATGCAGAATGATATAGTGTTTCCGCCTGTCACTTTGAAAACGGTGTAGTTCCGATTGGGTTCCCGAACGTGGACGGGCTGGGAGATTTCTCCACGCAGAATCCTACCGGATTCTTTGGTCGAAATGACAATGTGGAGGCAGTGGTTTAGCCATTGCGCTTGGATTCCAATAATTCTGAATTATGAATTATGAATTCTGAATTCTGAATTGAAGATTACGAGAGGACGCTGAGCTATGAGAATACTGGACACGGTCCGGAGTACGGATTTAAGTCTTTCTTTCGAGGTGTTTCCGCCGAAGACGGACGCGACCTTTGAGGAAGTGCTGAAGGCGACGGAGGAAATTGCGGCGCTGAAGCCCTCCTTTATCTCCGTGACCTACGGCGCGGGCGGCAAGGGCGGCAAATACACCCTGGAAATTGCCCGGACGCTGCAGAACACGGACGGGGTGGAAACCCTGGCCCACCTGACCTGCGTCGGCGCGGGAAAGGAAGACATCAGCTCCTACCTGCAGACCCTGAAGGCTGCCGGCATCCGGAACATCATGGCGCTGCGCGGCGACCTGCCGGAAGGCATGACGCCGGAGGACATGAAGAACAGTCCCTATCCCCATGCTTCCGACCTGATCCGGGAAATCCGGAAGGCCGGGGACTTCTGCATCGGCGCGGCCTGCTATCCGGAAGTGCATCCTGAAAGCAGCGTGCAGGCGGAGGATCTCCGCTACCTGAAGGAAAAGGTGGACGCGGGCGCAGACTTCCTGACCACCCAGATGTTCTTTGACAATAACCTTTTGTATAACTTCCTGTACAAGCTGCGGGAGACGGGCGTGACGGTGCCGGTGGTGCCGGGTATCATGCCGATTACCAAAGCCAACCAGGTGAAGCGTGCCCTGAAGCTGTCCGGCAGCTTTATGCCCCGGCGGTTTACCAGCCTGGTGGATAAATTCGGCTCTTCCCCCGAAGCCATGCAGCGGGCAGGCATCATCTATGCCTGTGACCAGATTATTGACCTGTATGCCAACGGCATCCGGCACGTGCATGTGTACACAATGAACAAGCCGGATGTGGCGGCGGCCATCCAGAGCCACCTGAGCGGCATGCTGGGGAGGACCTTCTGATGAAGGAAGGACTGCGGCTGGCCGAACTGGGGGAAATCCCCTTTGATGAAAAAGAAATCCTGCGTTACGCGATGCTGCCCTCCTTCGCGCCGGCTCCGGAAGAGCTGCCGATGAAGGAATGCCTGGCGGCGGCCAAAGGCGCGGTGCAGTGCCGGGCGGTCTGGTGCCGGTATCCCCTGAAGCGGGATGGGGAGGAACTGGACCTGGGCTTTGCCCGGACAACCTCCCGGGGGCTGAAAGAGCACCTGGAGGGCTGTGACGAGATAATCCTGTTTGCCTGCACGGCAGGCGCGGAAATGGACCGCCGGATTGCCCGGGCAAAGCTGCAGTCCCCGGCCAAGGGACTGCTGATGCACGCCATCGGGGCACAGCAGGTGGAAGGCGGCTGCGACCGGCTGTGCAGGCAGCTGGCAGAGCAGTTTCCGGACAAGCAGCTGACAGACCGGTATTCCCCGGGATACGGGGATTTGCCGCTGGAAATGCAGCGGGACGTAATGACTGCCCTGGACTGCGGGCGGACGGTGGGGATCACCCTGACGGACAGCCTGCTGATGACGCCGAGCAAGAGCGTGACGGCAATCATCGGAATGAAAGAGAGAAAGCCTGAATGAAACTGAAGGAATTGCTGCAAAAGGGCCCGTTCTTCCTGGACGGCGGCATGGGAACGCTGCTGCAGGAAAGGGGACTGAAGCCGGGTGAAGCGCCGGAGAAGTGGGGCATGACCCATCCGGACGTGATCACCGATATCCAGCGGAGCTACTACGAGGCGGGCACCGACATGGTGCTGACCAACACCTTTGGCGTGCATCCGCTGCGCTACAGCCTTTCCGAATGTGAAGAGATGGTCCGGACGGCCATCGGCTGCGCGGACAAGGCCCGGAAAGCCATCGCCGACGGGAAGGAACGGTTTGTCGCCCTGGATATCGGCCCCTGCGGAAGACTGCTGAAGCCGCTGGGGAGCCTGGACTTTGAGGAAGCGGTACAGGGCTTTGCGGAAGTGGTGCGCCTGGGCGTCAAATACGGGGCGGACTGCGTGTTTATTGAAACCATGAATGACGGGGCGGAAGCCCGGGCGGCCTTGCTGGCGGCGAAGGAAAACAGTGACCTGCCGGTGCTGGTTTCCTGTGCCTATGGCGCGGACGGAAAGCTGATGACCGGCGGTACGCCGGAATCGGTTGTGGCTATGCTGGAGAGCCTGGGCGCGGACGCCGTGGGCGTCAACTGCTCCCTGGGACCGGACGCGCTGGCGCCGATTGTGGAACGCTACCTGGCGGCGGCTTCAATCCCGGTGCTGATGAAGCCCAATGCCGGCCTGCCCCAGGAAAAGGACGGAAAGACGGTTTACAACGTGGGACCGGAGGAATTCTCCGCCGATATCGTCCCGCTGATCGAAAAAGGCCTGCGGATCATCGGCGGCTGCTGCGGCACGACGCCGGACTTCATCCGGGCGGTGAAGAACGCTTCGGCTGGCAGGGTTCCGCCGGCAGTGGAAAAGAAAGAAAAGACGATTATTGCTTCCCGGGGGCACGCCATTGAACTGGGGAAGGATCCGGTGATCATCGGCGAGCGGATCAATCCCACGGGCAAGAAGCGGCTGCGCAAAGCCCTGGAAGAGGGCGACATGGCCTATGTGCTGAACGAGGCCATTGTGCAGGAAGAACACGGGGCGGAAGTGCTGGACGTCAACGTAGGCACACCGGGTGTGGATGAGCCGGCCCTGCTGGAACAGGCGGTGCAGGAGCTGCAGGCAGTGACCGACCTGCCGCTGCAGCTGGACACCTCCGACCCGGAAGCGATGCGGCGCGCGCTGCGCGTATATAACGGCAAAGCCCTGATCAACTCTGTGAACGGCAAGCAGGAAGTCATGGACGCCATCTTCCCGCTGGTGAAGAAATACGGCGGGGCGGTGGTTGCCCTGACGCTGGATGAGGACGGGATTCCCGGCACGGCGGAAGGCCGGCTGGCCATTGCCGAAAAGATCCTGAAGGAAGCCGCGAAATACGGCATCGGCCCGAAGGATATCCTGTTTGATACCCTGACCATGACGGTCAGCACGGACGGGAACGCCGCGAAGGTGACCCTGGACGCGCTGAAAATGATCCGGGAAAAGACCGGGTGCGGAACAGTGCTGGGCGTGAGCAACGTCTCCTTCGGCCTGCCGGTGCGGGAGGTGCTGGGAAGCGTCTTCCTGACGCTGGCACTGGAGAGAGGGCTGTCCGGCGCGATCATGAACCCGCTGAATGAGCGGATGATGGGCGCGATGATCAGTTTCCGGACCCTGACGGGCCGGGACGAAAACTGCGCTGCTTATATCCAGTATGCCAACGATCTGCCCGCCATGCAGGCAGTGACGCCGGCGGCAGGAGCAACCGGCGGCGCGAAGGAAACCGAAGCGAAGGGCCTGCGCCGCGCGGTGGTGAAGGGCCTGTGCAAGGAAGCGGCCAACCTGACCCGGACAGCCCTGGAAGAAGGACGGGACAGCCTGGACCTGGTGAAGGAAGAGATTATCCCGGCCCTGGACGAGGTGGGCCAGGGCTTTGAAGCCAAGAAGATTTTCCTGCCCCAGCTGATGATGAGCGCGGAAGCCGCGGAGGCGGCCGTGGCGGAAATCAAGAAGAAGGCGGCAAACCAGGACGCGCAGGCCTCCAAGGGGATCGTGGTGCTGGCTACCGTGAAGGGCGATATCCACGACATCGGCAAGAATATTGTGAAGCTGCTGCTGGAGAACTACGGATTTACTGTGGCGGACCTGGGCAAGGACGTGCCGCCGGAGACGGTGCTGGAGGCTGTGGAGCGCCTGCATGCACCGATCTGCGGCCTGAGCGCCCTGATGACCACCACGGTACCGGCCATGGCGGAAACCGTGAAGCTGGTGCATGAAAAGGCACCCTGGTGCAAGGTAATGGTCGGCGGCGCCGTGCTTACCGAGGAATATGCCCGGGAGATCGGCGCGGACGGATACGGAAAGGACGCGATGGCGTCCGTACGCCTGGCGGAACGCTATATGCAGGAGCAGGCGTGAACGACCGGAAGGAGGGATTCCGGATGAAAAAACGGATATTCTGCCTCCTGTTGTGTTTGGCACTGATTCCTTTCACAGCCGGAGCAGAGGAAACGGCGGATTTCTTTGAAAAGATTGAGGCGGATACTGTCGGCAGGATTGTCCGGCGGTATGATTCGCCGACGCTGAAATACACGATTGAACGGTTTACCATGGAGGGCGAGAAGTGCTACCTGAGCCGGATCTGGGTTCAGGATCCTTCCCGCCAGATCCGGAAAGCCACGGCGGCCTGGAAGAAAAACATCAGCCGACCCGGGAATATCATCAAAAAGCTTCCGGAAGCAGCGCTGGCGGTGAATGGCAGCGGATTTGTGAGTCCCCTGTATCCGGAGATCCCGGAGAACTATCCGGGAACCAGCGAGGATTATTACTACACTCCGCTGGGCTCCCTGACGGTAACGGACGGGGAGGTTTTCCGCAACCTGGAGGGCGTGCCGTATTACGGCCTGGCGCTGGATGCGGACGGACTGCAGATGTATACCGGCGCGGACAACGGGGAAGTGCTGGCAACGGAACCCAGCCAGACCTGGTCCTTCTATGTGGGCTGCCCGATGCTGCGGAACAACGAGGACCTGCTGCCGGAAGAATGGAAATTTGCGGACCAGAAGGCCTCCCGGACGATCATCGGCCGACTGGACCGGAACAATTACCTGATCCTGACGGTGACCAAATCCAAGGGCAAGGGAGTATCCCTGCGCAGGGCACAGAAGTTCTTCCTGGAAAACTTTAATGCCGAATGGGTCTACAACCTGGATGGCGGGCAGAGCTATGCCCTGATGAGCCGCAAGCAGGGAAAGAAAAAAATAACCACCCTCGCCGGCGGAAGCGTGAGGGTGGTTGATGTGATGGGGTTTATGGAATAAGAATGCAGTTCTTATTCCGTAATGAAATACAGTCGATTGCGGCCAATGTGACAGAGGGACAGACCAACTGTCACGTTCCTTTGGAATGATGACAGTTGGTCTGTCCCTCTGTCACATCCCTGCGCTCCGCAGCCTTCACATTGTCTTTAATCATGAATTCTAAATATATCGCGCACCTGAAATCTTTCAGGTGCGCGATTGATTATCCGCGGCGTTTTTGACGATTTACGCGATGGACGGGACGGCCGGTGCCATGGCCGGAGGGGCGGGAATGCACCTGTCCGTCTCTGCCTATAGTCACTTTGCCGGTGGGGCGGGAGTGTACCTGTCCGTCGCGGCCGATGGTCACTTTACCCGTGGGCCTGGAATGAGCAGGACGTGCGGGCCGGGAAGCGGGCTTTGACGCCGCAACTACAGCCTGCCTCCGCTCCGCCAGCGCGTTGCCCTGCCGGTCCAGCCTGGCGGGCCGGGGTTCGCGGACCTTCGGCGGGGTGGGCGTGGTGACTTCCATGGGCCAGTCGCTTTCCTTCAGGGCCAGGCGCTTGCCGATAAGCTTTTCCACCTGGTTCAGCTGCTTCACCTCGTCGATGCAGCAGAAGGAGATGGCTTTGCCGGTTCTGCCGGCACGGCCGGTACGGCCGATCCGGTGGATATAGGCTTCCGGTTCCATGGGCATGTCATAGTTGAACACATGGCTGAGGCCGGCCACGTCGATGCCGCGGGCGGCAATGTCTGTGGCGACCAGCACCCTGCACTTGCCGCTGCGGAACAGGTTCAGGGCGGTCTGGCGAGCGTTCTGGCTCTTGTCCCCGTGAATGCCGGCGGCTTCGATGCCCTTGCGCTTGAGGTCCCGGACGATGCGGTCCACCCCGTGCTTGGTGCGGGAGAAGACCAGGGCGCTTTCCACGTCCGGGTCCTCCAGCAGCTGTGCCAGCAGGTGCTTTTTGTTGACCTTGTCCACGTAATACAGGCACTGGTCAATGGCGTCCACGGTGGAGGTAACCGGATCCACCTTCACGTTCTCCGGATCGGTCAGCAGGTCCAGGGCAAGCTTTTCCACTTCCGGCGGCATGGTGGCGGAGAAGAGCAGCGTCTGCCGCTCCTCCGGCAGGGTACGGACGATTTTGCGCACATCGTGGATGAAGCCCATATCCAGCATGCGGTCAGCTTCATCCAGCACGAAGATATCCACCCAGTCCAGGCGGACAAGTCCCTGGCCCATCAGGTCCAGGAGCCGGCCGGGACAGGCAATGACAATTTCCGCGCCCCGGTGGAGGGCTTCCACCTGGCCGCCCTGGCCGACGCCGCCGAAGATGACGGCGCTGTCCAGGCCTTCGCCCTTGCCGTAGAGCTGGAAGTTCTCCCAGGTCTGCATGGCAAGCTCCCGGGTGGGGGAGAGGATCAGGCAGCGGATCACCTTGGCGTTGCTCCGCTGCGGGGGGATCTCCTTCAGCCGCTGCAGGATGGGCAGGGCGAAGGCGGCAGTTTTGCCGGTGCCCGTCTGGGCGCAGCCCAGGACGTCCTTTCCCTCCAGAACCAGCGGGATGGTAGCCTGCTGGATGGGGGTCGGGGTTTCATAACCGGTATCGCGGATGTTTTTCAGAAGGGAAGGGGATAAACCGAGATCTTTAAATTCCATATATCAGATGAGTTCCTGCAATTCTGTAAATTCATAGCTGTGGGCAGCCGCCACGTTCCTGTTGGTCAGCTTCCCGGCATAGGTGTTGACGCCGGAACGGATCACTTCGCTCTTCCGGCAGGCTTCTTCCAGACCGACCGCAGCGATCTCCAGGCCGTATTTCACGGTGGCGTTGGTCAGGGCGATGGTGCTGGTCCGCGGTACGGCGCCGGGCATGTTGCCGACGCAGTAGTGAACCACGCCGTCCAGCTTGTAAACCGGATCGTCATGGGTGGTGACGTGGGAGGATTCGCCGCAGCCGCCCTGGTCGATAGCCACATCGACGAAGACCGCGCCGTCCTTCATTTCCTTCAGGTATTTCTGCTTGAACAGCTTCGGGGTGGAGCCGCCGGGGATCAGCACGGAGCCGATGACCAGGTCCGCGTCCTTCAGCACGCGTTCCACGTTGCTGTCATTGGAAACCAGGGTCTGAATATGGGCGCCGAACATGTTGTCCAGCTCCTCCAGCCGCTTCAGGCTGATATCCAGGATGGTGACGTTGGCGCCCATGCCGACGGCGATCTTGCAGGCGTTCATACCCACGGTGCCGCCGCCAAGGATGACCACGTTGGCCTTGGGGGTGCCGGGCACGCCGGCCAGCAGGATGCCTTCACCGCCGAACTTCTTCTCCAGGTACTTGGCGCCTTCCTGGATGGACAGGCGGCCGGCGATCTGGCTCATGGGAGCCAGCAGGGGCAGGGAGCGGTCCTTTTCCTGCAGGGTTTCATACGCCACGGCGTTGACCTTGCCCTTCAGCAGGGCGTCGGTCTGCTGCTTGTCGGCAGCCAGGTGCAGATAGGTGTAAAGGATCAGGCCGTCCCGGAAGAGGGGATATTCGCATTCCAGCGGCTCCTTGACCTTAACCATCATATCCACCAGGTGCCATACATCCGCGGCGTTGTCGATCAGGGAAGCGCCTGCGTCCACATATTCATTGTCGGTGAAACCGGAGCCGATGCCGGCACCCATTTCAATATACACATGATGTCCTGCTGCGATATAGGCGCGGACGTTGTCAGGGGTCAGGCCAACCCGGTATTCATTGTTCTTAATCTCTTTGACACAGCCGATCTTCATTTGCAATCTTCCTTTCCACTGCTTCGCAAAAGTAAGTTGTTATGCCAATAAAATAACAGAGCCGGCGAACAGGAACAAGTGACGGCTCTGTTTTTTTCCTGCACAGGAGATATTTTACAGACCCAGGATCCGGGCAGCTTTGAGGATACAGACCTGGGTTTTGGCGTCGGAGATCTTTCCGGCCATGACGTCTTCCACCAGTTCGGAAAGGGGAATGGTGTACACGTCCAGGAATTCATCCTCGTCCAGGTCCTGCTTTCCTTTATGCAGTCCCCGGGCCATATACATGGTGATGTACTCGTCGCTGTAGGCGGGAGCGGGATGGAAATCGCCGATTTCCGTCCACTCGTCCGCGGTGTAGCCGGTTTCCTCCCGCAGCTCCCGCTTGATGGCGGAGAGCCGGTCCTCATCCGGGGCGTCCAGCTTGCCGGCGGGGATCTCCAGGATGACCTTGTCCAGCGGATAACGGTACTGCCGCTCCATGATCACTTCGTTGTTCTCAGTGATCGGGATGACGCAGACCGCGCCGATATGGCGGATCACTTCCCGGATGGCGCTGCTGCCGTTGGAAAGGGTGACGGTGTCCCGCTTCACGTGAAGGACAATGCCGTTGAAGATGTCCTCGGAGGAGGCGGTCGTCTCGGAGAGACGATCAAATTCTCCGGAAAGGTCAAACTGCATGGATGCTCCTTTTAATTCAGAATTCAGAATTCATAATTCAGAATTAATGGCTGAACGGGCCTTCGGCCCTGACTGACAGAGCAGGAGACGGTGCAAACGTAATGAATAAAATCAACGAATCGGAATTCACAAATCACATTATGAATTATGAATTGTGAATTATGAATTATTCTTTCGGGGCAATCGTGGCCTTGATGCGGCGGACGCCGGCGGAAGAGGATTCTTCCTTGCGGATCTTGAAGGAGCCCAGGTCGCCGGTGTTGGCAGCGTGGGGACCACCGCAGATTTCGAAGGAATACTCGCCCATCTTGTAGGTCTTGACCTTCTCGCCGTACTTGCTCTCGAACAGGCCGATAGCGCCCTTTTCCTTGGCTTCCTGCACGGTCATCTCTTCCATGACGACCGGCACTTTGGCATCGATGGCCACATTGACCAGGCGTTCCACTTCGGCGATTTCTTCAGGGGTCATCTTCCGGCTGAAGGAGAAGTCGAAACGGAGACGCTCGGTGGTGATGTTGGAACCCTTCTGGGCAACTTCATCACCCAGAACCTTGCGCAGGGCAGCCTGCAGCAGGTGGGTGGCGGTGTGCAGCTTGGCGGTTTCTTCGTTCCGCTCGGTCAGACCGCCCTTGGCGGCGCCTTCCTGCTTACTGATGGCCTGGTGCTCCTTGAACGCTTCGGCGAAGCCGTTGGCGTCCACGGTGAGGCCTTCCTCGGCAGCCAGTTCTTCGGTCAGTTCCAGCGGGAAACCGTAGGTGTCGTAGAGACGGAAGGCCTGCTTGCCGCTGATTTCGGTTTCCGGCTTGTAGGACGGATCCTTCTGGGCCATGAACTCGTTCTTGCGGCGGATGCCGGTGATGCACTTGGTGAACTCCTTCATGCCGGTGGCCAGGGTCGCTTCGAAGCGGGCGGCTTCCTTCATGATTTCGTCCAGGATATAGTCTTTCTTTTCCACCAGCAGCGGATAGGCTTCATCGTAAATCTGCTCAATGAAGATCCGGCTGACCTCAGCCAGGACGGAGGATTCCAGACCCAGCTGGCGGGTGTAGCGGATGGCGCGGCGGAGCAGGCGGCGCAGGATGTAACCGGCGCCCACGTTGGAGGGCAGGATGCCCTTCACATCGCCGATGAGCATGGTGGAGGTGCGGATATGGTCCGCGATGATGCGCATAGCCTTCTGGGCTTCCGGATCATCATCGTAGCTCTTGCCGGACTTTTCTTCCAGGTGCTTGATGACCGGGATGAACAGGTCGGTCTTGTAGCCGTCGGTCACGCCGTTCAGGAAGGCCAGCATACGGTCGAGACCGAAGCCGGTATCCACGTTCTTGTTCGCCAGGGGAGAATAGCCGTCGGCGTTCTTGACGTACTGCATGTAAACGTCATTACCGATCTCGACATACCGTCCGCAGCCGCAGGCCGGCCCGCAGTTCGGGCCGCAGGGCTTGTTGTGACGGGGGTAGAACCACTCGTTGTCGGGACCGCAGGGGGTGCCGGTGGTGCCTTCCAGCTCCCACCAGTTATCGCTCTTGGGCAGGTAGAAGATGTGCTCCGGCAGGATGCCGACCTTCTTCAGCAGATCTGCGGTTTCATCATCCCGGGGAGCGGCGTCATTGCCTTCAAACACGGTGGAGCAGATTTCCTTGCTGTCCAGGCCGAAAACCTTGGTCAGCAGGTCGTAGCTCCACTGGGTTTTTTCCTGTTTGAAATAATCGCCCAGGGACCAGTTGCCCATCATCTCAAAGAAGGTGAAGTGGGTGGGGTCGCCGACGCTTTCAATATCCACCGTACGGACGCAGCCCTGCACGTTGCACAGGCGCTTCTTTCCGGACGGATGCTCCTTGCCCAGCAGATAAGGCATCAGGGGCTGCATGCCAGCCACGTTGAACATGACGCCGGTGGTCCCGTCGCCGATCAGCGAGACGGCTCCGATATTGATATGTCCCCGTTCTTCATAGAAACGGATCCAGGCATTTCTCAGTTCCTTGGACGTGATTCCTTTCATAACTCCCAACTCTCCTTTTGGTGATGAAGAATACAACCGTTTTCCCACACGGGCTGCAGCCTTTCCGGGCATGAGCGCCGTGACGTGCGCGATAACTTCAATATTATAGCAAACAGGGGATCGGTTTGCAAGGCTGCTTTTCCTGTGTTCTTTCGTGCTCAATCCGTTGACTTTCACCGTTTCTGGCAGATAATGGTATGGTAACAACAACACAGTTGCGGAGAGCTCAGCCGCATCTCCGGCAGAGCGCCGTGGCTGGTTATTTTTTTCGGAGGAATGGTATGAATTTAACTCAGAAGATTCTGAATGCCCACCTGGTTAGCGGAAAACCCGCGGCAGGCGAAGAGGTCTCCATCCGGATTGACCAGACCCTGACGCAGGACTCCACGGGAACCATGGCTTACCTGCAGTTTGAGGCTATGGGTATCGGCCGGGTCAGAACCATGAAGAGCGTAGCCTATATTGACCACAATACCCTGCAGACCGGCTTTGAAAACGCGGATGACCACCAGTACATCCAGAGCGTAACAAAGAAGCACGGCATCTTCTGCTCCAAGCCCGGCAACGGCATCTGCCACCAGGTGCACCTGGAACGCTTCGGCGTACCGGGACTGACCCTGCTGGGCAGCGACAGCCACACCCCCACCGGCGGCGGCATCGGCATGCTGGCCATCGGCGCGGGCGGCCTGGACGTGGCGGTGGCCATGGGCGGCGGCGCCTACTACCTGACCTACCCGAAGGTGGTCGGTATCCGCCTGAGCGGCAGCCTGCCCTACGGTGTGGCCGCCAAGGATATCATCCTGGAGGTGCTCCGCCGGCTGACCGTGAAGGGCGGCGTGGGCAAGGTAATGGAATACATCGGCGAGGGTGTGAAGACCCTGACGGTACCGGAACGCGCCACCATCGCGAACATGGGCGCGGAGCTGGGCGCCACCACCTCCGTATTCCCCAGTGACGAAGTGACCCGCGCCTTCCTGAAGGCCCAGGGCCGGGAAGCGGATTTCCGGGAACTGGCTGCGGACGCGGATGCTGAATATGATGATATCGTGGATATCGACCTGAATACCCTGGAGCCCCTGGTGGCTCAGCCCCATATGCCGGACAACGTGGACACCGTGAAGAACATCGGACCGATCAAGGTGGACCAGGTGTTCATCGGCAGCTGCACCAACTCCAGCTATCAGGATATGATGCGGGTGGCCCGGATCCTGAAGGGCAAGACCGTGCATCCGGACGTGAGCCTGGTGATCGGACCCGGATCCAAACAGGTGCTGACCATGCTGGCCCGCAACGGCGCGCTGGCGGATATGCTCGGTGCCGGTGCCCGGATCCTGGAGAGCGCCTGCGGCCCCTGCATCGGCATGGGTCAGAGCCCGAAGACCAACGCGGTCTCCGTGCGGACCAACAACCGGAACTTCTACGCCCGCAGCGGGACTGCCTCCGCGGGCATCTACCTGACCAGCTGCGAAACCGCGGCGGTAACCGCCCTGACCGGCGTGCTGACCGATCCCCGGACGCTGGACCTGGACCTGACGGTGGAACAGCCGAAGCAGTTTGAAGTAAACGACAACCTGGTGATCCCGCCGGTGGCGGAAGGCCAGGAGGATACTGTGGACGTGGTTCGCGGCCCGAACATCAAGCCCTTCCCGCTGGGACACGACCTGGAGAATGACGTCAGCGGCAAGGTCTTGCTGAAGATGGAAGACAACATCACCACAGACCATATCATGCCCAGCAACGCGAAACTGCTGCCCTTCCGCAGCAACATTCCGCACCTGGCTGATTTCTGCCTGACTCCTGTGGACGAAACCTTCCCGGCACGGGCCAAGGAAGAAAAGGGCGGTATTCTGGTAGCCGGCGCCAACTACGGCCAGGGCTCCAGCCGTGAGCACGCCGCACTGGTACCGCTGTACCTGGGCATCCGTGCCGTGGCGGCCAAGAGCTTTGCCCGCATTCACCAGGCGAACCTGATCAACAACGGCATCCTGCCCCTGACCTTCGCGGACGAGAAGGACTATGACCGGATCGACCAGGGCGATACCCTGAGCCTGCCGGGCGTCCGGGAAAAGATCGAAGCGGGCGAGGAAACCCTGGTGCTGAAGAACGAGACCAAGGGCGAGACCTACGCCGTGAAGATGCCGCTGACCGAGCGCCAGAAGGGCATGATCCTCTCCGGCGGACTGATCAACTACATCAGATCCAATGCTTAATGCGGAGACGTTTAAGGGTTAAATGAAATATGAGCCTGAAGGCTCATGTGAAATACGGCTTCGCCGTGTGAAATGTGGCTTCGCCACATGAAATATTCGACTTCGTCGAATGTGATGGATACTTTAAGCAAATAAAAAACACGGACGGGAGAATTTCCTGTCCGTGTTTTTTATTCAGTAGATTATGCCGGCTGGAGAAGGAGCATGACGTCGCTGTGGAATTCACAGCCGTCATGGGAGAACTCCGCTTTGCCGTGATATTTCTCGGCGGAGGTCCGGATGGACTTCAGACCGATGCCGCTGCCGCTATGGCGGCGGGACAGATATTTGCCGTTACGCTCTTTGACCAAGCCGTTGAAGGAATTGGTGGCCACGATATACAGCCGGTTATTCTGTACCAGGCCGGAAAGCAGCAGGCTGCGTTTTTCGGCGGGAATCTCCAGGGAGGCCGCGACGGCATTCTCCAGGATGTTGCCGATGATGGTGCACAGGTCCACATCCGAGACGGAAGTCTTCTGCGGGATATCAATGCGGAAGGAAATCGGGATAGCATTTTCCTTTGCCTTGCCCGCATAATAGTTCAGCAGGGCATTGAGAGCACGGTTTGAACAGTAATGGCGGGTTTCCGGAATGGGAAGCGCGTCATAATATTCATCAATATACTGGCCCAGCTGTTCATAGTTTCCTTCGTGATAAAGGTTCTTCATCGTCAGGATATTCTGGCGGAAGTCATGGCGGGTGCGGGCGAAGGATTCCATGTACTGCTGCTGGGACTCGAACTGACTTTCCTGCATTTCCAGCATTCTCATCCGCTCCCGGGTACGGGAAGCATTCAGGGCGCCCATGACGATCTGGTAATAGATGACACAGAGCATATTCCACAGGATAAGGAAGGTAAAAATGGAAAACAGGAAAGAACGAAAAACGTTGTTGACAAAAAGGGTCTCATATTTCAGTGGACGGATGAACAAATTGCAGATGATCATGACACCGGAAAAGGGCAGAGTCATATACCAGATCTTTTCCAGTTTCAGTTCGTCGATGAGCCGGCTGCCGTGACGGAAGAACGGGAAGAAAAGGATCCCCAAGGCGACAGTGTTGACACCCAATTGGATCAGGGCCGACTTCAGGCTGAGGGTATTGGCGCCGGAGGCAGGATCGAAAGAGGCCTCGATGGCACAGGTGAGATTGCAGAGAATGGCCATCAGGGCGGAAACAGACAGGAATACAGCCAGGGTCTTGCTGATAGGACACTTCAGGATATGCTGATAGACCACAAAAAAGACCAGCAGCATCGGAAAAAGAACATAGTTGATATCCAGCGAGAACTGGATCGTGACGAAGGCGGCCATGGGAAGAAGGAACGCGTTCAGTACTGCCAGGATGGCGACGGTTTTCTTCTGGCCGGGCTTCAGCTGATGGCGCATAGGCAGGAGGCACAGAACCTGGGCCGGGAGTACCATGACAAAGGAGAGCAGGGCTGCAATCACGGGCGGATTCCTCCTTCCGCCATGCTTTCACGGCGAATCCTGGAAAAAGTATAGTCGGTCCAGAGCTGCTCAATTGTGGCGCGGTTCCGGACGCTGACGGGAAGTCGGAGATCTCCCTGCAGGCAGCAGGTGTTGTCGGCAATATCAGTGATATAGTCCATATTGACGATGACTCCGCGGAGGACCTGGAGGAAGCGGCCATCCTGCTCCAGCTTGGACCAGACGGAAGAAAGCGTCATCCGGGTACGGTATTCTTTTTTCTGGCGGCTGTGAATAACCAGGTAGTTCCGGTCCGCCGTAAGACAGACCAGGTCACTGTAGGGGAGACTGATTTCCGTTTTGCCGGCGGTAAACCGGAGGGTCGGGAACGTATCACGGATATGTCCGCGAAGCAGACGGTCCATGACCCGGAAAACGGCCTCAGGTCCTTCGTCCTTGTTGATATAGTCATAGACGTGCCAGTGGATGGCCTCGGCCTGATGCTCATTGCTGGTGGTCAGGAAAACCAGGCAGACCTCCTCGTCTATTTCGCGGATTCTGGCGGCGGTTTCAATCCCTGAGATTCCATTCATGTAGACGTCCAGGAAGATAAGAGAAAAATGCTGTGAGGAGAGAGCTTCCAGAAGCTCCTCACCGCCGGAATATGTATGCAGGTCAAAATGAAGACCGTTCCTGTCGGCGTATTCATTCAGGGTTTCCGACAGTTTTGCCAGGGCATCCGGCCTGTCATCTGTGAGCGCAATGTGCATTCCGTTTCCTCCTTCTCCGATAAACACACGGGAGACAGTATACCACTCGTCCCAGATTTTTGCCACTCGTCCCATTTTTATTGATTTCAGAAAGCGATTTTTGTATGATTTTTGCCGTTGTGTGAGCTGTAAGGCTCGAAAAAAGGGACGAGGTCCCGAAGGAAAGAGGAAAACAAAATGAAAAAGCTGGTTGTACTGATCCTGGCACTCTGCATGCTGTGCTCTGTCGCGTTCGCGAATGAGCTGACCTGGGCTTCCGTGGAAGAAGCTGCTTCCCAGATCGCCGGTGAATTCAAGACCTTTGATGAAATCAGCGTGAAAATCTGGATCCCCGAAGTGCTGCAGGCCGTTGAACTGAGCGATGAAGACCGTGAAAGCGGCTACATCGGCTACTACATGACCGAAGACCAGAGTGCTGCTGTTGCTGTTCAGTACGTGAATATGGAAGGTATGAGCCTGGAAGAATATGAAGCTCAGCTGAAGGAAGACAGCGAAGTTTCCGACATCGAAGCCGGTACCGTGAACGGCCTGCCCGCCCTGAGCTACGCGATCAAGGATAAGGACACCGGCGTCGTGGCCTTCACCACCGAGATGGGTTATATCCTGGAAGTGGCCTGTGGTCCTGTGTCCAACGAAGGATTTGCTCAGATGGTCGGCATCATCCTGAGCTCCATCCAGGGCTGCTGAGCAAGGCAAATCCCATATACCTGATTATGACAGGATGCACCGCATATACGGTGCATCCTGTTTTCATTGCAATGAAACCGCAAAACCGGTATAATACACGGGAAAAGACAGACAGGAGGGATCACCTGAATGACGATTTCCGCAGCGTTGAAAGACGCGTTTCGGGCATACAAGGAGCATTTCGGAAACACGGTCAAATTCCTGATCGTGGAGGCCTGCATTACCCTGGCGGCCCTGACGCCGCTGCTGTTCCTGACGGACAGCAGCCTGATGGTGTTTGCCCTGCTGGCTGTTCCGTTCTGGATGCTGCTGGTTTTCTGGGGACGGGTGAACGCGGCCTCAGCCATGCGGGATGCCCTGAGAGGTGGGAGCTTGTTCAGCATCCGGCTGATTGATCCCTCCGAATATGGAAAGAAGCTGGCATACGGACTGAAGCGGATGCTGATGCTGTTGTTCTGGAGCGTGCCGCTGATTGCCTGCCTGGTGATCGCCAAGATTCATTATTCCGGGGATATGGACGGGTTTACCCTGCTGCGGGGGATTAAGGACTTCGGCGGCGGGGAACTGATGACCGGCGTTCTGTACCTGATTGCCATTTTTGTCGGCGCGGTACTCCTGGTGGCCTTTGGCTGCGCTTTCCACAGCGGAGACCGGCACGCGTTTATCCGGAACAATCCGAAGATGCTGCGCGGCCATCACGGGAAGATCGTCCTGTGCTGGCTGTGCTCACTGATTACCTTGCTGCCGATCATTATTGCGATTGTTGCGGTGATCATCCGCTACCTGCCGGTGCTGCAGGACCTGAACGGTCTGGTGATGAAGACGGTCAGCCTGCCCTCCACCAAGGTGTCCCTGATTATCCTGGCTGTGGGCGGAGTACTGACTATTCCGCTGCTGCCGCTGCGTTCCCTGATTCCCGCGGCGTTTGTGAACGGACTGGAGAAGGAGTAATACCGGTATCATGAAAATGAGGCTGGACCGCTGGCTGGCTACGCTTTCCGTCGGCAGCCGCAGTGAGGTTAAACAATGGATCCGCGGCGGACAGGCCGCGGTGAATGGGCGGGTCATCCGGGATCCCGCCCTTTCTTTTGAGACGGAACAGGACAGCCTGACGCTGAACGGCAAAGCACTGGACGGACGGGTCGTCCGCCATGTGATGCTGCACAAGCCTGCCGGGCTGCTGACCGCGGCGCGGGACGCCAAGCAGCCTACGGTGATGGACCTGCTGCCGCCGGTGTACCGGAGCATTGGATGCATGCCGGTGGGCAGGCTGGACAAGGACACTACCGGACTGCTGGTGCTGACCTGCGACGGGGAACTGAACCACCGGCTGCTGAGCCCGGGACGCCATGTGGACAAGCGCTACAGGGCGCTGGTGGAAGGCGAACTGGAAGAGAAGGATATTGAAACCTTTGCTTCCGGGATGGATCTGGGAGATTTCACCGCCCAGCCCGCGAAGCTGACGATCCTGAGACCGTCCGTGGCGGAGGTGATTATCTCCGAAGGAAAGTTCCACCAGGTGAAACGGATGTTCTCCGCGGTGGGGCATGAAGTGCTGGAACTGCACCGCTGTGCTTTCGGTCCGCTGGAACTGGATCCGGAACTGGCGGAAGGACAATGGCGGGAACTGACAGACGAGGAGCTGAAAGCCCTGCGGCAGGCCGCAGGCATGGGGGAAGTATGAACGATCATTATTATACCCGGGTGCCGCAGAGCGAATCGAGACCGGTAGGGTGTGAGTATACCTACCGGGGGATTCCGCTGAGCTTCCAGACGGATGCGGGAGTATTCTCCAAGGGAGAAGTGGATACCGGTACGCGGCTGCTGCTGGAGGCGCTGCCGGAAGAAATGAAGGGTGATGTCCTGGACCTGGGCTGCGGCTGGGGCGTGATCGGGATTTCGATTGCGCGAAAATGGCCGGAAACCCGGGTGACCATGGCGGACGTGAACACGAGGGCGCTGGACCTGAGCCGAGAGAACGCGAAGCGGAACCGGGTTGAGGTTACCTGTATTGAAAGCGACGGTATGGCGGCCGTGGAAGGGCAGACCTTTGACGCAGTGGTGACCAACCCGCCGATCCGGGCAGGGAAACAGGTGATCTACAAGATGTTCGCGGACGCGGCGAAGAGCCTGAACCCCGGCGGCGCGCTGTATCTGGTGATCAGGAAACAGCAGGGCGCGGAAAGCTGTATGAAGTACCTGCAGACATTGTATGACAGTGTGGAGAAGCTGGATAAATCAGCGGGATTCTGGGTGCTTAAAGCAATGAATTGCGATCGCTGTTAACAAAGTTCCGTTCGACAGTGTCTCCGGAACTTTGACAGCTGTAGCATGGCAGCTGTTACCCAAATCATAGATTTGGACAGCTGCTCAAATGAAGAATGTAAAATGAAGAATGAATACTGAAAAGGCCCTCATGTTGGTAAAACATGAAGGCCTTTTCGGTTGAACGGAAGGATCAGCCATTGCCAGCCAGACCGGAGTCATAAACCAGGTCTTCAATAACTCCCGTTAACAGATTAATCGTTACCCAATACTGACCATCTTTCTCCGTAAAATTATCCCCAGAGAAAGTGGCACCCTCTTTCTGCCACAGGCAGTAACAGAGATTGATCAGCGGTTCATCATTCTCATATGACGCATAAATCATATCCGGTTGATATTCAAGCTTGTCGGCCTGTTCTTTTGTCAGCGTATATTCCTGGATGATGGCTTCTTTTCCGACATCCGCGGCCTGTTCCACTGTGATCTTCCCACGGCTTTCAGCTTCTGCAATTTCCGCAAGGCGCTGCTTTTCATCTTCTTCCACTTCTGCCAAGGCATGTTCCCATTCCGCCTGGTCCTCTTCTGTCCACTCCTCATCGTCAATCTGTCCGTCTGCCAGGCGGGGATTGGGTGAGTAATCAGGGCTGGGGATGATTCCCAGTTCCATGAGCTGCTGCATTGCATTTCCATAATCATAGGAGATTATATGCAGCTGATCGGGGCCATAGGCTTCGGCGGACAGACCGCCGGAAGTATCTTTGCCTTCATTGGACCAGCTTACCGTTGCTTTGGGTCCATCGACCATCACAGTATATTCACCGATTCTGGATACGGGTCCAACATCATTGGTAGTGCTGTAAACAACGGTGGTTGTTCCGTCTTCGTTCTCTTTTACGTCACGCCAGAACAGACTGAGCAAATCCGGGGTGATACCATACTGGTCTTCCATAGCCTGATTGGAGATGCGAACCGCATCATATTTAGGGGAAAAGATCAGTCCGGCGGCCAGTGCGGTTACGCTCAGGCAGACAATCGCGGCGATCAGAATAAATGTAGTGGAAAACTTCTTCACAGGCTTTTCCTCCTCGTTGAGAGCATGAAGCACCCTTTGGCGCTTCCGCTCGTCCCATACGAGCCCGGAAAGGTTCTGGTCAACGAGCTCCTGAAATTCATTGTTCTTCATTGTAATACCACTCCTTTAACCTGTCCCGTAAAAGTTCATTCGCTTTATTCAATCGGGACCGGACCCTGCCGTCGGATAATCCCAGCGCGCTTGCGACTTCCTTCAGTTTGAGTCCTTCGTAATACCGGAGAAGGATCACTTCCCGGTACTTTGCAGGCAGATGCATGACCTCGGTCAATACTGTGTTATCCGGAAACTCAAAAACAGCAGGCTGTTCGGGCAGCGTGTCGATATCTGTTGACCGGCTGTGGTGGCGGAACCAGGCGGATTTCAGCATGTCACGGCTGACGTTGATTGCGATGGCTGTCAGCCATGTCTTTTCTGAACTCTCTCCGCGATAATTGTCTGAATGCCGGTATGCCCTGATGAATGTTTCCTGCACAGCGTCCTGCGCAAGATCCGCGTCCTTCAGATAGAGAGCGCACATTCTCAATAGGCTGCTGCCGTACTGTTCCATCAGCCGCTCGATTTCAAAGCGGCTGCTTTCCTGGATTCCCTGGGACACAGTACCAACTCCTTTCACCTATTAGACGAGGCAGGACGATAAAGCTGCATTTTTTCCTGAATCTTTTTTCAAAAGCATTATACCCAACGAAACAGAAGTGTATCAGCTTCCGGGATGGCTTTGTTGTATTCTTTTGCCTTTTTTGTGATATTAAAAAAATAGCCTCATGTTTAATAAACAACATGAGGCTTTGAGTGCCTTTATTTGTGAATGATTCAGCGTTCCACAAACTCCAGGGTATAAGGGGTAAAGAGTTCTCCTGTGCCGGAATCCCGCGGCTGGATGGTGTAACTACTGCCAATCTGAGTTATAGGAATCATTTCCCTGATCAGCAGATGCATCCATTCTTCAGCATCGCTGAATCTATCCAGATTCTTCCATTCATTTGTCATGCAGGGAAGCTCTTTGCCTTCCTGATCCAACACGTGGAACCAGGGACTGCCGTGGAGCGGCAGGGTGATGGAAGGAACTGAACAGCCTTCCTCATCCTCTACCATGGAGTTTTCATATTCTTCCGGATCATAATCATCTTCCACTTCAATTTCAAAGTAGCTGCCCATATCTGTACGGGTGATCCGTGCGGAAAGAACCTTGTAGTTTTCCAATTTGATCGGCAGGTTGGTTGCTTCATAGATACGGGCTTTGGCAATCTGGACGGGCAGAGTCACATTGTAGGGTACCGTTTCAGCAACAGGCATGATAAAATCATCATTCAGAACGAATTCATCAAGCGAGAATCCAGCGGAGATTGTCATGGAATCGCCAAGTTCCATCTCATCAATAAAGAAAGTAATATCCATAGAAATGGAGCAAGCTGAATCATAGCGCTTGACCAGGTTTTCCATCATTTCATACCGCTGTCCGCCGGTTTCAACAACCATCTGGGAGGGATTGAGGACATACACCTGCGGGGCTGCCGCACGTTCGGCGGCGAAAGGCAGGGTACTCAGATCTTTATCCCAGTCAAATCCCCAGAGCAGGGAGCCTTTTTCAGGATCAGCAGTACAGGTAACCAGCATATGAACGGAGCGACCGTCGCACACAGCCTCATCTACCCGGATCTCTTTCAGAATTCCGGTTTTGGCATAATCGACTTTCACATCCGGTTTCTGAATCTGTACTTCACCAATGTCTTTAGCGTGCAGGAAGTTCAGGATGTCCCCGCCGAAGGCAAGGGCTGTGGCCATCAGGACAAGAATCAGGGCAAAAGCGATTATTACGGATCGCGGAATGATGCGTTTCATTTGATGTTCCTCCGTTTTTGTCTGCAGCGCGCGCTGAACGGAGCGCTCGAAGGCTTCCGGTGCAGGCTCAAAGCAGTCTTTCCAATTCAATTCTTTCATCCTTCACACCTCCTCTTCCAGCAGAACGCGTAATGTGGTTCTCGCCCGATGCAATCGCTGTTTGACAGTGCCCTCGGGGCAGTGAAGTATATGCGCGGTTTCACGCAGGGAAAAGCCGTCGATATAGTAGAGTGTAACGGCGAGCCGCAGCTTTTCGGGAAGCTGCATCACAGCACTGTGAAGCGCTTCATCCCGCAGGCGGGTGTCGACGTCATCCGGTTGTTCGATCTCAATCTCTTCCACGGTTACTTCACGCCAATGTGAGCGGCACAGGCGTTTGCATTCGTTGACGAGGATGCGCATGATCCATGCGTTAAAAAGGCTTTCATCGCGCAGCTGCGGGAGCTTGCGCCAGGCTTTCCATACGCATTCCTGCACGGCATCCTGCCGGTCCTGGGGGCTGTGCAGCAGGCTGGCGGATACCCGGTACATCTTCTGGGTAAGTGCGGTTACCTGCTGCTCGAATTCAAATTCAGTCATGGGCGCCCTTTCCTTTCCTGTATCGGCCGATACACCCTATAGACACATTCACCGGGGAAAAGGTTCGATTTTTCAAAAAGTTTTTGTTCCGGATAGATAACGAAAGAAGAATTACCGGCGTTCCGCCTGCGCGGAACTTACATCAATAACAGGCGGAAATGTGCTTTGATATTGTTATTCAAAAGCCCAAACCGGATACCGTCATTTGCGGTATCCGGTTTGGGCTGGACACGGCAGATGAAAAAACAATTGAAATACATAAATGCATGTTTCAAATGACGGGAGATTCGTTGTCTATATAGATGCAGGATATTGTTGGAGGGAATAACAGATGAAATGGTACAAAAGAATGCACTGCCGGGCATCACTGCTTCTTTGCGTGATGCTGGTTTTTGCGTTCTGTATCGTGAGCGCCAGGGCGGAGGAACATATCAGCAAACGGATTGCTACGCTGGGCGAATCATACATGGATATTGATATGGATGTGCCGGCTGAACCGCCCGCAACAGTGCCCCGGATGAAACTGGAACGAATCTGTTTTGATAAAACCAAAATCAGAGAATTAATCAAAAAGTACAGTATTGCTCCTCAAACGGGAGAAGAATGGGTTTGTGAGATCGGAAGCAAACTGAATCCTGATTATGAATTGTATTTCTGTGAGGAATCTGGTGCTTATGACAGTATAGCTGTTGATCTATATGCACCGCATATTCTGATGGATGAAACAGACGAAGGCCAGTGTAGGGCTGATGCAACAGTCAAGGCATTCCTAGATGAATTGGGACTCGTCTATGAGTATCCATTTTATTATGTTGCCCCGATGGAGGAGAATGCAGGCGATGTGCGGTTAATAGAAATTGTAGCCAGGCTTACCATTGATGGGATGCCCTGTAATACAACGATCGGATGGACGCGTGATTCTAATAGCATGGGGGATGGAGATCCTACGCCGGGAGCTTTTTTCATTGTGACTGAAAATGGTGAATTGGCAACGGCTATTATCAGAAACCCTGTGAAGGTAATCAAAACTAAGGAAGACCAAACAATGATCAAGAGTTGGAATGCTGTTCTTGAGGATAATAAGGGATTGATCATGGAACAGTTTGGCACCAGAGAAGATGCTGGGGCAACTCTGACGCTGAAACAGGTTGAATTTGTGCTGATGGTTGACGCCCATCAAATAGCTTATCCTGCATGGGCTTATTATTTTGACTGCTATGTACCTGCGGATCCAAACAGTTCGGGTCCTTTTTCATACGACTTACTACTGACCTATAACGCCGGAACGGGACAAGAAGTGTGGCGATGCATTGAATGATTAAGAGTTCCCAGAAAGTTGAAATGAATGCTAAAGGAGAGAGAGAAAGTGTCCTGGAAAATTCGCATTTGGTCTGCTTTATTGATCGGTCTGACAATTCAGCTTGTCTGCGGCTGCATAATAACTGCAGGCGCAGAAACACACATCAGCAAACGGATTGCAACCCTGGGTGAATCATACATAGATATTGATGTGGATGCGCCGGCTGAGCCGCCTGCGACTGTGCCCCAGATAAAGGTGGAACGGGTAAGATTTAAACGGAAAGAAATCAAGGAAGTGCTGGACAAGTATCGTCCTGCTCCGCAAAAGGGAGAATCATGGCAATTTGAGATCAGCAGCAGCCTGAATCCGGATTTCGGACTGATCTGGTGCGAGGAAAACGGTTTATACGGGCCTTTCTGGTGTTATGAAGATGCGCTACATACACCGCTGGATGAAACAGATGAAAGCCTGCGCATTGCGGATATGACGGCCAGGGCATTCCTGGATGAACTTGGGCTCCCTTATGAATATCCGTTCTATGTGGTTGCTCCCATGGGAAAAGAGGGCAGGGACGCAGAACTGATCAGAATTGCAGCACGGCTTACCCTTGACGGTATTCCTTGCAATACGACCATCGGATGGACGCGCTACTCAAACGGCGGCGGAAACGGGGATGCCACTCCCGGCGCGTTCCTGACGATGACCCGGGACGGAAAACTGGGAATGGCGATTATCCGGAATCCTGTCAAAATAATTGAGTGCCTGGATGACACGATACCGATCAGAGACTGGGAATCAATCCTTGAGGCAGATAAAGAAAGAATTATGGACAGGTTCTGTACGGGAGAAAACGCCGGTTCGACCTTTACCCTGAAGCAGGTACAGTTTGTAATGATGGTTGACGCACGACAGAACGCGTATCCGGCATGGACCTATATCTTTGATCGCTATATGCCTGCGAATAACAACCGTGATTCATATACTTATCATTACCAGATAACCTATGACGCCTGGACGGGCGAACCGGTATGGTAACGCAGTATGGAAAAAATAAAAATGCATGTTGCGTTTTAGGGATATCGCTGTGTCTAATAAGTGAAAGGTGGTGAGGCTGCCGTGGAAACTGTCAAGGGCCCTGACAGCAAGGAAACACGAATTGAACATATGGTAACCCAATACCAGCTCCCGCTGCTGCGTTTGTGCATTATGTACCTGCATGATGAGGAGCAGGCGAAGGATGCGGTACAGGAAACATTTATCAAAGCATACCGGAATCTGGACAGCTTCAGGAATGACGCGTCTGAAAAGACCTGGCTGACCCGGATTGCGATCAATACCTGCAAGAATATGTACAGGTCCGGATGGTTCAGACATATGGACCGTTCAGTGACACTGGATATGATTGCTGAACGTCCCGCTCCGGCGGATGAGTACGACGATGAACTGACAACCGCGATCATGAATCTTCCCGTTAAACTGCGGGAGACAGCCCTGATCTGCTGGCTGCAGGGAATGACATATGACGAGGCTGCCGACATGCTGGGGATCTCCCGACAGGCTGTGGGCAGCAGACTAAACCGTGCAAGACGGAAACTGCGGTTTGCTATGGAAGGAAGTGATAAAGCATGACCTTGCATGAAGAACAGGAAAGAGTACAAAAGGCAGTTGGGAACTCCCTTTCATATGTAAAGGAAGATCCATGGCTTACGCAGCGGGTTCTTGCAAATGCGAAAGGAGAAGAACCTGTGGTTAAGAAAATTACTACCTCTATGATTCTGGTATTTGTTTTACTCTTTATTGCGATTGCTGCGATTGCGGCCGGGATTATCTACAACCAGGACTGGTACTGGAATAACCGGAACAGCCCCGAAAGGGATAACAATCCCGAAGTATACAATGCCGTTATGGCGAATATGACGGAAAATCCCGAACAGCATCCGGGCGAGCACAGCCTGGTGCAGATTGCTGTACAGGATGTATCCTGGGCACTGGAAGCGAATGTGATGACCTTTTCCTTTAAAGCCACACCGAAGGAACCGGAGCATTTTGAACTCCACAGCATGCTGAATCTGGATGAGGACGGGGCATCTGTTGATGAGAGCAGTTCCATTGAAACGACTGAGGATGGCGAGGATCGCTCCATGCACTGGCTGTGGCGGACTGACGTGGACCTGGGCATGTCGCAGGGCTATGGACATATTCCCGGCTTTGGTCCGGTAGCTGACATGATGGATGACAACAGCAAGCAGCTTCTTCTGATTGACTGGGAGGGAACAACAGATCTGATTCTTGATTCCGGTGAAGCCGGGGAAGGAACGGTGAAGCTTCCCATGTACGGCAGCTGGGATACGTACCGGACCACGGAAGGAGACGTTTATTTCTGGGCGGAATATGACCTGGATTGGCTCAGAAGGGATTTTGAAAAAACATATCCTGACCGGAAGGATGATTTTGACAAGCTGATCAGCCGGGATACACTTTCCTGCCTGTTGACCTATAAGGTTGTGGAATATGCCGATGGTATGGGCGGTAAACTGCATACCAGCGGGATTCCCGGATCTGCGGAGTTTGTGATCCATCCGAAAAAATAACAGAAAACTTTTATAAAAATGAAGCGGATACCGCAAATGCGGTATCCGCTATACAATTAGGTTGTATTTGCCCTGGGATTAAGCAATGACGATTTCGCCATTGGCATCCAGGTCCACGGTCAGCTCGGTGCCGGGAGCCACATCCGCGGCGATGACTTTACGGGCAATGAGGGTTTCCACCTTGCTCTGCAGGTAACGCTTAAGGGGACGGGCACCGAAGACGGGATCGAAGCCCCGGTCGATGACGGCATTCAGGGCGGCGTCGGTCAGTTTGACCTTCAGCTGTTTGTCCTCCAGGCGGCGGTTCAGGTTTTTGATCATCAGGCCCACGATGGAACCGATCTCGTTTCGGGTCAGGGGTTTGTAGCAGACGATTTCGTCAATCCGGTTCAGGAACTCGGGACGGAAGCGGGTCTTCAGCAGGCGGTCCACCTGCTCCCGGGCTTCCGGAGTGATTTCACCATCGGCGATGCCGTCGAGGATGAACTCGCTGCCCAGGTTGCTGGTCATGATCAGGATGGTGTTCTTGAAGTCCACGGTGCGGCCCTGGCTGTCGGTAATCCGGCCGTCATCCAGCACCTGCAGGAGAACGTTGAAGACATCCGGGTGGGCCTTTTCCACTTCATCAAACAGAACGACGCAGTAGGGACGGCGACGGACCGCTTCAGTCAGCTGGCCGCCTTCATCATAGCCCACATATCCGGGAGGTGCACCGATCAGCCGGGAGACACTGAACTTTTCCATGTACTCGGACATATCGATCCGGACCATGTTCTTTTCATCGTCGAAGAGGGCCTGTGCCAGGGCTTTGGCCAGCTCGGTTTTACCGACACCGGTGGGGCCGAGGAACAGGAAGGAACCCAGGGGACGGTTCGGATCCTGAATGCCGGCACGGGAACGCAGGATGGCTTCGGACACTTTCTTCACAGCTTCATCCTGGCCGATGACCCGCTCATGCAGGACGTCCTCCAGGTGGAGCAGCTTCTCGCGCTCGCCTTCCATCAGCTTGGATACCGGGATACCGGTCCAGCGGCCGACGATCCGGGCGATTTCTTCTTCCGTTACCCGGTCGCGGAGGAGGCTGTTTTCGCCCTTGCTTTCCTCGGCAATGGCTTCTTCCTTTTCCAGCTCCTGCTTCAGTTTCGGCAGTTCACCATACTTCAGTTCCGCGGCGCGATTCAGGTCATAGGAACGCTCGGCCTGTTCGATCTCGGCATTGACGCGTTCGATTTCCTCGCGCAGGCCGGTGACCTTGCCGATGGCCTCTTTTTCCGCTTCCCAGCGGGCTTTCATGGTATTGAACTGATCCCGCTGCTCCGCCAGCTCCTTCTGCACTTCATCCAGGTGTGCGCGGGAGAGGGGATCGTCATCCTTCTTCAGGGCAGCTTCCTCAATCTCCAGCTGCATGATATGACGGCGGACATCGTCCAGCTCGGTAGGAAGGGAATCGATCTCCGTACGGATCATAGCGCAGGCTTCATCCACCAGGTCGATGGCCTTATCCGGCAGGAACCGGTCGGTAATGTAGCGGTTGGAGAGGGTGGCGGCGGCGATCAGGGCATTGTCCTGGATCTTGACGCCATGGAAAACTTCATACCGTTCCTTCAGACCGCGCAGGATAGCGATGGTATCTTCAACGGTAGGCTCGGAAACCATGACGGGCTGGAAACGACGTTCCAGGGCGGCATCCTTCTCGATATACTGACGGTACTCGTTCAGGGTGGTGGCACCGATACAGTGGAGCTCACCCCGGGCCAGCATAGGCTTCAGGATGTTGCCGGCGTCCATGGCGCCGTCCGCCTTGCCGGCACCGACGATGGTGTGCAGCTCATCGATGAACAGGATGATGCGGCCGTCGCTCTTCTTGATTTCCGCCAGAACGGCCTTCAGACGCTCTTCAAACTCACCGCGGAACTTGGCGCCGGCGATCAGGCTGCCCATATCCAGGGAGAAAATGGTCTTATCCTTCAGGCTGTCTGGTACGTCGCCACGGACAATCCGCTGAGCCAGGCCTTCGGCGATGGCGGTTTTACCGACACCGGGTTCACCGATCAGGACCGGGTTGTTCTTCGTTTTACGGGAAAGGATACGGATGACATTCCGGATTTCACTGTCCCGGCCGATGACCGGATCCAGCTTCTGCTTCCGGGCCAGATCCACCAGATCGGAGCCGTACTTCTTCAGCGCGTCATAGGTGTCTTCCGGCGTGTCAGAGGTGACACGGGCAGCGCCGCGGACTTCGCTGAGCGCCTTGAGGAAGGCGTCATCGCGGTATCCCTGGGCTTTCAGCAGGCGCTTGACGTTGGCAGAAGCCTTGGCACAAAGTCCCATCCAGACATGCTCAACGGAGAGATACTCGTCCTTCATGCGCTGGGCGATCTTTTCCGCTTCCACCAGGGCCTGCTCCACATCATTGGCGATGTAGACCTTGCCGGGCTCCCGGCCGGAACCGGAAACACGGGGCGTACGGTCCAGGTTTTCCTTCAGGCCGCTGACAAACGCGGGCACGGAAATGCCGCACTTAGTGAGAAGCTGGGGGATAAGTTCGCTTTCATCCTCGGTCAGGGCGAGCATCAGGTGCTCCTGTTCCACCTGCATATGCTGATATTCGATGGCAAGAGACTGAGCCCGCTGCAGGGCATTGACTGTCTTTTGCGTGAACTGATTCATATTCATAGGGATTACCTCCTTCGAAGGTTATTTGACTAACTTTGACCTTCAAGAGTATTATACACCGGCAATGATTGTTGTCAAGAGGAGAAAACAAATTCTGCGATCGCCGTATTCCATTTCTGCATCGCTAATGGCTTGCAGAAATGGACGGCTGTAGCATGGGAGGCATTAGTCGTGCTAAAGCACGAATGCCTCCACAACAATTCAGAATTAGTATAGTCTCTTTGCTGAAACTGTTCCGTATGTGTTGAAGGTCTACATCCCCGGAGGAGATCTCTCCATGCGGAGCCCGTTGGGCTCCTTAGTCGAGATGACAATGTGGAGGTAATGGTGTTCCTTCCTGAATCAGGCCTGCGGCCTTAGTAAGGAATTCTTCGACGCGCTCATTGCATTCGCTTGCTCAGAATGACACCAGATTGCAGGTGTTCCTGCTTGCGGAGAAAAGATGACGATTCATGATTCGTAAAGCAACAATGAAATGATACCGGAGGAACCGTCCCCTCTGTATCATTGGTGATCCGTTGAATTGGAAGAAATGAAGAGTTAAAGACGTTGTTTTTTGGAAGGATGGTTTTTGGACAAGGAAAGCGATCTATGATATTATAAACTGTCTTGGTATAAGCTTTTCGCGCCATGACAAACGGTCAAACCGGAGGGTTAGAATGTTCGGTAAGAAGAAACGGGAAGAAGATAACTTCGAAGAATTCGAAGAATATTCTTCCGATGAAGGCTACGAACCGCAGTTCCCTGAAAACAGGGATCCTGATGCGTATGACGAGCCGATGGATGAAGCGGAGTATTATCCCGAAGAGTCCGGATATGATGAATACGAGGAAACCTACGACGGAGAAGAGGCCTACGACAACGAGGCTTACGAAGAGGAATCTTCCTGGGCGCGGGATGACGAGGAGTACGACGAGGATTATGACGAGGAGCCGGAAGACAAACCGGAACCCCGCAGTATTTTCCGCCCGGAAACCCGGAAACCGAATTTTGTCGTCAGTGTGCTGCTGAACACGATCAGGGTGCTGATCGTGATTGTGGTGCTTGCCGGTGTGGCCGGACTGGGCGCACTGGCCGGAATTGCCAAGGGTTATGTGGATACGGCTCCCGAACTAAACCTGGTGGCAATGGATACCCAGGCACAGACCTCTTTCATTTATGATTGCAACGGTAATCTGATTACTGAATACAAAGGAACAGAAAACCGGGTGCTGGTATCGCTGGCCGCGATGCCCAAGATGCTTCGCAATGCTTTTATCGCAGTGGAAGACGCCCGTTTCTATTCCCATAACGGTGTGGACCTGAAGCGTATTGTGGGCGCCCTTGTGTTCAACCTGACTTCTTCCTCCACACAGGGCGGTTCCACCATTACCCAGCAGCTGATCAAGAATACCCTGCTTTCCTCGGAACAGAGCTATAAGCGGAAAATCCAGGAGGCCTATCTGGCCTTGCAGCTGGAAAACCGGTACACCAAGGATCAGATCCTGGAAACCTATCTGAACACGATTTTCCTGGGTGAAAACTATTACGGCGTGCAGGTGGCGGCACAGGGCTATTTCGGTAAAAACCTGGGCGAACTGAGTATCCGGGAATGCGCGATACTGGCCGGTACGACCAACAACCCTTACTACTATAATCCGCGGCGGAATCTGTATACCCGCAAGAGTGACGAAAAGGACTATGCCGCGGTAACCAACAACCGGACGAATTATGTGCTCCGGTGTATGTATGAAAACCAGTTCATCACTAAGGAACAGTATGAAGAAGCCCTGAACCCGGCCACGGCACACGTCCTGCAGGAGGCTCCGTCGTCAGGAGACAGCATGTACAAGTATCCCCATTATGTGGAGTACGCTGTGAAGGAAGTTGTAAACATCTTTCTGGAGCTGAACGGCCTGGAGGATAACGCAACGAACCGGGCAGCCATGGAAAACAAGCTCCGTACCGGCGGTTACAGGGTGCGGCTGGCAATTGATCCCAACATCCAGGAGACGGTGGAAACCACGCTGCAGAACTGGAGCAAGTATCCGTCCCTGCGGGATCCGTCAGACAAGGTGTTCCGGACAAAGAACTCCGACGGCACCTATACAGAAACCATTGAGCCCCAGGCGGCCTGCGCGGTGCTGGATTACCGGACGGGTGAGCTGAAGGCGATTGTCGGTTCCCGTACTGAAGTGACAGCAAGGAAGACCCTGAACCGGGCTACGGACATGAAGATGCCGGTCGGTTCTTCCATCAAGCCGATTGCGGTTTACGCACCGGCCCTGGAACTGGGCTGCAGCCCGGCCACGGTGGTTTACAACATGCCGATACCGATTTCCGGCTGGAAGGATTCCAAGGGAAACGATTCCTGGCCGAAGAACTACGGCGGAGGCGGCTATGTGGGTCCTGAAACCCTGCGCACTGCCATGGCCAAGTCTCATAATACATCCGCGGCATCCACACTTATGTCCTATGTGGGCGTGGAACGCAGCGTGGACTTCCTGCACCGGCTGGGTATTGACGACGGCCACATCGATGCCACTCCCTTCGGCCTGAGCCTTGGTTCCTCCGGTATTACCCCGCTGCAGATGACGGTTGCCTTCGGCGTACTGGCCAACGGCGGCGTTTACCAGGAGCCTATATCCGTGCTGGGTATTTCCGATTCCGCAAATCATGTGGTATGGGATGGACACCAGCACCAGGAACGGCGCAAGGTTTTCTCGCCCAGCACTTCCTGGCTGATCGTAGACATGCTGAAGACCGCGGTACAAAGCGGTACCGGTACAAGCGCAAAGATCAGCGGACAGATCGTGGGCGGTAAGACCGGTACAAACTCCGACCAGAAGGGCGTATTCTTCTCCGGTATGACCGGATACTACGCTTCCGCCCTGTGGGTCGGTCATGACAACTATAAGGCACTGTCCTCCAAGTCCACAGGTTCCGGCGCGGCCGCGCCGCTGTGGCAGGCCTACATGAGCAAGATCCACCAGGGCCTGGACAAGAAGGATATCCTGGACGGCAATCCTTCCGATTACGGCCTGGTGAAGGTAACCACCTGTGCGGTGAGCGGCCAGCTGGCTACGGAAGCCTGCCGGAACGACGCAATGGGATACGGTGTTGTGACAGACTGGTGGGCTAAGGGAACCGAACCGACTGTGAACTGCCAGATGCATACCAACATGACAGTCTGTGCTGAGTCCGGAATGCCGCCTTCTCCCAATTGTCCGTATACTGTGACACGCGGCGTAGTAACGATCCCGACAGGACATCCCCTGTATAACCTGCTGGGACAGTACCAGTCAGTCATTGAGGAATACCTGGGATCGACGGCTGTGACAAGCAATACGGTCTGTACCCTGCACAGCGGATTCTATCAGCAGCCCACGATGCCTGATCAGTTCCCCGGATATGACCAGGGCGGCTATCAGGGCGGTTACGACCAGGGCGGTAGCGATCAGTCTTTTGCTGACGCCAGACAGGTGCTGACGATGGCGGAGACCATGATGGCCTCCATGGACCCGAACAGCGAGCAGTACCGTGCGATCCAGAACGCGGCGGATTACCTGCGGATGCTGATCGGCGGAGGCGGGGCGAATCAGTCCGATGTGATGAGCGCCATGCAGACCCTGACGCAGGCGCTGGGAGGAATTTATTAATGGAATTAATAAATTCCTCCAATGCATAATTCATAATTCATAATGCATAATGACAGAGTGTTCCGCTGAGACGGGGAAAAGAAACGAGATCTCTCCACGCAGGCGCGAAGCGCCTTTGGTCGAGATGACAGTTCGGAACGCAGATGTTCCGGACAACATTCGGAGAAAGTTTGTATTATTGAAGAATACATTATCATGATCCGGGAAACAGGAGGAAGAAGAGATTAGATGAACATTGTGGACATTGTGATCCTGGCGATCCTGGGACTGAGTATACTGGTAGGACTGTACCGTGGATTTATCTCTTCTGTGGCGTCCATGGGCGGATGCCTGCTTTCCCTTGGCCTCAGCTTCTGGCTGAGTCCGAAGCTGGCAGGAGTGATCCAGAACAATCCTGAAATTCTGCGTACCCTGGCGTCCTATACTGACGCAGCAACGAAGCTGGGCGACCAGACCCTGGCAGGAAGCAGTGTTACGTCCCTGACTGAGAACAGCATTACGGAGATCCTGAATAAGGTATCCCTGCCTGCTCCGCTGAACACCCTGCTGCAGAACAACCTGACAAACCAGGTTTACGGTACGGCCGCAGACGTGGGAACCTATGTTTCCCAGACGATTGTCGGCGCTATCCTGAATGTAATCTGCTTTATTGTATGCTTCCTGGCGCTGCTGCTGGTGATTCACTTTGTGATCAACTTCCTGAAAGTGGTCTTCAAGTTCCCGGTGCTGAAGCAGCTGAACTCCCTGGCCGGCGGTGCCTTCGGGTTGATCCGCGGCGCACTGCTGTGCTTTGTGGCTTTTGCCCTGCTGCCCCTGGTCCAGACCCTGCTGCCGGTTAATAACCTGAACCAGCTGGTGGAAGCCAGTGCCCTGGCACCGTTGTTTAACAGCGGGAACCTGATACTGGCGATTATGAATGGGAAGCTGTTCTGATTTTCTTTGCAAGGCAAAGGAAATCAGAACAATGAAATATTGGCCTTTGGCCAATGTGAAATATCCTGCTTCGCAGGATGTGAAATATCGCTTGCGCGATATGAAATATGCGCCTATGGCGCATGTGACAGATACTAAAAAACCCAGCGGCCTGTAAGCAGGCCGCTGGGTTTTGATTTTGGAAAGATTAGCCGTCAATGAGACTCTTTTCTGTGGCGGGATCGAAGAGGTGCATGACCTTCGCGGGGAAGGTGATGTACAGCTTGTTGCCAAAGGTCAGGCTTTCACGCTGTTCCTTCGTCAGGTCCACAGTGGGGAGACGGACAATGATCTTGTCATTGTTCTGGCTGGACAGGTGCAGATGCAGCTCGCTGCCCATCATTTCGTTGACGTCGATTTTGCATTCGATAGCGCCTTCCTGGTTGTCAAACAACACGCTGGTATGCTCCGGACGGACGCCCAGGATGATTTCCTGGGAACCGACGCCCTTCTGCTCCAGAACTGCATTCTGTTCTTCATTCAGGGGCAGTTTGACACCGAGAATATCCACAACGTATCCGCCGGCTGCCTTTTCCAGGTTTGCCTTCAGGAAGTTCATCTGGGGGCTGCCGATGAAGCCGGCCACGAAGAGGTTCACGGGAGTATCGAACACTTCCTGGGGAGTACCGACCTGCTCAATGAAGCCATCCTTCATGATGACGATCCGGTCGCCCAGGGTCATGGCTTCCGTCTGGTCATGGGTAACGTAGATGAAGGTGGTATCCAGCTTCTGACGGAGGAGGATGATTTCCGCGCGCATCTGGTTGCGCAGCTTAGCGTCCAGGTTGGACAGCGGTTCGTCCATCAGGAAGACCTTGGCGTTCCGGACCATGGCGCGGCCGATAGCCACGCGCTGGCGCTGGCCGCCGGACAGGGCGCGGGGCTTCCGGGTCAGGTATTCGGTGATGCCCAGAATCTGCGCCGCGTTGGTGACGCGTTCGTAGATCTCATCCTCGGGCATCTTCTTCAGCCGCAGGCTGAAAGCGATGTTGTCGTATACCGTCATATGCGGATACAGGGCGTAGTTCTGGAAAACCATGGCGATATTCCTGTCCTTGGGCTGCAGGTCATTGACGACCTCGCCGTCGATTTCCAGGGTGCCTTCGGAGATGTCCTCCAGGCCGGCGATCATCCGCAGGGTGGTGGACTTGCCGCAGCCGGAAGGTCCGACGAAGACCACAAACTCCTTGTCCGCGATTTCCAGGTTAAAGTCATGAACTGCCGTGACTTTGTTATCGTAAATCTTTTTGACGTCAGTCAATTTTACGCTTGCCATACTATATTTGCTCCTTCCATTCGCCGGTATTTCAATTCAGAATTCAGAATTAAGAATTCAGAATTAATAGTTGACTGCTTTTCATAACCCCGTTTCTGGGTGCTGCGGGTAAAGATTTTACCCTTTACCGCATCCGCAACCTCAATCGTCGCTGCTTTTCCGCAATCTCAATGGTCGCAACTCCACACTGTGGAGCTTGCTCCCTTTCGATTGACCTCTCGGGGCTGCCGCCCGTTTTACGCTGATAAAGAGCCACTGGCTCTTTATCCGGGCGCTCCAAACCCTCTTAGGAATTTCAGCCACTGGCTGCCCTCAGAGGTTCGCCCTGGAGCGCGCTCACCGCTCGTTTCGGCAAGGATTCGCGCGCGCACCGCGGGCGGCATTCCTCGTGCCCGGGGCTGCCGCCCGTTCTCCACTGAAAACTGTCCACTGGACAGTTTTCCGGGCGTTCCGAACCCCGCGCACCGCGCACGACAGGACTCCGGGTCGCTTTTGCCTATGGCAAATGCCCCACTGGGGCACCGCGTCCCTCGCTCCCCACCTCGGAGTCACTGTCAAAGGCTTTAGCCTTTGACTGCGCCTCCTGTTACGCCTTCCACATAGTACTTCTGTAAGAACAGGAACAGAAGCGTAACAGGGATTGCCACCAGTACGCCGCCCGCGCAGAACATGGTGTAGTTGTTGTTGATCTGGTCTGGCGTCAGCCAGTTGTACAGACCGACCGCCACGTTCATACCGGCGGATGCGCCGAAGGAAATGTAGCGGGCAAAGACGTAGTCGCCCCAGGGGCCCATGAATGCCGTCAGGACTGTGTAGATGACGATGGGCTTGGAGAGCGGCAGGATGATCTTTTTCAGCACCTGGAAACGGGTCGCCCCGTCGACACGGGCGGCTTCATCCAGCGATTTGGGGATGGTGTCAAAGAAACCTTTGGACACATAGTAGCCCATACCGGAGGAGGCGATGTAGACCAGGATCAGACCGGGAACTGCGTTGGCCTGGGTAAGGCCCAGGTCCTTCAGCACGCGGTACAGGATAATCATGGTCAGCATGCCGGGGAAGAAGCCCAGGATAAGCATGAACCTCATCAGGGGTTTACGCATCTTGAAACGGAAACGGCTGAGCGTGTAGCTCATGCACAGCACGATGACCGTCTGGAAGAGTGCGGTAAAGACGGAAATAATGAAGGTGTTTGTATACCAGCGGGTAAAGTCTGAGGAGAACAGCTTCCGGTAGTTGTCCAGGCCCCAGACTTTGGGCATCACGTAGCCCACCTGCCAGGTGCTTTCCACCCGGAAGGACTGCAGCACAATGCAGAAGAAGGGGATCAGCCAGATGGCGCTGATGGTGATCAGAAGAATATAGATCAGCGTGTTGCCCAGCGTTCTGGAGGCCCGCAGTCCCATGTGACGCTTCATACTTGATTCACTCATCACTGGAAGTCCTCCTCATTCTTAATACTCGGCAGCAGGTTGTAGACGATCAGTGCAATGATCGATACCACAACGAAGACCATGATACCGATTACAGAAGCCAGGTAATATTTGGACTCCGCACCGGTACTGATCTTGAACAGCCAGGTGATCAGCAGATCCGTATAACCCACGGAGCCTGAAGCCGACGATGCTGCCGGGTTCGTCGGCGCGCCTCCCGTGAGCAGGAAGATCACGTTGAAGTTGTTGATGTTGCCTATAAAACTGGTCAGCAGGTACGGTCCTGTGATGAACAGCATATATGGAAGTGTGATTTTCGTATACTGCTGCCAGGGATTGGCACCGTCAATACGGGCGGATTCATACAGGTCCGCCGGAATGTTCATCAGGATACCGGTGGCCATCAGCATCAGGTACGGAATACCGATCCAGATGTTGATGAGAATGACGCTGACCCGGGCCCAGGTGGCGTCTTCCCAGAAGGGAAGGGCTTTATCAATCCAGCCCAGGCTCATCAGGGCACCGTTCACGATACCGTCCTTGGCGAACATCTTGGACACATACAGCAGGGAGATGAACTGCGGAATGGCGATGGTCATGACCAGGATCGTCCGCCAGAGCTTTTTGCCCTTGATGCCCTTCTTGTTGATGGCCATAGCCACGAACATGCCCAGGAAGTAGTTGGTGAATGTGGCGAAGAAAGCCCACATCAGCGTCCAGGACAGGATTTCACCGAATGTGGCCGCATAGCTCTGGGTTCCGCTGGCACTCTTCCAGGAGAACAGGGTGTTGAAGTTATCCAACCCCACCCAGTGGAACAGGTTGCTGATGTATCCGTCATGAGCGCCGTCATAGTTGGTGAAGGCAACCAGGATCATGAAGATGAGCGGCAGAACAGTAAAGATGATGATGCCGGTCAGGGGCAGCGACAGCAACGTCTTATGGAAAGACTCATCCACCATGGAATGCAGGTCTTCCTTTGAGCTTTTCAGCCTTTTGCCGGCGGCCAGGATCCGCTCCGCCTCCTTGTTCTGGCGGATGTTGACCCGCCAGGTGTAGATGAAGGCGATGATGAAGAAGATGGTCAGCACACTGTATAGCAGGATCTGGAAGGAGTTGTCGTTGTATGTATGGACATATGCATCGTAAATCTCGTCATATGTCTCTGTGGGGCCGACCTTGCCCAGGGAGGGCATCATGGACAGCCAGTATGCTCCGGACAGGATCATGTATCCGATAAATACAATTTCAAACAGCAGGAACAGCAGTCCCCGCAGGATCTGTCCCCTGGCCAGGCAGCCAAAGCCCATGACCAGGTAACTGAGTTTGGTTTTCCAGTCGCCGTTGACAAAGGTGGTTACGATATCCTTTGCCTCCCGGCCGATGGCGGCGACGCCTGACTTCAGCGCTCCCCCAATCCTCTGAAATGCATTCAGGGTTGCCTGGGGGATTTTGGCGAAGAAGCGCCCCACCTTATACCCGAGTCTCCGTCCTTTGGACAGCTTCAGGTATTCCAGGTCACTGAGCTGTGCCATATCCGTGATCCACTCCTCTCCTGTGCATGGAAAATCCGAAATCGGCCGGAGCCGAAATGTTCTTCAGCTCCGGCCGAAAATGATCGAGTCAGATTCTGATTATGTTGTTATCAGTTCTTCACGATGGTGATGGCAGTGCCGTCCCAGGTCACGGTGTAGTTGCCGGGCTCTGCGAACACGATGTTATTGTCGGGGTTGTCAGCACCCAGATCCTTGATCAGTTCAGCACCGGTGGTAACCTGAGCGAAGCCCTTGTCAGTGCCCCAGTCAGCGGGCTTGACAATACGGCCGCCCATGTAGTCGCTTTCCGGAACGTCCAGCGTCAGGGCGCCATCCTTGAAGTAGTAGGTGTCAGCTTCGTCAGCGTTGTTCCAGCCGTTCCAGGCACCTACGAACAGCAGGGCGTTGGCATCCAGCTTCAGGGATTCGTTGATCTTGTTCTCGTAGTTCACGAGGACCTGCTTCAGGCCTTCTTCATCCGTGGCATCCTTGGCTTCGTCAGCAATAACATTGCCGATGTTCCACCAGGCACCGCTGATTGCGAGCTGAACCTGTCCGTATTCCTTCTGAGCATACACAGCAGCCAGAATCGGGTCATTCAGAACAGCTTCATCAGCCTGGGCTTCCAGGTTGGCGGGGCCCCAGCCGTTGGAGGCATGACGCTCCAGGGAGCATTCCTTGCCGGTCAGGAACTGGGCCAGCTTGTTCAGGGCGGCGTTCTTCACCGGATCTTCCTGCGGCTTAATGCCCATGAGCTTGAAGCCGAAGAAGCTGCCGATGTGATAGGCGGTACCGTCGATGTCATAGGAAGGCAGATCAGCAACGCCCAGGTTGTCGCCCAGGATCTGCTTGGCAGTGGAGGAACCCCAGGTGCCGGAGACCACGATGGCGGAATTGCTTTCGAAAGCGGAAACTTCGGAGCTGCTGTTCCAGCAGTCGGAATCCAGCAGTTTCTTCATGCCCTTCAGGGCGATCAGGCCCTTGTCGCTGTTGAAGTTATCCACAACGCCCTTGGCATTGCCGTCGGCGTCCATAACCCAGGTGGAGGTGCAGCCGACATCGCCGAAGAAGAAGCCGGCGGAATACCAGACGTTCTTCAGATCGAAGGAGAAGTACTTACCGGCCTTCTCGCAGTCTTCGATCAGCTTTTCAAGAGAGTCAACATCCTCGTCCGGAATGACGCTCTTGTCATAGTACATGAAGTAGCCGTTGTCCGCGGTCAGCGGGTAGGCGTACATGGTGCCATCCACGGTGACGGACTTGGCGGAGTCAGCGTCATAATTCGCGGTGACGAATTCGGCAGCCTTGGTTCCCAGCTTGGCCAGGGCCTTGGCGGTCAGCAGGCGGGACAGCTGGTCCTGCGCGAAGCAGTAGATGTCAGCGCCGGCTTCAACGTCCTGCACCATGTTGCTGGCAGCGTCGCCTTCACCCATCTTTTCGATGGTGGCTTTGAAAACGATGCCGTCTTCGTTGGTTTCATTGAAACGCTTGATCTGAGCTTCGGTCAGGTCAACGATGGCGTCAGCCACCCAGACCTTGATTTCGTATTCTCCGGCCAGGCTGGACGCAGAAGCGAAAGAGACCATGGAAAGTGCCATTACAGCAGCCAATACGATGGCGAGGAATTTTTTCATGGAGTGATCATCCTTTCAATATTTATTTTCATTCTTTTTTGCCGGACGACAAATTCTCCAAAGAGCCATGTGACTTTTGGGAGAATTTATGCCGTTTCGACTGTGTGCATATTTTATAGCAGAGTCCATTTTTTGTCAACAACAAATTTTCTGGAAGCCCTTATTTTACGTAATTGGTATCGTTTCCGATGATTCGAAAACCCGGAGCCCTTTTACCGTAAAGAATTGAGCATTGCGTCGTCGATTTTTCCCCAGGCCCCGTTACCGGCTCCCTGGCACTTTACATAGAGACCGACCGTCACTTCCATACCGGCAGGATGATCAAATTCCGGAATGATCCCCTGGTTCCAGCTGTTCCAGCCGGTAATAGGAATCTGTTCCGACCTTGCGACCTCGGTACCGTCCACTTTGGCATAGGCATAAATATCGGTAGTGCCGCAGTCGCCGCCCATGACGGACAAGGCGAACCTGAACTTTCCTTCCGGAAGGTCGCTGACTGTCTGCTCCAGGGTGAATTCCACACTGTCCTGGGCGGCACTCCAGAAATGCATGTGTTTTGAACCGGTGAGGGAATCTGTTTTTTTATCCTCTATATACAGTTCATCCGCTTTCTTCAGATCAGTGATGACCCAGGCATCGCTGCCTTCCTCAAAGCTGTAATCCTTCAGGTAGTTATATTCAACCATGGAAACGAAGCACTTTGCCTCCATACCGCCGGCCTCTCCGGTGATCACATACTGCGCGGGACCGGAAGTGTGCATTGCCTGATCTTCTTCCTCCGAAAGATTCCAGGTAACAGGGATGGCCTGGCGGCTGTCATCTGTCATGACGGCATTGACTGTTTCCGGAAGAACCAGGGGCATATTCAGGTCGCAGATGACAGACGGCTCTTCCAGCGCGTCCGGAACAGGCGCAATTTCATTGCCGGTGCGCATCAGGCTGAAAACCTTCAGGGATTCCAGCGCGTTTCCTTTCGCGTCAAAGAAAGCCTGGTTGTCCACGGCGATGCCGCCGTAATATTTCCCGGCATCCTTGGGATCATATACAGAGGCATAACTGGAAGCCCAGCCGGAGCCGTACTGCTCCCAGATTTCATGGTTCTCTTCCCAGCTGTCCGTTCCCACGGTGATCCAGGCGCCTTCCCAGTAGCAGACGCCGATGCCGGAGGGCGTGTGGTTTACGATGGTATCCGTGATGTTTCGGATACAGTTGGCCTGGCCCTGGACGGTGAAGGGATAATCCTTGACGATTCCACCGCCGTCACCGATGGTATTGGCGGAGAAATCCGTATCCTCCGCAGTAAAGGCGTAGGAGGTTTCCATAACCATGACTTTTTTGCCGTAAGTTTCGGCAATCTCCGTCAGGGTTTCAGCAAGATTGTCCAGCGTGCCGTGCCAGTAAGGATAATAGGAAGTGGCGAAGACGTCATACTGGATCAGGCCGTATTGCTCGTAATAAGCCATCTTGGAAGCATAGGTCCGGTAGCTGTCCGGCTTCTCGGGATTGGCAAAATGCAGGGCAATCAGGGCTTCCGGATAGACTTCCTTCACGGCACGGGAACCGGCGTCCATGAGATGGGCGATGTCCCGCCAGATCTTTTCCCCGCAGAGAGCGCCGTTGGTTTCATTGCCCAGCTGAACCATGCCCACATCCACACCGGCATCCTTCAGCTGCTTCATGCAGTCAAGGGTATATTTATATAATTCTTCTTCCTTTTCATCGATATCCAGCTTTGCCCAGGCACGGGGAACCATCTGCTTGCCCGGATCAGCCCAGAAATCGGAATAGTGGAAGTCCACCAGCAGCTTCATGCCGCAGGCAGTCGCCCGTTTGCCGATTTCCACGGCATTGAGGATATCGCAGTTGCCGCCGCCGAAGCCGCGGCCTTCATTATCATAGGGATTATTCCAGACACGGACGCGGATATAGTTGATCCCGTTTTCCGCCAGCAGGCTGAACAAATCGGCTTCTTTGCCGTCAAAGTCGTAATACTTTACGCCGCTTTTCTCTTCGGCGAGCACGCTGGAGATATCCATGCCGAAAATGAAGTCATCCGGCAGGTTTTCCACCTTCTTTACATACAGCGTGTCGGAAGAAGACTCCGCCCCGGCGGACAGGCAGGGCAGAAGCAGGAAAAGAATCAGGGCCAGGATCAGGAACATGCGCGCGTTCATCTGGTTTCCTCCTCTGTTTTCAGGTTTATCAGCAGCTCAGCGCCCTGCCGGGCCAGTCCATCCTCCAGATGGGCGGAATTTGCGCCAAGATACAGACGGTAGGTCTCTTCCGGGGCATACAGGAGCCATGTGCCGGCAACGGAAACCCCGGTTTCCGGATCATGGACGGTAACGCTTTCCTCCCCGGGAGCAAACCAGTCCGCAAACTGTTCCAGGTCGCTGTCCGGAACAATATAGAGATCCGCGGCGCGGAGTGCGTCGGAACCGAACATGGCATAGGAGAAGGGATGCACCTGCACCATGCGGATGGGTTCAGGAAGCTCTTTTTCCAGCAGGGCGGCCAGCTGTGCCTCATTGCGGACTTCCCCGTCCACATAAAGGGTCAGTTTATGGGCCGGATCGGTATCCGTGATCTGGTAAAACACAAAGCTGCCGAAGATGACGGCTACCAGCAGCCAGACGCCAAGCAGGGGAATGAGCTGTCCTATCTTCTTTATCCGGGCGGGACGGCGGGAAGCACCGCCTTCCGCGGAGCCGCTCTCCAGGGTTTCCACCCCGGCAATATAGCTGTGAACCAACGCCAGGCGCACCAGGCTTCCGTCCCGGGGCAGCCGGGAAACCCAGCGCTCATCCAGGTTCAGGCGGGCAGGATCCCCCTCTCCGGAATCCAGCAGGACTTTGCGAATGCGGATGCTTTTCGGGATCTGGATGGAATCCCGGGTCAGGGTCAGGCGGCCGGTCCGGAACTCCTTTTCCCCTTTCTGCAGCATATCCAGATGCCCGGACTGGGTACGGGCTTCCTTCACGCCCAGCACATAGACGGTAATGCAGATCCAGCCCAGGAGGGCGGTGACGGCAAGGATCACGGCATGCATGGTCTGCGCGTTCTCCGTGCGCACCAGCAGGCACAAGACAATGAAGATAATCAGCGTGAGGCAGACGAGGATCCGGAAAGCGGCGGTCAGCCGTTTTTCACGCGTTTTCCACGCGGACAGTTCTGTTTCGGTCAAAAACCATTCCATATAAGCGGTACATCCTTTTTTCCCTTGTTTAACCGCAATATAGCATCTTTTCCTTTCCTTGACAACCGGTCTGCTTTGGTTCATGATACAGGAGAAAGCTGCGGAAAGAAG